>NZ_JBHWHY010000003.1:0-299348 GCF_042732265.1 Streptomyces sp. NPDC059788 | reverse complement strand
CGGCTGGGCCGGCGGCGCGGGCATCGGTCCCGGAGCGCGCCGCGGCGCCGACCCGCGCGGCGGCGCGCACCTGCCGCAGGCCGCGCCCGCCGGACCGGTCGCCGCCGCGCCGCCGGTCTCCGCGGCCCCGCCCGTACCGGCACGCCTGCCCGAAGCGGACGTACCGGACGGCTCCGTACGCCTCGCCGGCACCTCCGCACCGATAGGTCCCGGGCCCCGCGCCGGGGACAGCGGCCAGCCGCAGCCGCGCGCCCAGGCGCCCGCGACGGACTGGGTCCGCCCGCCCGCCGGCGCGCCGGTCGCCGCCCCCGGCCCCCACGAGGCCGATCCGCCCGCGGGCCTGCCGCAGCAGGGCGGCGCTGCGGGGCACGGCTCCGGCCACCCCGCCGCCACGGGCGCGGACAGCGCGGCCCCGCCCCGCTGGCGCCCCTGGCGCTTTCGCATGTCGAACGACGTGTGGGGCACGCCCACGGTCGCCGGCGACCTGTTGTACGTGACGTCCTTCGAGGTCCACGCCCTCGACGTGGCCAGCGGCCGGCGCCAGTTCAAGACCCGCGACGTGGCCTGGAGCATGGCCGTCGCGGACGGCCGTATCCACGCCTCCGACGGACCGAGCCTGTACGCGCTCGACGCGGCCGACGGCACCGAACGCTGGCGGCTCGGCAGCGAAGGCTGGATCTACGCCCTCAAGGCCGACCGGGGCACCGTCGTCACCGGCACCCGCGGCGGCGGCGTCCAGGCCTGGGAGGCCGGCACCGGCGAGCGGCTGTGGGAGACCGGCGGCGTACAGACCGACTTCGAGACCGCCGACCTGGGGCCGGTCGTCCACGACGGCACGGTGTTCGTCTGGGCCGACGGGCGACTGAAGGCCCTGGAGGCCCGTACGGGCGCCGAACGCTGGTCGTACCCGGTCGGGGACCCGGCCTCCTGCGGCGGGGTCCCGGTGCGGCTCCTGCCCGCCCCGGACGGCGCCGTGTACGTCACCGCGGGGACGCGGGTCCTGGCGATCGACATCGCGCGCGGCGAGGTGCGCTGGCACTTCGAGGCGCCCGCGGCCTTCCTCAGCCGGCCCGCGTACGCGCCCGGCCCCGCGGTCACCGGCGGCGGCCTCTACCTCGCCGACTACCTCGGCACGGTCTACGCCCTCGACACGGCCGACGGCCGGGACCGCTGGCGCATCGCCACCGAGGCCCGGCAGTCCACCGAACCGGTGCTCGTCGCGGACGGCGCCGTACACCTCGGCAGCGGTAAGGCCCTCTACACGCTCGACGCCGTCACGGGCACGCCGCGCTGGCGC
This sequence comes from Streptomyces sp. NPDC059788, assembly GCF_042732265.1. Classification (NCBI taxonomy): domain Bacteria; kingdom Bacillati; phylum Actinomycetota; class Actinomycetes; order Kitasatosporales; family Streptomycetaceae; genus Streptomyces; species Streptomyces sp. NPDC059788. The sequence continues at coordinate 298,051 of NZ_JBHWHY010000003.1, read as the reverse complement.
TTCCAGGCGGGCGGCGAGGTCATCGGCGCGCCCGTCGTGGCGGACGGCCGGGTGCACTTCGGCTCCGCCGACCACTGCCTCTACACGCTCGACGCGATGGGCGGCCAGCTGCGCTGGAAGCTGGCCACCGGCGGCGAGATCACCGGTACGCCGGTGGCCGTCGCGGGCGTCGTCTACGCGTGCAGCAAGGACCGGTGCGTGTACGCGCTGGACGCGGCGAAGGGGACGGGGCTGGCGCGGCGGACGTGACGGTGCGGACGCGGCGGACGCGACGGTGCCGGTCCGGCGACGTGACGGAGCGCAACGGGTGGGCGCAACGGGCGGGCGGTTACCGGTCCTTGTCCCGTTCCGGGGGCGGCGTGGTCCTGATGGGCCGCGTCTCGTCGTCGGGCCGGGGCGGCGGCTGTCCCGGTTCGTCCGTGTCCGACGGCATCCGCACCGCCCGGGTGGGGGCGTCGTCCGCGGGCGGCTGATCCGACTCCGGCGGCGGGTGCCCGGCGCCCGGCCACCGTACGGGCGGCTGGTGATGGGGGGTGGAGCCCGGCGACGGCGTCGCCCCGTATGCGGGCACGCCCTGCGGCGGGGTGTCGCCGCCCCTGATCGGCCCGGGCTCCCATTCGGGTCCGGGCGCTCCGTACGGCACCGGCTGCGGCTCGTCGTGCCGGTCCTCGAACCCCGCTTCGCGCCGCCGGGCGCGCACGCCGCGGCGGCCGCTCATCACGAGCGCCGCCAGCCACAGCACCGCACCGCCGCCGAGCGCGCACGCCACACCGAGGCCCAGTCCCTGGTCCGGGTTCTCGCCCACCGTGAGGCTGCCCGCGGCCTGCCCCTGACGGACCATCCACAAAATGGTGAAACCGAGGACCACAAGGCCCGCCACGGCGACGAGCAGGCGGGATCGCAGCACCACGCCGACCAGGGTCACCAATGCGGCGAACACCATCGGCAGCAGCACCGAGCCGAACAGCTCGGCCTTCTCCCCGGTGATACCCCGGAACAGGTCCTCGATACGGATCTCACGTCCGTGACGGCCGTCGTACCAGGCACGGAAGGGGCTCCAGACGGCGGCCGCCGCTCCGATGAGGGCGAGCACGGATCCGAGTACGTTGCGCACCACAGGCGTCGCCTCTCCGGTCGCTGATTCGTCCCGTTTCCCTCTCTAAACGACGCTACGCCCGACTGCGCGCACACGCCAGACCTATGCGTTTTACCTGGTCAGGAAGAGATTTTGGGTAACGCAGGGAGATTGCTAGTCTGCCGTGCACTCGTCAAGAAAACATAAGGACGGGGTGCGCCGCGCGTACGGCGCGGTTCTTTCAACGGGGTCAACGGGGGCACAACAACATGAAATTCCGTCATGTCCGCGCGGTCGCGGCGGCCGGGGTGGTCCTGGTCGCGCTGACCGGCGCCCGGCACTCGCACGGCGGCGGCTGCGGCAGCAGCCACAGCAGCAGCGACGGCGGTTCCAGCAGCACCGGCGGCAGCAGCGCCAGTGGCAGCAGCACCAGCGGCGGCTACGAGGCCAGTACCGGCGGCTACGACGGCGGTACGAGCAGCGGCAGCAGTTCGACCGGCGGCAGCAGCACCTCCAGCGGCAGCACCTCCGGCTACACCAGCGGCGGTTCCAGCAGCGGGCGCAGCGCCATGGGCGACATCAAGATCAACGGTTGCCAGTACAACGGGGCCGGGAGCGTGAAGACCACGGTCAGCGCCACCAACAGCTCGTCGGGCACCAAGTACACCTACCGGCTGACGGTGAAGTTCACCGCGCCGGGCGGCAAGGACCTCGGCACCCGCCATCCGAGCATCCCCTACGTGATGCCGGGCCGCACGGACTCCCTCGACGTGATCCAGTACGTGCCGTCCGACGCCGCCACCAGCGGCACGTACCGCTGCTCGGTCACCGACGTCCAGCGCACCCCGCTGTCCTGATGGCCACCAGGGGACGGCGGCTCGGCCGGGCCGCCACAGCGGCCGGGATGGTGACCGTCAGCGCGCTCGGGCTGGTCGGCTGCGGGGCTCTGCTGCCCGGCGGGCAGCGGCCGACACCGCCGCCGCCACCTTCCGGCTACAGCTACTCGCCGACGCCGGGCCCGCTGGACTCGCCCTCGTACTCCTACTCGCCGTCGCCGACGCCGGAGGAGACCTACGACCCGGACGGCCGCTCGGACGCGCGCGGCAACGACTGCCGCTACAACCAGTCGACCCACCGCCTCGAATACTCGGTCTCGGTGACCAACCCGTCGCTCACCAAGACCTTCAAGTACGAGATGGCGGTCAACTGGATGAAGGCGCGGCCCGCCGACGGCACGGCCTACGGGCTGCACCAGCGCCAGCTTGTCGTCCGGCCGGGGCAGACCGAGACGTACACCGCCACGTACAGCTACACCAACACCTCGTCGCGGGAACTGTGGTTCCAGTGCGAGATCCGGCGGGCGCGCAAATCCGAGCTGTGACGGGCCCGCCGGTCAGCGGACCCGGAAGTCCCGGGAGCGGGCCGTGAAGAGCCCGGCCTGCCGCTCCGGCGGCAGGTTGCCCAGCGCGATCAGCTGCGGGGCGTGGGCCAGCGCCTGCGCCCGCGCGGCCTCCCGCGACGCCCACAGGGCCCGTACGGTGCCCTGCACGGCCCCGGTCGGCTGGGCGGCGAGCACGGCGGCGGCGCGCCGGGCCGCGGCCACCGCGCCGCCCGGCGGCGCCAGTTCCGACACCAGGCCCGTCTCGTGGGCGCGGCGGGCACCGAGCCGCTCCGCCGTGCCCATCAGGGCCAGCCGCGCGATCTCGCCGTACGGCATCCGCTGCGCCATGGACACCGACTCGTAGGCGCTGACCATCCCGTAGGACGTGTGCGGGTCGAAGAACGTGGCGTCCTCGGAGGCCACCAGGAACTCGCACTCGCCCAACAGATAGAACGCCCCGCCGCAGGCCATCCCCTCCACGGCCGCGACGACCGGCTTCCACAGGTCGTTGGCCTTCGGGCCGATGCCGAGCAGCGGATCGTCCACGGAGAACGGGGAGGACGGCTGCGGGACGTCCGCCGAGCGGTCGATCCCGGTGCAGAACGCCCTGCGCCCCGCGCCGGTCAGGACCACGGCGCGTACGTCGTCGTCGGAGCGGAAGCGGCGCCAGACGGCGGCGAGCGCGTCGGCCGTCTCCAGATCGACGGCGTTGAGGCGCTCGGGACGGTCGAGCGTCACCAGGGCGACGCCGTCCGATGCCGTCTCCACACGTACGGTCGGCGCGCTGCGCTCGGGTGCGGTGGGCCCCGTCATGGCCGCTCCAGCAGCCAGCGCGGCACGGTCACGCCCGGCGCCGGCTCGTGGAACGCCACTTTGACCGCGGCGCCGATGCGGATACGCGCCGGATCGACGGAGTTCAGCGCGGCGTCCGCGGCGGCGACCAGATTGCCGACCAGACGGATGCGCGGGGCGTCGGCCAGCTCCACGACGATGACGTTGTACGGGGCCTGGGCGGCGTAGGCGGGCAGCAGCGGCGGGTGCGGTACGACGTAGGACCAGATGCGGCCGCGGCCGGACATCCGCTGCCAGCAGCCGTCGAAGGACTGGCAGTGCGGGCAGCAGGGGCGGGGCGGGAAGCGCAGTTCGCCGCAGGCGGCGCAGCCCTGGACGCGCAGTTCGTGGCGGGCGGCGTACTCCCAGAAGGGGGCGCCGTCCTCGTCGGCCACGGGGAGGAGGAGGCCCTCGCCGCCGGGGGACGGGTCCGGTCCGGGGGCGTTGTCAGTGGTCGCCTTCATGCTGGTGGACATGAGCACTCAACTCCTCAGCAGCAGGGCCGATGTGGGCACGCCCTCACCGGCCGTGACCAGGCAGGTGGCGGCGTCCGGGACCTGGGCCGTGCCGGTGCCGCGCAGTTGCCGGACGCCCTCGGTGATGAGGTTGAAGCCGTGGACGTACGCCTCGCTGAGCCCGCCGCCCGCGGTGTTCAGGGGCAGCCGGCCGCCGATCTCCAGGGCGCCGCCCTCCGTGAAGGCCGCGCCCTCGCCGCGCCCGCAGAAGCCGTAGCCCTCCAGGGAGAGCGGGATCAGTGGGGTGAACGCGTCGTAGATCTGCGCCACGTCGACGTCCTGCGGACCGAAGTCGGCCTGCTTCCACAGCTGCCGGGCCGCGGTCCAGGCCGGGCCGGTGAGCGGGTCGTCGGTCCAGTAGTTGACCATGCCGTGGTGCTGGGCGGGCAGCCCCTGCGCGGCGGAGTGCACGTACACGGGACGGTGGCGCAGGTCGCGGGCGCGCTCGGCGGAGACGACCACGCACGCGAGCGCTCCGTCGGTCTCCAGGCAGTTGTCGAAGAGGCAGAGCGGCTCGCTGATCCAGCGTGCGGTCATGTACATCTCGCGGGTCAGCGGGCGCTCGTACATGATCGCGTCCGGGTTCTGGTTGGCCCGGTTGCGGCACGCGAGGGCGACGTTGAAGAAGTGGTCGCGGGTGGCGCCGTAGTCGTGCATGTAGCGCCGGGCGAGGATGCCGATCTCGTCGGCGGGCCGCAGCAGACCGAAGGGCCGGGTCCATTGGGCAGGAGTGGGCAGTTGGACAGCGGTGTTCCGCCACGGGCGGGGCCCCGAACCGCGCTTGCGCGAGCGCCAGGCGACGCCCACGCTCGCCTGCCCGGTGGCGACGGCCGCCGCCAGGTGCGCCACCGTCGCGCACGAACCGCCGCCGCCGTAACCGGCCTTGGCGAAGAAGGTGACGTCCCCGGCGCCGATCGCCTTGGCGACCTCCACCTCGTCCGTCTCCTCCATGGTGTACGAGGCGAACGCGTCCACCTCCGCCGGGGCGATCCCCGCGTCGTCCAGGGCCGCGACGATCGCCCGGCAGGCCAGCGTGCGTTCCGACTCGGGCAGCCGCTTGGCGAACGCCGTCTGGCCGATCCCGGCTATCGCCGCCGCGTCCTTGAGGGTCGCCCCCATCGCCACCTCCGTGTTCGGCCGCCCGTACGGGCCCGTGTGCCGCCGGCGCGGCCCTCCGTACGGTCCGCGCGGACATCCGTGCTGACAGCCGAGGAGGCTACCGCTAACCTGACGGGCAGTCAGCTCTTTCGCGGGAGGTTGTGCGATGCGCGGTGACCTGGACGAGCCCGACACCGCCGACCCCCGCGCCGACCTGGAGTACGGCACCGTCCCGCGCCTGGTGCGCGCCGCCGCCGCGCGGTACGGCCCGGCCGAAGCGGTCGCCGAGGGCCGCAACCGCCTGACCTACGCGCAACTGGGGGAGCGGGTCGAACGCGCCGCGGCGGCGTGCCTCGCCGCCGGCGTCCGGCCCGGCGACCGGGTGGCCGTCTGGGCACCCAACACCGCCGACTGGATCACCGCCGCACTCGGCGCGGTGACGGCGGGCGCCGTCCTCGTCCCCGTCAACACCCGCTTCAAAGGCGCCGAAGCGGCCTACGTGCTGCGCCGCACCCGCGCCCGCCTGCTCTTCGTCACCGGCACCTTCCTCGGCACCTCGTACGTGGCCTCCCTGCGCCGCGCGGCCCGCGACGGCGACGGGCGCGGCCCGCTCCCCGGCCTGCCGCACCTGGAACACGCCGTCGTCCTCTCCGACGACGCCCCCGCCGGCTTCCACACCTGGAAGGACTTCCTGGCCGCGGGTGAAGCGGTGCCCACGGCGGCGGTGCGCGCGCGGGCCGACTCGGTACGGCCCGAGGATCCCTCCGACATCATCTTCACCTCCGGCACCACAGGCCACCCCAAAGGCGCTGTGATCACCCACGCCCAGACGCTGCGCGCCTACGCCGTCTGGAGCGCACTCGCCGGACTGGCACCCGGCGACCGCTACCTGATCGTCAACCCGTTCTTCCACACCTTCGGCTACAAAGCCGGCATCATCGCCTGCCTGCTGCGCGGCGCCACGATGATCCCGCAGCCGGTCTTCGGCGTCCCCACGGCCCTCGCCCACATCTCCGCCGAGCGCGTCACCGTCCTGCCCGGCCCGCCCACCCTCCACCAGCAACTCCTCGACCACCCCGACCGGGCCCGGCACGACCTCCGCTCCCTGCGCCTGGTCGTCACCGGCGCCGCCGTCGTACCACTGCGACTCGTCGAACGCCTCCGCACCGAACTGGGCGTCGCCACCGTCCTGACCGCCTACGGCCTCTCGGAGAGCTCCGGCATCGTCACGATGTGCCGCCGCGACGACCTGCCCGCGACCGTCGCCGCCACGTCCGGACGCGCCATACCCGGCACCCGGACCCGGATCGTCGACCCCGAGGGCCGACCGGTCCCGCCCGGCACGCCGGGCGAGATCCAGGTCCACGGCTACCACGTCATGTCCGGCTACTACGAAGACCAGCAGGCCACCGCGGAAGCCATGACCCCCGACGGATGGCTGCGCACCGGCGACGTCGGCACCCTGGACGCCGACGGCAACCTGCGTATCACCGACCGCATCAAGGACATGTTCATCTGCGGCGGCTTCAACGCCTACCCCGCCGAAATAGAGCACCTGCTCACCCGCCACCCCGACGTGTCCGAGGTCGCCGTCGTCGGAATCCCCGACCACCGCCTCGGCGAGGTCGCCAAGGCCTACGCGGTCCGCCGTCCGCGGTCCGCCCTCACGGCGGAAGAACTGATCGCCTGGGCACGGCGGGAAATGGCCAACTACAAGGTCCCCAGGGAAGTCGCCTTCGTAGCGGCACTCCCACGCAATGCGAGCGGCAAGGTGGTGAAGGGCGACTTGCGGCGCGGCACGGTCCCACCCGGCTAGCGCCCCCTCAATTCCCCGGCTCGCGAGGGCGGAGCACCGCCGCGCCCAGCCGCCCCCCCCGTTATTACCGGCGCGTTAGCCGGGTGTTAGGCACGCCCGGCACCTTTGTGTACGTACCACCGAGCGGGCCGGTCTCCCGGCCGCCACACCGCCGTACCCGTCCTTGGGGGACCACATGTCCAGCATCTCCGCCACCGCCTTCCGCCGGGGCCGCCGTATCGCCGCCGCCTCGATCGTCGCGGCCGCGGCGCTGTCGCTCACCGCGTGCAACGCCCCGGGCGCGGACAAGGCGAGCCCGGCCCAGAGCCCCGCGAGCGAAGCCCCCGCGGGCAGCCCGCCCGCCTCCGGCTCCTCCGGCTCCTCCGGCTCCTCCGGAGGCGACGCGGGTGCCTCGCAGGGGGCGGGCGCGTCCACCACCGGGGGCGGCGGCCAGGGCCACTCGGGAAGCGGCACGTCGGGCGGCCAGGGCCACCACTCGGGCAGCGGCACCGGGTCCGGAAGCGGCACGGGCACGAACACCGGCCACAAGGCCGCCGTCACCCTGAACGGCACGCTGAAGTATCTCGCCCCGGGCAAGTACACCGTGGCCCCCGAAGCCGGCATGGAGCGCGCGTTCTTCGTCGCCACGGACACCGAGATCCTCGGCGCCACGACCATCTGCGGCGGCCCCGACGGCCGCGTCACCATCGACAGCGCGAGCTACGGCACCACCCGCTGCACCACGGACGACCTCGAAAAGGCGTCCAAGCAGAACACGGTCAAGATCCGCGTCAGCATCAACAAGGGCGTCGCGACGAAGGTCGCTGAGCACTACCACCCGTAACGACGTGGGCGGGGGCTGCGCGGGTTGCCTGGGTGGGGGTGCGCGTTGTGCGCTGTCGGTTCGGTGGGTGGGGGGCTCGGGCCCACGCAGGGGTCACTCCTCGACACCGTGCACGTCATCGGTGACGTAGTTGTGAACCCAGATACCCGGCTGCTCTGCGGGGAGACCCCTGCGTGGACCCGAGCCCCGCGCCGTGGGCGACTATCCGTACATCGTGGCTGGGAACACACAGCCCTGCGCGGAGCGCAGGGGTTGGGCTCGCCGCGCGGAGCGTGGCGGGGAGGTTGCGATGGCCCGGGCCGCGCATTAGCTCGCCGGGCGGTACGCGTGGACGCCGCCACCAGGGCCGCGAGCATCACCACCAGGTCAGGCGCACCCGGGGCTGTCTGTCATCCCCCCCACCGGCCGGGACGCGCCAAACCGGCCGGAGGGGGTGCGTAGGGGGCCATCCCCGCAGAGCAGCCGGGTATCTGGGTTCACGACTGACCTCCCCGTCGCCGTGCACGGTGTCGAGGAGTTGGCCCCCTACGCACCCCCGCCCCCCGCACAACGCAACGCGCCCCCGGCCACCACAACCCCGCGCGCAAAGCGCGCACCGCGCACCGCGCACCGCGCAACAGGCCGACGCCCCCGGCCACCACAACCCCGCGCGCAAAGCGCGCACCGCGCCTAGGCCCCCCCAAAGCGCAACCGCAGCACCCCCTTGAGAACCTTGTTCAGCGGCCCACCCCGCGGCAGCTCAGCCACAATCTCCAGCTGCTCCGGCAGCTTCTGCGGCATGACCCCGGCCCGGCGCAGATGACCGACCAGCGCATCCAGCGTCAGGTCACCCGCCGCCTCCGCGAGGCTCACCACCGCGCACACGCGCTCCCCCCGCTCCCGGTCCGGCAACCCGATCACCGCGACGTCGCAGACGTCACCGTGCTCGCGGATCAGGGCCTCGATCTCCGACGCGGAGATGTTCTCCCCCTTCCGGATGATGATGTCCTTCAGCCGCCCCGTGAGCACCAGGTGCCCATCGCCCCGCAGCAGCCCCAGGTCACCGGTACGGAAGAACCCGTCCGCGTCGAACGCCCCGGCCGTCGCCGCCGCATCCGTGTAGCCGTGACACACCATCGGCCCGCGCACCGTGACCTCGCCCGGCTCGCCGGGCCCCGCCTCGCCCCCGTCCGCGCGGACGATCCGCACGTGGGCCCCGGTGACCGGCTTCCCCACGGTGTGCGCCAGCTGCTCGGCGCTGTCGTACGGCGTGCCCATCGCGATCATCGGGCACTCCGTCATCCCGTACCCGTGCACCACCGCGCACTCCAGCTCGCGACGGGCCGCGAAGCAGAGGTCCGGCGGGAGGGGCGCCCCGCCTCCGGACAGCAGCCGCAGGGTGGGGATGAGCTTGCCCGCCCCGGGCCCGGCGGCTGACCGGCGCCGGGACTCGTCGAGGAACGCCTGGTAGAAGGCGGTGCTCCCGCCGGCCATGGTCACCCCGTGCCGCCGGTAGGCCTCGACCGCCGACGCCGGGTCGAACACGTCGAGCACCACCGCGGGGAACCCGCTGAGCAGCATCGCGACGACGTAGTCCGGCCCGGCGATGTGCGCGTACGGGAACGCGATGGAGCCGGTGTCCGCGGCCGTCATGCCCAGCGCGGTGGCCAGGCCGATGCCGCCCGCGAGGAGCGAGCCGTCGGTGTGCTCGACGCCTTTGGGGTCGGCGGTGGTGCCGGAGGTGTAGTAGATCCATGTCGGTGTGCTGCCGGGCCGTACGAACTCCGGCAGCGCACCGGGCACGGCACACGGCAGCCCGTCGCCGGCAGCCGGGCCGGTGACGGGGTGACCGGCGACGGACAGCACGTGCACACCGCCACCCGCCACCCTCCGCACCATGGCCGCGTAGTCATGGCCGCGCCACACGCCGGGCACGATCGCGTACTCGGCCGCCGACTCCCGCAGCGCGAAGCCGACTTCGCGTTCCCGGTGCAGGTGGAGTACGGGGATCTGGACGGCTCCGAGCCGGGCCAGCGCGAGTGACACGGAGATGGTGTGGGGCCGGGTGGGCAGCTGCCACAGGACGCGGGTGCCGCGGCCGATTCCCCGTGTCCGGAAGCCGGCCGCCAGCCGTAGTGCCTGGTCCCGCACTTCGCCGAAGGTGATGGTCCGGCCCGAGCCGTCGGCGGTTTCGTCGTGGAACATCGGTGCCCGCGGGGACAGTCCCGCCCGGTATTCCATGAGTTCCCAGAGCGAGCGCACACGATCGGATTCGAACACGTCGCGCCTCCTACGGGTGAGGGGTAGCGACGTTAGCAGCTGATATGACGACTCGTCAGATAGTGCGGCGGTGCGGAACAACGGGGGCCGCGGGGGCGTTGGGGGCTGGTGTCCGTACCCGTATGCACGCCGAAGGAGACGTCCATGCCGCTGACCACGGAGGAACGCGAGCGCTTCCTGGCCGAGCCGCACATCGCAGCGCTGTCGGTGGATTCGGGCGAGGCCGGCCGCGCCCCGCTCACGGTGCCCGTCTGGTACGCGTACGAGCCGGGCGGCGAGCTGTGGATCACGACCGAGCGCGATTCCCGCAAGGCCCGGCTGATCGCGGCGGCGGGGCGGTTCACGATGATGGTGGACCGGGTCTCGCCGACGGTCCGCTATGTGTCGGTCGAGGGCGAGGTGGTCTCGACCGAACCGGCGACGGAAGAAGAGCTGCGCGCGATGGCCGGGCGCTACCTCGCCGCGGAGGCGTTGGCCACGTACTTGGCGGAAGTGGAGCCGTCGTTCGGGCCGCAGGTGACCATCCGGATGCGTCCGCGCCGCTGGCTGTCGTCGGACATGGGGTCGTTCGAGTAGCCGCCGCGCGGCGCCTGCGCGGCGCGCGACGCCGAAGGGGGCCGGCCTCACCCGGTCCGGCCCCCGGTGTACGTGCTCCGGCCCGGAACCGGGCCGCCGGGTCACGGCCGGTTGGTGTCCAGGGCCACGAATCCTCCGCCGGTCTCCGGCCGGTTGGTGTCCGGCGCCACCGAGCGGTTGCCGGGAGCCGGGCGGTTGGTGTCCAGCGTCACGGCCCCCTCGGAGGGACCGGGCCGGTTGGTGTCGGGCGCCACGGAGAGTCCGGCGGTTATCGGCCGGTTGGTGTCCAGGGTGACGGCACCGGTGGGGCTGCTGGGAATGTGGCTGTCGGCCAGGGCGGGGGCGGCCGCGGCGCCCGCGACGGCGGTGGCGAGGGCGAGCGTGACGAGGGTGCGCTTGATACAGCTCATTCCAACTCCTCTATGGGGGAATCCCTGTTGTGAGTGACGCTAGCTTCTGGTGAGGCGTGTGTTCGATCCCCCCGGCTGGAAAAAGCCATAAAAATGGGGAGAATTCGCATGGCTATGGGTATGCCGCGGGGACCGGCTTCGATGGCTCCCCCCTCGGTGCCATCGAAACCGGCCCCCGCGATCCCCCGGATCCCCCCGGATCCCCCGATCCCCGGATTCAGCGGCTCCCCCGGATCCCCCGATCCCCCGAACCGCCGAGCCCGCAGTGGGCCTTGTGTGTTGTTCCGCCGTACGGGCGGGCCGTCGAATCCCCCGTGGCCCGCCCGTACGGGCGTCGCGCTACTTCGGGTCGGCGATGGGCCGGTTGCTGTCGCCCATCACGACCACGCCGCCATCCCCGTTCGGTGCGGTCCGGCCGTCCTCGGTGATCAGCGTGCCGTCGGTGATCGGACGGTTGCTGTCGAGAGGCGTGATGGGCCGGTTGCTGTCCGCGGGCTTGATGGGCCGGTTGCTGTCCATGGGCTGGATCGGCCGGTTGCTGTCCATCGGCTGGATCGGCCGATTGCTGTCCATGGGCTGAATGGGCCGATTACTGTCCATCGGCTGAATCGGCCGGTTGCTGTCCATCGGCTGGATGGGACGGTTGCTGTCCAGCGGTTTGACGATGTCCCTGTCGTCGTCCTTTCGAGCCTGATTCTGAGAGCTCACGGTGATCAACTCCGTTGTGTGGGCGCATTCGGTCCACCCGGCCGGCAACTCCCCCGTGGGTCGCCGGACGGGTGGACCATGGCCTGACACCTTTACGGTGGGGCCTGGTCACCGAGCCGCTTGCCCCCCGAGGCGGCGGATCGGTTAGTTAGAGAGTGGCCCCTCGCGATGAACGATCGATAAACGCCTGAAGCCCGTGGTCCGGACGGCTTTTACGCCACCGCGACAGGGACGATGAGATTGCGTACCTCTCCGTCCACAGGCAGGCCCATCTGCTCGTGAATGGTCGTGACTTCCTGCCAGCAGACCTTCGCACGGCCGGTGTGCCCGATCTGGTTCAGGGCGTGTCCGAGCGTCGTCAGTGCGCTGGCCCGCCAGCGGCCGCCGCCGATTCCCCGCAGGGCGGACAGCGCCTGCTCGGCGTAGTTGGCCGCGCCGGCCGGGCGGCGGGCCGCCAGGTCGACCTCGGCGAGCCGGAGGTAGGTCATGCCCTCCCAGAACCGCTGCCGGCTGTCGCGGAAGATGGCGAGCGCCTCGGTCAGCTGCGCGGTGGCCTCGTCGAGTCTGTTGGCGAGCGTCAGCGCCATGCCGAGCGCGTACATGCCGTTGCCGAGGCGGCGGGAGGCACCGGCCTCCCGGTAGCAGGCGGTGCCCTGTTCGGCGAGGCGGACGGCGCTCTCGACGCGCCCGGTGTCGAGGTGCAGCCGTGAGAGGTTGCACAGCGCGCTGGCCTCGGACTGCTTGTTGTTGTTCTCGCGGAAGGCGAGCAGGGCCTGGGCGAGGTAGCCCTCCGCCTCCTCGTGGCGGTGCTGGATGCTGGCGATGATGCCGCGGTCGTTGGGGCCCTGGGAGGCGGAGAAGGAGTCCTCGGCGGCGAGCCCCAGCAGGGTGGCCAGCTTCGCGTGCTCGTCGGCCTCGTTGAGCCGCCCGGACTGGGTGTAGATGGGGGACAGCGCCCAGTGGGCGCGGCCCTCCGCGTGCTGGTCGCCGGCCCGGCGCGCGGCGGCCAGCAGGGTGAGGTTGGCCTGCTCGTACTGCCGGTTGTTGGCGCCGGACTCGGCCATGTCGCGGGTCAGCAGCAGCAGGTCGACGGCGCGCCGCAGCACCTTCTCGCCGGTGTTCTGCAATGCGCAGGCGATCAGGCAGCGGGTCTCGCTGAACAGCCAGCTCAGGGCCTCGGAGCGGTCGGTGAAGATCAGGCCCGGGTAGTTCGGGGTCTCCGTGTGGTCGGCCAGCCGGTCGCCGGGGCGCTCCAGCGCGTACATGTGGGCGGCGGTGGACAGGTAGAAGTCCAGCAGCCGGGACAGGGCCGCCTCGCGCTCCTCCGGGGGCTGCTCGTCGCGCTCCGCGCAGGAGCGCGCGTACAGGCGCACCAGGTCGTGGAAGCGGTAGCGGCCGGGGGCCGCGGACTCCAGCAGGGAGGTGTCCACGAGCGATTCGAGGAGGCCTTCGGCGTCGTCGGGGTCCATGTCGAGGAGCGCCGCGGCGGCGGCGAGCGAGATGTCGGGCCCGTCGGCCAGCCCGAGGAGGCGGAAGGCGCGGGCCTGCCGCGGTTCGAGCTGCTTGTAGCCGAGTTCGAAGGTGGAGTTCACGGCGAGGTCGCCGGCGCGCAGCTCGTCCAGCCTGCGGCGTTCGTCGGCGAGCTTGCGGGCGAGTACGGACACGGTCCACGTACGGCGGGCCGCGAGCCGGGACGCGGCGATACGGATGGCCAGCGGCAGGAAGCCGCAGGCGCCGACCACGTCCATGGACGCCTCGCGCTCGGCGTTCACGCGCTCCTCGCCCACGATGAGCGTGAAGAGGGTGAACGCTTCCTCAGGGCTCATCACGTCCAGGTCGACCAGGTGCGCGCCGGCCAGGTCTATCATCCGGACCCGGCTGGTGATCAGCGCCGCGCAGCCGTCCGTGCCGGGCAGCAGCGGGCGCACCTGGGCTGCGTCCCGGGCGTTGTCGAGCAGGGCGAGGACGCGGCGGCCGGCGAGGGCCGAGCGGTAGAGGGCGGCCCGTTCTTCGATGCCGTCGGGGATGGCGGAGCCCGGTGTGCCCAGCGCGCGCAGGAACGCGCCCAGCACCGCTTCCGGGTCGGACGGGCAGTGCCCGGCGCCCTGAAGGTCCACGTACAGCTGGCCGTCCGGGAAGTGTGTGTGGGCGGCGTGCGCGACGTGGACGGCGAGGGTGGTCTTGCCGACGCCGCCGATGCCGGTGAGCGCCGATACGGCCATCACCCGGCCCTCGGCGGTGGCGAGCTGCTCGCTCAGCTCGGTGACGAAGGCGGCGCGGCCGGTGAAATCGGCGACCGTGGCCGGAAGTTGCTGTGGCCGGATGAAGACGGGCTCGCCCGGGTCCTGCGCGTCGGGCGGCATGGTGGGCGCGTCCAGCTCCGTGTCGGCGCGCAGGATGCGCTGCTGGAGGTCGGAGAGCGACGCGCAGGGGTCCACCCCGAGCTCGTCGGCGAGCAGACGGCGCGTATCGGCGTATACGGCGAGTGCCTCGGCCTGGCGGCCGCTGCGGTACAGCGCCAGCATGAGGAGTTCTCGCAGCCGCTCGCGCATGGGGTGCGCGGCGGTCAGCGCGGTCAGCTCCGAGACGGCCTCGCCGTGGCAGCCCAGCTCCAGGTCCAGTTCCAGGCGCGTCTCCATGAGGGACAGGCGCCACTCCTCCAGGCGGGTGCGCTGGTTCTCCGCGTACGGCCCGGCGAGGTTGGCCAGCGGCTCGCCGTCCCACAGCGCGAGCGCGGAGTCCAGGAGGTCGCGTGCGCGGCAGCGGTCGCCGGACGCCTTGGCCTTCTCGGCGTCCGCCGCGTACTGCTCGGCGTGGTCCATGTCCAGGTCGAGCGGGTGGTTGTCGACCGGCCGCAGCGCGTAGCCGCCGGACTCGCTGACCAGGGTGTCCGCGTCCGCGCCCAGTGCTTTGCGGATGCGGGAGGCGTAGGTGCGCAGCGCCGCGAGGGCGGCGTGCGGTGGTTCGTCGCCCCAGAGGGCGTCGACGAGTTCGGATGCGGTGGCGGTGCGTCCGCCCCGCAGGAGAAGGGCGGCCAGCAGCGCACGCTGCTGCGGGGAGCCGGCCGCCAGTGGCGTCGCGCCGCGCCAGGCCCGTACGGGACCGAGCACGGTGAAGCGGAGCCGCTCCTGGCCCTGCCCCGGACCGTCGTCCATGGTGTCCCCCTGCCCTGTGCACTTCGTTCGCATCGGCCAGTCTGCCTTGTCGTAGCCCCTTACGTCAGTAGGGGTCCAGTCTCAGCACGGTCTCTCCACGCCTGGTGTTCGGGCTGGTGTTCGGCTGTGCGGCGGGTGGGGACCCGGGCCGGCCGCGGGTGCGGATTCCCGTGCGGATGCGCGTGCAGCTGCCCGTGCGCGGTCCGCGCGCGGGCGCGGCCCCGAGCGTCGCTGCTCAGCCGCCTGTACGGCCGTTCGGCGCCCGGTCCGTACCCGGAACCGTGTCGTCTGCATGCAGTCCCCCGCGCCCCATCGTTGCTGACGGGTCGTCAGATCGGCGCTACGGTAAAAAACATGGAGAGTTTTCCGAAGATAATCTCGGTGGACGACCACACGGTGGAGCCCCCCCATGTCTGGCGGGACCGCCTCCCCTCGAAATATCACGACATCGGCCCGCGAATCGTCCGGGCACCCCTGAAGGAGATGACCTTCGTCGGCGGCAGGTTCGCGCCGAAGATGGGCCGCCCCGGGGACGACGGCCCGCTCGCTGACTGGTGGGTCTACGAGGACCTGCACCGCCCGCTGACCCGGCTCGACACCGCCGTCGGCTACGCCCGCGACGACATCAGACTCGAAGGAATCACCTACGAGCAGATGCGCCCCGGCTCCTTCAGCGTCCCCGAGCGGCTGGCCGACATGGACGTCAACCACGTCCAGTCCGCCCTGTGTTTCCCCACCTTCCCGCGCTTTTGCGGCCAGACCTTCACCGAGGCCAAGGACCGCGAACTGGGGCTGCTGGGCGTGCGCGCGTACAACGACTGGATGGTGGAGGAGTGGTGCGGACCGGCGGCGGGCGGACGCCTCATACCGCTCGCCCTCGTCCCGTTGTGGGACGCGGAGCTGGCCGCCGGGGAGGTGCGCCGGAACGCCGGGCGGGGCGTGCGGGCGGTCTGCTTCAGCGAGATTCCGCCACATCTGGGCCTGCCCAGCATCCACACCGGCGACTGGGACCCCTTCCTGCGCGCCTGTGAGGAGACCGGCACGGTCATCGCCATGCACATCGGCTCCTCCAGCAGGATGCCGTCCACGTCCGCCGACGCGCCGCCCGCGGTCGGCTCCACGATCACCTTCGCCAACTGCTGCTTCTCGATGGTCGACTGGCTGATGAGCGGCGCGTTCGACCGCTTCCCCGGCCTGAAGATCATGTACGCGGAGGGGCAGATCGGCTGGATTCCGTACATCCTGGAACGCGCGGACGTCGTCTGGGAGGAGAACCGCGGCTGGGGCGGCGTCGCCGACAAGGTCCTGCGGCCGCCGTCCGAACTCTTCGCGGAGCATGTGTACGGCTGCTTCTTCGACGACGCCTTCGGCCTGCGCAACCTGGACGCGATCGGCGTCGGCAACGTCCTGTACGAGACCGACTACCCGCACTCGGACTCCACCTGGCCGCGGTCGAAAGAGGTCGGCGAGGCCCAGATGGGACACCTGGCGCCCGACGTCGTCGAACGGATCGTCCGCGGCAACGCCATCGAGGTGCTGGGGCTGACCCCCGACGGGCTCTGGGCGGGCGCGTCGTGACCGGCGGGACGCCGTGACCGGCGCGCGCCCGGCGAAGTGACGGATTTCCGCGCCGCGGGACCCGCGCCCCCGTCACGATGGGACGGGCGGCCGGGACCGGGCCGCCCGCGCGGACCGCGCCCGCCGCGGCGCCGTCCGCGGCAGGCAGGGCCGTCCGCGGCCGGCGGGGCCAGGAGGTGGCGCACATGACGACGTTCGTGCTGGTGTCGGGCGGCTACACCGGAGGGTGGATCTGGCGGGAGGTGGCGGACCACCTGCGCGCGGCCGGACACCGGGCGGAGCCGGTGACGCTCACCGGCATGGGGGACCGCCGTCACCTGTCGGGGCCCGGCACCGACCTGAACACCCACATCGAGGACGTGGTGCAGGTCCTGGACCACATCGGCGCGGGGGAGCCCGGCGAGGCGGGGGAGACGGTGCTCGTCGCCCACTGCTACGGCAGCTATCCCGCGCTGGGCGCCGCGGACCGCGAACCGGGACGCCTGGCCCGCCTGGTGTACGTGGACGCGGGCCTGCCGGCCGACGGCGTGTCCGTCCTGGACGCGCTGCCCGACCAGGCCGTACGGGACCGGCTGCGGCGCCGCGCCCAGGAGCACGGCGACGGCTGGCGGCTGCCGCCACCGGCGTTCGAGGAGACGGACATCTGGGGCAGTCTGGACGGCATCACGCCGGAGGGCCGCGAGCGGCTGGCCCGCTTCGCCGCGCCCCAGCCCCTGCCCACCCTCACCCAGCCGGTCCGGCTGTCCGGCGCCACGGCCGCACTGCGCGCCACGGGCATCTTCTGCACCAAGAACGTCACCAGCACCGCGGCCCTCCGCGCCCTGGTGGACTCCGGCGATCCGCGCTTCGCGGCGCTCGCCGACCCCCGGTACGGCTTCTTCGACCTCGACACCGGGCACTGGCCCATGCTGTCCTGCCCCGGCGAGCTGGCCGACCTGCTGCTGCGGGCGGCGGCGGACGAGGGGGAGCGGCTCGGCGCACCCGCCTGAGGTGCGCGGACCGCCGCGACACCCGGCCCGGGGCGCCGTCGGTCCGCCGCCGGCACCCCGGCATGATGAGGGCATGAGGACACGACCCGTACTCGTCTACGACGGGGACTGCGGCTTCTGCACCACCTCCGTGCGGTTCGCCGAACGCCGCATCCGCCCCCGCTGCACCGTCACGGCCTGGCAGTTCGCCGACCTGGAGGCGCTCGGCGTCACCCAGGAGCGGGCCGAGCACGAGGTCCTGTGGGTCACCCCGGCCGGGGCGGTGTACGGCGGGGCGCAGGCGGTCGCCAAGCTGCTGATGAGCGCGCGGGGCGCCTGGGGCGTGCCCGGCGCGCTGCTGACCCTGCCGCCGTTCCGGCAGCTCGCGCACGCCGTGTACCGGCTGGTCGCCGACAACCGGCACCGGATGCCGGGAGGCACGGCGGCCTGCTCGCTGCCGTCCCACCTCAGGCCCTGAAGC
The DNA here is from genome assembly GCF_042732265.1 of Streptomyces sp. NPDC059788. Taxonomy (NCBI): domain Bacteria; kingdom Bacillati; phylum Actinomycetota; class Actinomycetes; order Kitasatosporales; family Streptomycetaceae; genus Streptomyces; species Streptomyces sp. NPDC059788. The sequence continues at coordinate 280,377 of NZ_JBHWHY010000003.1, read as the reverse complement.
CCGCCCGTGCGGCCCCCGGCCTCCGGGCGCCGCACGGGCCCGCCCCTCTTGCCTGATGCCCCGTCAGGCCACACCATGACCCCAGCCGTCGACGACGGGCCGTCGGCCGAGCGCGCGGGGGTGGACGCGGACGTGGACAGCGGTACGGGAAGCGGCACACAAGACGGCACGCGCAGCGGCAGACGCGGCGACGGCGCCGGTGACGGGGTGCGGGTGCTGCCCGAAGGGCGGCTGTCCTACGGCATCCAGCTCCCGGTGCAGTCGCAGAGCACCCTCTACGCGGAACCCTGGGAGGCGGCGGCCGGCCCCGCCGACCTCGTCGGGATCGCCCGCGCCGCCGACCGCCACGGCTTCGCGTACCTCGCCTGCTGCGAGCACGTCGCCGTCCCGCGCCGCCTCGCCGCCGCCATGAGCACGGTCTGGTACGACCCCGTCGCCACCCTCGCCTACCTGGCGGCGGCCACCACCCGCGTACGGCTGCTCAGCCACATCGCCCTGATCGGCCTCAGACATCCGCTGATCAGCGCGAAGCAGTACGCGACGCTGGACCACCTCTCCGGCGGACGGCTGATCCTCGGGGTCGGCGCCGGGCACGTACGGGAGGAGTTCGACGCCCTCGGAGTGGACTTCACGCGGCGCGGCGCCCTGCTGGACGAGGCCGTGGACGCGCTGAAGGCGGCCCTGGGGCCGGAGGAGTTCCCCATCTTTCAGGGGAAACGATTCGCCTTCGAGGGGCTGGGGCAGTCCCCGCGCCCCGTGCAGACGCCGCGCCCGCCGGTCTGGGTGGGCGGCTCGTCACCCGCCGCCGTACGCAGGGCCGCCGTACGGGGCGACGGCTGGCTGCCGCAGGGCGACCGCAGGGACCAGCTCCCGGCGCAGCTCGCGAAGCTGCGGCGGCTGCGGGAGGAGGCCGGAATCCGTACGCCCGCCGAGGCCGGGGCCATCACCGAGCCGCTGTACGTCGGCGAGCCCGCGTGGGAGGTCGGGCGGCGCACGCTCGCCGGGCCGCCCGACCGGCTGGCGGACTCCCTGCGCGAGTACAAGGCGATGGGCGTACAACAGATCCAGGTCCGGTTCCGCAGCCGGAGCAGGTCCGAACTGACCGACCAGATGGCGGCGTTCGCCGAAGGCGTGGCCCCGCACCTCGACAGCTGAGACACGGGGCCCGGCCCCGGAAGGGACCGGTGCGGCATGGGAAAGCTGGACGGCCGGGTCGTCGTCATCACGGGCGCCGCGCGCGGCCAGGGGGAACAGGAAGCGCGGCTCTTCGCCGCCGAGGGCGCACGGGTCGTGCTGGGCGATGTGCTGGACGGCCCGGGGGAGGCCCTCGCCGAGGAGCTGGGCGCCGGGCGCGCCCGGTACGTACACCTGGACGTGGGCCGGGAGGCGGACTGGGCGGCGGCCGTGCGGGCCGCCGGGGAGGCGTTCGGCACGGTCGACGGCCTGGTCAACAACGCCGGGATTCTGCGCTTCAACGAGCTGGCCGCCACCCCGCTCGCCGAGTTCCAGCAGGTGGTGCAGGTCAACCAGGTGGGCACGTTCCTCGGGATGAAGGCCGTGATCCCGCAGCTGACGGCGGCCGGCGGCGGCACGATCGTGAACACCGCCTCGTACGCCGCGCTGTCCGGCATGGCGTACCTGACGGCCTACGCCGCGACGAAGGCCGCGGTGGTCGGCATGACGCGGGTGGCGGCGATGGAGCTGGCCGGGCGGGGCATCCGGGTCAACGCGATGTGCCCGGGGGCCATCGACACGCCGATGACCAGGCCGGAGCGGGGTCCGGCGGACACGGTGGGCGCCCCGGACCCGGACACCTCGGGCTCCTCCGACATCTCCGCGCTGGACCTGGACGCCTTCTACGCCAAGGTCAGGTCGTCCCCCTCGGCCGGATCGGGCGGCCGGAGGAGGTGGCCCGGCTGGCGCTGTTCCTGTCCTGCGAGGATTCCTCGTACATCACCGGGCAGCCGTTCGTCATCGACGGCGGCTGGCTGTCCGGCATCAGCCTGTACTGAGGGCCGTACGCCGTCCCCGGCCCGGTATCTGATGGGCCGTCAGGTATTGACGGCCCACAGGGCCGGTGCCAGAGTCGTCGCAACCTGACGCACCGTCAGGCTGGGGCGCCGGGCAGCGGTGCCAGGGCGGACGAGGGACGGTGAACCCCCTTGGAATTCGGGCTGTTCGTACAGGGTTATGTGCCCGCCGCACGGGCGGAGGTCGACCCCGAGGCGGAGCACCACGCACTGATGGAGGAGACCGAGTACGTCATCCAGGCCGACCGGTCCGGGTTCAAGTACGCGTGGGCCTCCGAGCACCACTTCCTGGAGGAGTACTCCCACCTGTCGGCCAACGACGTCTACCTGGGCTACCTCGCCCACGCCACCGAGCGCATCCACCTCGGCTCCGGCATCTTCAACCCGCTCGCCCCGGTCAACCACCCCGTCAAGGTCGCCGAGAAGGCGGCCATGCTCGACCACCTCTCCGGCGGCCGCTTCGAGTTCGGCACCGGGCGCGGCGCGGGCAGCCACGAGATCCTCGGGTTCATGCCGGGTGTGACCGACATGAACCACACCAAGGAGCTGTGGGAAGAGACCATCGCCGAGTTCCCGAAGATGTGGCTCCAGGACGAGTACGAGGGCTTCCGGGGCAAACACTGGCAGCTGCCGCCGCGCAAGGTGCTGCCCAAGCCGTACGGGGCCGCGCACCCGCCGATGTGGTACGCGGCCGGTTCGCCGTCCTCGTACGCGATGGCCGGGAAGAAGGGCCTGGGCGTACTGGGCTTCAGCGTGCAGAAGGTCGCCGACATGGAATGGGTCGTCGAGTCGTACAAGACGGCCGTCAAGGAGGCCGAGCCGGTCGGCGCCTACGTCAACGACAACGTCATGGTGACCTCTACCGCCATCTGCGCCGAGACCCACCAGAAGGCCGTCGAGATCGCGGTCGGCGGTGGGCTGAACTACCTCCAGTCGCTGCTGTTCCGCTACCACGACACCTTCCCGCGCCCCGAGGGCATCCCCGAGTGGCCCGAGCTGCTGCCCGAGTACACCGAGGAGATCATCGAGCTGCTGATCGCCGAGGAGCTGATGATCTGCGGCGACCCCGACGAGGTCTTCCGCCAGTGCAAGCGCTGGGAACAGGCCGGCGCCGACCAGCTCTCCTTCGGACTGCCGATCGGCGTCTCCCCCGAGGACACCCTCACCACGATCCGGCTGATCGGCGAACACGTGATCCCGAAGATCGACACGGACCCGGTCCACCGGACGGCCCGCTTCCGGCAGGGCGCCGCCTGAAGAGCCCGCCCCCGAGCGAAAGGGACTGCCCCGGGATGCTCGACCACCTGATCAAGGGCGCCACCGTCGTCGACGGCACCGGCGCCCCCGCGTACGAGGCCGATCTCGCCGTCCACCAGGGCCGTATCGCCGCCGTCGGCCGGATCACCGACCCCGCCCGGACCACCGAGGACGCCCACGGACTCGTCCTCGCCCCCGGCTTCGTCGACCCGCACACCCACTACGACGCCCAGCTCTTCTGGGACCCCTGCGCCACCCCCTCCATGCACCACGGCGTCACCACCGTCGCGGGCGGCAACTGCGGCTTCACCCTCGCCCCGCTCAACCCGGAGCGCCCCGCCGACGCCGACTACACCCGCCGCATGATGAGCCGGGTCGAGGGCATGTCGCTGGCCGCGCTGGAACAGGGCGCGCCGTGGAACTGGTCCACCTTCGGCGAGTACCTGGACGCCCTGGACGGCCGCACCGCCGTCAACGCGGGTTTCATGGTCGGCCACTGCGCGCTGCGCCGCCACGTCATGGGCCCGGACGCCATCGGCGGACAGCCCACCGAGGACCAGCTCGACGCCATGCTGCGGCTGTTCCACGACGCGATGGACGCGGGGGCCTGGGGCCTGTCCACCACCCAGTCCTCGACGCATGCCGACGGCGACGGCGAACCGGTCGCCTCCCGGCACGCCCGCCCCGCCGAACTGCTCGCCCTCTCCCGCGCCGTCGCCGACCACGAGGGCACCCAGCTGGAGGCGATCGTCGCCGGCTGCCTCGACCAGTTCGCGGACGAGGAGATCGACCTGCTCGTCGGCATGTCGGCCGCCGCCGGACGCCCCCTGAACTGGAACGTGCTGACCATCGACAGCGCCGTACCGGAGCGCGTGCCCCGGCAGCTGGAGGCGAGCGAACGCGCCCGCGGGGCAGGCGGCCGCATCGTCGCCCTCACCATGCCGATCCTCACCCCCATGAACATGTCGCTGCGCACCTTCTGCGCCCTCAACCTCATCCCCGGCTGGGGCGACATCCTCGCCCTGCCCGTACCGGAGCGCATCGCCCGGCTGCGCGACCCGGCCGTACGCGAGGAGATGCTGCGGCGCGCGGCGAGCAAGGAGGCGGGCGTCTTCCGGCGGCTGGCGGACTTCGGCCGGTACGTCATCGGCGACACCTACTCCGCCGCGAACGCCGGACTGTCCGGCCGGGTGGTCGGCGACATCGCCGCCGAACGGGGCCTGGACCCCTTCCACTGCCTGGTGGAGGTCTGCGCCGAGGACGAGCTGCGCACCGTCCTGTGGCCGATGCCGACCGACAACGACCCGGCCAGCTGGGAGCTGCGGCAGCGCACCTGGCAGCACGAGGACGTCATGCTGGGCGGCTCCGACGCGGGTGCCCACCTGGACCGGATGTGCGGCGCCCCGTACACGACCCGTTTCCTCGGCGACTGCCTGCGCGGCCGGAAGCTGGTGGGTCTGGAGGAGGCCGTACGGATGCTGACCGGCGACCCGGCCCGGCTGTTCGGGCTGCGCGACCGCGGCCGGATCGCGGTCGGCCACCACGCCGACCTGGTGCTCTTCGACCCGGAGCGGATCGACGCGGGCCCCGCCACCCTCGTGCACGACCTGCCGGGGGACAGCCCGCGGCTGGACTCGCGGGCGGCCGGGATCGTGAGCGTACGGGTCAACGGCGTCGAGACGGTCCGGGACGGCGCGGTGACCGGGGCGGTGCCGGGGACGGTGCTGCGGTCGGGGCGGGACACCGAGACGGTGCGAACGCGGTGACCGCGTCTTCCGGTCTGCCCTCGCCCCGTCCCGAGCGGCTGCTGATCGGCGGCGAGTGGACCGCGCCCGGCCATGGGCACTACGAGGTGATCGACCCGGCCACCGAGGAGACCGTCGGGCTGGCGGCGGAGGCCGGGCGCGACCAGGTGTACGAGGCGGCCCGCGCGGCGCGCGAAGCGTTCGGGCCCTGGTCGCGCACGGCGCCCGAGACCCGCGCGCGGGTGCTGGACCGCGCCGCCGAGACCCTGGCGCGCAACCTCGGCCCGTACGCCCGGCTGGCCCGCGCGGAGACCGGCGCGACGGCGGGCACGGCGCGCGCCATGCAGGTGGGTGTCGCCGTCGCCCGCCTCAAGCGGTACGCGCGCGGGGCGCTGGAGCCCGTGGAAACGCCCCTCCCGCCCCAGGTCAACGAGGCCGGCCCGTTCGGGAAGGCGGCCGTCCTCGGCGCGCTCGCGGTCCGCCGCCCCGTCGGCGTGGTCACGTGCATCACCTCCTACAACAACCCCTGGGCCAACCCGGCGGGCAAGGTCGCCCCCGCCCTGGCCATGGGCAACACGGTCGTGATCAAGCCCGCCCCGCAGGACCCGCTCTCCGTCCACCGCCTGGCCGAGGCGCTCCAAGAGGCCCTGGACGAGGCCGGGGCGCCGCCGGGTGTGGTGAACCTCGTGACCGGCCGGGACCCGGCCGTCGGCGAGTCCGCGGTCGACGCCCCGGACGTGGACATGGTCAGCTTCACCGGCTCCACGGCCGTCGGGCAGCGCATCGCCGAGGTGTGCGGGCGCGGTATGAAACGCCAGCTGATGGAGCTGGGCGGCAAGGGCGCCGCGCTGGTCTTCGACGACGCCGACCTGGACGCCGCCGTCGCCGGCATCGGCACCACGTACTCTTTCTACAGCGGGCAGATCTGTACGGCACCGACGCGTGTGCTCGCCCAGCGCGGCATCCACGACCGGCTGGTGGAGAAGCTGGCCGGGTACGCGGCGCGCCTGAAGGTGGGCGATCCGGGCGAGCCGGGCACGGTCGTCGGCCCGGTGATCTCCGCCGCCCACCGCGACCGCGTCGAGTCGTACCTCGAACTGGGCCGCGAGGAAGGCGCCCGCCTGGTCACCGGCGGCGACCGCCCGCCCCTGCCCCGCGGCTTCTACGTGGCCCCCGCCCTCTTCACCGACTGCGCCCCCGCCATGCGCGTCGTACGGGAGGAGATCTTCGGCCCGGTGGTCGTCGTCCTGCCCTTCGACGACGAGGAGGAGGCCGTCGCGCTCGCCGGGGACACCGACTACGGCCTGCTGGACTACGTCTGGTCCGGCGACGTGGCGCGCGCCTTCCGGGTGGCGGGGCGGCTGCGGGCGGGCGGTGTCGGCGTCAACACGGTCGGCCGGAACATGGAGGCGCCGTTCGGCGGCTTCAAGCGGAGCGGGGTGGGGCGCGATGTCGGCTCGTACGCGCTGCACGCGTACAGCGAGGTACAGGCGCTGGTGTGGCCGGGATGAGGGCCGGGGGAGAACGGGCGGGAAAATTTTGAAACGGGACGAAACGGGCGGGGGTGCGGTTCCCGCAGTCCGGAACTCGACGGTGCGGCCTTCAAGTTACCGCTCGTAACGGGCCGGACGCCTTGTAAATATCGATCGGCAACCGCTTCATACCTCCCGAAGCGAGGGAAATGGCGCCACTCGGGGGTGGATCTTCGGCCCTGCGATGCGGAAACAGCAGCCCTTAACGTCCTGTTCATGGTTCAGGTAGACCCCCGGCTCCCGGCCGGAGACACGGTAACGAGGGCCGGTGGCACGGCCGATGGCCGTTCGGGTGGCGGCGCCGCCGGCACCGATGCCGCCGCCGGCACCGGCGAGACCCGCGGCAAGGGCCTGAGCGGCAACTCCGTCGGCCTGCTCGGCAGCGCCGTCATCGGCGTCTCGACCGTCGCCCCCGTCTACTGTCTGACCTCGACGCTCGGCCCCACCGTCGGCGAGGTCGGCCTCCAGACGCCGGCCGTCTTCCTCGCGGGCTTCCTGCCGATGCTGCTGGTCGCCTTCGCCTACCGCGAGCTGAACAGGGCCGTGCCCGACTGCGGTACGTCCTTCACGTGGTCGGTGAAGGCCTTCGGCCCCCGTGTCGGCTGGATGTGCGGCTGGGGCCTGGTGATCGCCACGATCATCGTCCTCTCCAACCTCGCCGGCGTCGCGACCTCGTTCTGCTACCTCCTGCTCGGCGAACTGACCGGCAGCGACGCCATCGCCGCGCTGGACGGCAACAAGGTCGCCCACGTCCTGACGTGCCTGGTCTTCATCGCCCTCGCCACGGCCGTCAGCTACCGCGGCATGACCGCCACCAAAGGCGTCCAGTACGCCTTGGTCGGCCTCCAACTGGGCGTCCTCGCCCTCTTCACAGCCATGGCCTTCGTCAAGGCCGGCACCGGCGACCTCCCCGGTTCCCTCCACTTTTCGACGAGCTGGCTGAACCCGTTCTCCGTCCAGTCCTTCTCCGCCTTCACCGCGGGCCTGTCCCTCTCCATCTTCATGTTCTGGGGCTGGGACGCGTGCCTGACCGTCAACGAGGAGACCGCCGGCAGCGCCAAGACCCCCGGTCGCGCCGCACTCCTCGCCATGGTCGTCCTCATCGGCTCGTACCTGCTGACCGCGGTCGCCGCCCAGATGTACTCCGGCGTCGGCACCGAAGGCCCCGGCCTGGGCAACCCCGACACCGCCGACAACGTCTTCGCGGCCCTCGCCACCCCCGTCATGGGTCCGGTCCTCGGCATACTCCTCTTCGTCGCGGTCCTCGCCTCCGCCGCGGCGAGCCTCCAGACCACCTTCATCCCGGTGGCCCGCACGGTCCTGGCGATGAGCGCGTACGAGGCCCTGCCGCCGTCCTTCGCCCGCATCCACCCGCGCTTTCGCTCACCGGGCCGCGCCACCGTCGCGGCGGGCATCGCCACCGGCGTCTTCTACGCCGCGATGTCCTTCCTCTCGCAGCACGTCCTCGTCGACACCATCTACGCCCTCGGCCTCATGATCTGCTTCTACTACGCGATCACGGCCTTCGCCTGCGCCTGGTACTTCCGCCGCGAACTGCGGCACTCCGCACGCGACATGCTCTTCAAAGGCGTCTTCCCGCTCCTCGGCGGCGTGCTCCTCACCGCCGTCTTCACCAAGACCCTCACCGACATGTGGAACCCGGCCTACGGCTCCGGCAGCTCCGTCTTCGGCATCGGCTCGGTCTTCGTCATCGGCGTCGGCCTGCTCCTGCTCGGCTTCGTCCTCATGCTGGTCATGCGGCGGCGCAGCCCGGCCTTCTTCCGGGGCGAGGTACTGACGCGGGCCACGCCGGTGATGGTGGTGGAGGAGTAGGGGCGGGGTCGGGCTACGGGTTACGGGTGTCCGTCGGCCGCCGCGTACAGCGCGCGGATCAGGCGGCCGTTCTCCGGGCCGGGGCCCTTGGGGAACGGGAAGCGTCGGCGGGTGTAGCCGTAGGCCAGGCCGTTGCGCGGATCGGCGAACGACTGCTGGCCGCCCGCGCCGCTGTGCCCGAACGCGCCCTGGCCCAGCACCGGATACACCTCGGACGTGGCGTGGAAGCCGAGTCCGAACGCCTTGTGCTCGCGGGTGACCAGGTCGTGGCCGACGGAGTGGACCTGTGCGAACTCGGCAGCGGTGTCCGCCCTCAGCAGCGGCGCGAGGCCGTCCACCGGGCCGGTCGCCGCCGCGTACATGCGGGCCATCCCGCGCGCCGAGGCCACACCGCCGAACGAGGCCGGCCCGGCGGCCCGGACCGCCCGGAGGTTCGGCAGCTCCCACAGCTCCGGGTTCCGCGGGTGGTTGCGGTTGTACGCGATGCCGGGCAGGGAGTCCGGGCCGGTCGCGCCCGCGGCCAGTGCGGCCAGCCGCTCCGGGGTCGGCGTCATCGGCTGCGCGCTCAGGAACCTGGCGTCCTGGCCGTCCGGCAGCCCGAGGTGGAAATCCACCCCGTACGCGTCGCGCACGCGCTCGGCGAAGTGCTCCTGAACGGACCGCCCGGTGGCGCGCCGCACCACCTCGCCGCTCAGCGCCGCGATCACCAGCGCGTGGTAGCCGAACGCGCTGCCCGGCCGCCAGTACGGGCGCTGCCCGGCGAGGCGTTCGGCGACGATCCGGTCGTCGGCCATCTCCTCGGGCGTGAACCCGGCGTCCGTACCGACCAGCCCGGCCCGGTGGGCCAGCAGTTCCCGCAGGGTGATGCGCTCCTTGCCCGCCACGCCGAACTCCGGCCAGTAGTGGCAGACCCGCTGATCGAGGTCCAGTACGCCTTCCTGCACGAGCAGGGCGACGACCAGATGCGCGGCCCCCTTGGACGCGGAGTACGCGGCGAGCAGCGAATCGGCGGTGATCTCCGGTCCGGTCCACAGGTCCACGACCCGCTCGCCGTGCCGGTACGCCACCAGCTGTGCGGCGAAGCCGCCGCCCTCCTCGGCCGCGACCGCGGCGAACTCGTCCCGTACCGCCTGGAAACCGTCGGCGACGGAACCCCGGAGGGTGTTGTCGTCCACCATCGTCTTCCTCCCAACGCCGTGCTGTGGTCGTCCGGGAACGCCGGACTCGGTCCGAGCCTAGGCCGTTAGTAACCACTGGTCACTAATGATTTCCCCAAGGTCCCGTCAACCACTCGGTCCGTATAGTCGTGGCCATGTCCGACCCCGCGACCACCCGACCGCGCCCGGGGCGCCCCGCGCGGCTCAGCCGTTCGCGCATCGTGGACGCGGCCGTCTCGGCCGGGAACCTCGACACGCTGACCATGCGCGAACTCGCCACCCGCCTGGACGTCAGCCACGGCGCGCTCTACCGGTGGGTCGGCAACCGCGACCAGCTCTTCGACCTCGTCAGCGAGGAAATGGTCGAGCGCGTCCTGCCCGCGGAGGGCCCACCCGGCGGCTCAGCCGACATCTCGCCCGGCGGTGTACGCGACGTCGACTGGCGCCCCTGGCTCGCCCGTGTCGCCTGGGCCATGCACGACCAGTTCCTCGCCGTCCCCGGCTACGCCACCCGCCTGTCCCGGCCGCACCGCCACAACTCCGACGCCCTCGGACGACTCCGACAGGAAGTCGTCACCGCCTTCACGAACGCGGGCATCGCCCCCGAACCGGCCGAGCAGAGCTGGTACATCTTCATCACCACCGTCGTCGGCTGGCTCGCCGTCCAGGAAAACCCCCTCGACCTCGGCGGCGGCGCCCCGCGCTTCGACCTCTTCCTCGACACCCTGCTGAGGGGCCTGCCGGCCCGGGAGCCGGGGGTGGGGCGGGGCTGAGCGCCGGGCGTGCCCGCATGGCGCCACTCCACGAGGCGGACGTACGTCTCTGTACTCAGGATTTCATCGCCGATACCTTCCGGACCCGCTCGTTCAGGGCGCGTACGGGGGCGGCTCGGCGGTGCGGGCGGATGCGAGCGCGCAGAGTGGCGAAGTGGGCGTCGCCGCGGGCGGAGGAGACTTCTGTGTAGTCGTCCAGGAAGCGGTGCCAGGTCGTGCACGCCGCGTCGAGGTGGCCCAGCTCGAACTGGCGTTGTGCGAGCAGGGCGTGGGAGTGGACGCGGCCCTGGCGTTCCTGGCGGGGCTGGGCCTTCAGCGAGGAGTGCAGGGCCTTGATCGAACCGGGCAGGTCCTTGAACTCGTACAGCACGTGGGATACGTGGAAGAGGTACGCCGAGGCGTCGTAGCCGCCGATGGACTCGCGGCGGGCATCCGCTTTGGACAGCGCGGTCTCCGCCTCCCGGAGGCGGGTGATGGCCGTGTGCCGGTCGCCGGTCATCGAAGCGGCGTGGGCTTGTTGGCCGCGCAGGAACGCGACCAGGCGCGGCCCTGCGGAGGGAGCGGCAGCCGCTGCCGAGTCGGCCAGGCTCAGGGCCTTCTCCCCGTAGCCGAGGCTGGACGCCTGGAGGGACATGCCGCGCAGGATGCGGCAATACGTGAGGTGGTCGTCGGCCTCGCCCGCCAGGTGCAGGGCTTTCACGTAGTAGCGCTGGCCGACGCCGTGCGCCCGCTCGTACATGGCCATCCACCCGGTGAGGTACGTCAGGTCCGCGGTGGCCGCGAGCAGGTCCCGGTGCGCGCGCTCCGTCGCGGGTGCCGTCAGCCATGGGCCGACGGTGTTCACCAGGAAAGCCGTCGTCATCGGCCGCGCGTGGCCGCCTCCGAACTCGTCGAGGATGTCCGCCACCCGGTCGGTCACCGCCCGGACCGTCTCGACCTGCGCCGGGCCCACCCGCCCGGCCCTGCCCGGACGCGCCACTGCTTCGGCCCGCCCGGCGAGTTCCGAGAAGAGGGGCACGGCCAGGGCGGCCGAGTACAGGCCGGCCTGAAGGACGCCCCTGCGGGACGGGTCCATGTCGTCGCGGCTCATGTCGAGGAGTTCGTCGACGGCTGAGCCGTGGACCGGTCGGGTTCCGCTCGGCGGAGTGGGGAATCCGGCTTCGGCGTGGGTGACGGGGCGTCCGAGGCGCCTGGCCAGTGCTTCCAGGACGACGGGCCGGACCTGCGGCCTCGGCATGGTGCCGGAGAGCCAGTGGGCGACGGCCGACTGCTCGTAGCGGAGGAGGATCCCCGCCTCCGCCCCCGCGCGGTTCACCGCGTTGGCGAACTGCTGCTCGGTCCAGGCGGCCTGTTGGATCAGGCGGCCGAGGCTTGTGTTCGGTGTGCGCCGACTGTTCGCCATGCTCAACTCCCGGCAGCATTCATGGCTTTCATGTTCACGCCCGGCTCCCACGGTACTCGTGAGGGCGCTGCAGAGGGTTACCTCTGTGGACGGACGGGCCACCGAGGAAGAGGTGGTCCGGTAACCCGGGTAACGAGGAAGCAGCGGTGAGGGACATGAAGCCATCGGAGCAGGCGGGTGCGGTGTCGGCGGATGTCGACTTCGAGGCGGCGCGCCGCACCATCGACGTGATCAAGGCGCGGGTGCGGAGCTGCTCGGCGGCAGAGGACACGGAGCGGCTGATGGGAGAGGCACGGGCCGTTCTGTCCGAGTTGATTCCCCTGGTCGACGCGTACGTACGGCGGCTGCCGTGCACGTCGCTGGAGTGGGGCCGGGGCTGCGACACGGTCGCACGTGCTCGTACGGCGCTGACCTGGACCCATACGGGCAGCAGCATCTCGTACCTCGGCTACGTCGCCCATGTCGCCGATCACCTGTTGAGCTACTTCCCGGGCCGGGCACCTGGAGCGGAGTCGTGATACCCCGAACTCACCCCCTCCCCAAAAACACCGGATTCGTCATCGCCGCCATCGTTCCCGGGACGCCGGGGGTGGTGGCCGGGTGGCGGATCTCGGCGCGTACGTAGGCGGCGTTGGCCGGGGTGGTGTGCCAGGTGGTGGTGCCGGTGTCCGGGACGGGGGTGGTGAAGCGTTGGCCCTGGTCGGTGAGGAGGCGGATGGTGCTGCCCGGTGGGGCGCCGCTCACGGTCAGGCGGACCGTCGCCCGGGCGGAGTCGTCCACCGGGAGGCGGCCGCCGATGCCGGCGTGTTCGCCCTTGGGGCCGGACGCGGTGAAGGCGAGGTCGAGGGAGGAGGACTCGGCTATCCAGACGCGGCCCGCGCGGATGCCGGAGAGGATCGCTTCGCGGGAGAGGTCGCCGGCCAGGACCACGGTCTGGGGCAGGCCGATCACGTCCGGGTCGCGGTGGGCGTCGCTGTGGCCGACGGCGGGGAGCCGGGGGCCCCGGCCGTGGGCGTGCGCCACCAGGGCGTTGTCCCATTCGGCGATGGCGACCTCGTCGTCGAGGGTGAAGGGGCCGTTCCAGACCTCGACCGCGTCCGCCTCCGCGTAGCCGAACTTCCAGTTGCAGCCGACGCAGGTGGCGTGCGGGTGGGCCGGGATGACCAGGCCGCCCGCGCGGCGGATGCGGCGGGCGAAGCGGGGGAAGGCGTCGTCGCGGGCCCGGTAGCGCCAGTCGATGAAGACGCCGGGGTCGGTGCCCATCGCCACCACGTGGCCGTTGCGGGTGGTGACTTCTTCGCCGGTGAGGATGAGCAGGTCGTCGCCCCACAGGCCGTCCCACGCCGGGTGCGCGGCGGTGGTGTTGTGCTCGGTGGTGGTGATGAAGTCCAGGCCGGCGGCGCGGGCGAGGCCGGCGATCTGGGCGGGGGTGCGTTTGCCGTCGGAGTAGACGGAGTGGAGGTGGTTGTCGCCCCGGTACCAGGCACGGCCGCGGCCCTTGGCGCGTTGCGGTGGGTAGGCGGGGGTGCGGGGTTCGCCCCCGGGGCCGTAGTGGAGGGTGATGGTCACTTCGTAGGTGAGGCCCTGTGGGGCGACGGTGTACGGGCCCAGGGCGATGTGCCAGGTGCCGGGTTCGAGGGGGCCGGGGAGGTAGCCGGGCGTGGCGTCGTCGGCGCGGATGAAGAACTCCGTACGCGCGCCTCCCGACCAGCCGCGGAAGCCGCGGCCCCCGAGGTCCGTGCCGCGTTCGTCGAAGATGCCGATGTCGCAGGCGTTGCCGGCGGTGCCGGGCGGGGTGGCGGGGCGGTCGTAGGTGTAGGAGACGGCCAGTTCGCGTACGCCGCGGGGGACCTCGACGGGGAGGTAGACGTAGTCGGGTGCGCCGGTGGGGAGCGTTCCGGTGACCTTGCGGGTGTCCGTACGGGGCCCCTCGCCGGTCCGGGCGCCGCCCTGGGCAGGCCCGCCGCCGTCGTCGGCCGCTGCGAAGCTCACACCGTTCAACGTAAGCGCACCGGCGGCTCCCGTCATCAGCAGGGCGCGCCGCCCGGGGGACGGGGACGGCGTGCCGGGGCGGTCGTGGGCTTCGGGCATGGGTCGGTCCACCCTTCGTGGCGCGCGGAGCGCCGGTCAGCGGGCGCGTACGGAAACTCTCGTATTCAGGCGTGAACGGGCGGACAAGGGAAGGGGGCGGGCAGGAAACGGTCCCATGTGGTGCGCCGCGTGGCGCGAACCGTCACGGCCGCCCCGGCGCCTCATGGACGCTGCCCGTCCCCGGCGGTAGGAAGGGACAACTGCCGACACGGAGGTACGCCCAGCATGCGGATCTCGACCACCATCTTCCTGACCGACGAGACGATCCGGCCGGACCGGCTGGCCCGGGAGCTGGAACAGCGCGGGTTCGCCGGGCTCTACCTTCCGGAGCACACGCACATTCCGGCCAGCCGCGACACGCCCGCCCCCATGGGTGAGCCGCTGCCCCGGGAGTACGGGCGCAGCCTCGACCCGTTCGTGGCGCTGGGCCAGGCCGCCGCCGTCACCGAACGGCTGACGGTCGCCACCGGTGTCACCCTCGTCGCCCAGCACGACCCGATCGCGCTGGCCAAGCAGGTCGCCACCCTGGACTTCCTCTCCGGCGGGCGCTTCACGCTCGGCGTCGGATACGGCTGGAACGTGGAGGAGGCCGCCGACCACGGGGTCGAGTGGTCGACCCGGCGCACGCTGGTCCGCGACCGGATGCGGGTGATGCGGGCCCTGTGGGCGGACGAGCCGACCGCGTACGAGGGCCGGTTCGCCTCCGTACGGGCCAGCCTGGCGCACCCGAAGCCGGTCAAGGGCGCGCCGCGCACCCTGCTCGGCGGTGCGGCCGGTCCCCGGCTCTACGCGAGTATCGCGGAGTTCGCGGACGGCTGGCTGCCGATCGGCGGCGCGGGCCTGGCGGAGTCGGTGCGGGACCTGCGTCGGGCGTGGGCGGAGGCGGGGCGGGACGGTGAGCCGGTGGTGGTGCCGTACGCGGTGCAGCCGTCGGCCGGGAAGCTGGCTCGGCTGGTGGACTTGGGGCTGGAGGAGGTCGTCGTGGGGCTGCCGGCGGCGGGGGAGGCGGAGGTGCTGCGGACGCTGGACGAGTTCGCGCAGTATCTGTGAGCGGGATAGTGGGGACGTCCGGTTCCTTGGCGGCACACTTCTTCCGCACCGGCATTTTTCCCCCGCACCGGCACACTTCTCCCGCCCAGCCTGCCCGCGCCGTCTCCGGAGGGAACCTCCGCCTGACGTGATCAGTGGCACACCGACCCGGGGCATCCGGTCGGCGTCGCTGTCGGTGGTCGCTCGTATGCTCGTTGGATGACTAGCAGCGCGCAGGTACCCGGGCAGGGGACGGACCGGACGGCGGTCCCCACCGGCACGCCCTCTTCCGCCACCGCCCCCACCGCCAACGCCATGCGGCGCGCCCTCAAGCGCGCCCGCGACGGCGTCGCGCTCGATGTCGGCGAGGCCGCGGTGCTGCTCCAGGCGCGCGGCGACGACCTGCGGGATCTGTGCGCCTCCGCGGCCCGGGTGCGCGACGCCGGGCTGGCGGCGGCCGGCCGGCCCGGTGTGATCACGTACTCCAAAAGCGTGTTCATCCCCTTGACGCGCCTGTGCCGCGACAAGTGCCACTACTGCACGTTCGTGACCGTCCCCGGCAAGCTGCGCCGCGCCGGACACGGCATGTTCATGTCCCCGGACGAGGTGCTGGACATCGCCCGCCGGGGCGCCGAACTGGGCTGCAAGGAAGCGCTGATCACGCTCGGCGACAAGCCGGAGGACCGCTGGCCCGAGGCCCGCGAGTGGCTGGAGGCCGAGGGGTACGACTCCACGATCGCCTACGTGCGCTCCATCGCGATCCGCATCCTGGAGGAGACGGGGCTGCTGCCCCACCTGAACCCCGGCGTGCTGTCCTGGACGGACTTCCAGACGCTCAAGCCGGTCGCCCCGTCGATGGGCATGATGCTGGAGACCACCGCCGAGCGCCTGTGGAGCGAGCCCGGCGCCCCGCACCACGGCTCCCCGGACAAGGAACCGGCCGTGCGCCTGCGCGTCCTGGAGGACGCCGGCCGCTCCAACGTGCCGTTCACGTCCGGGCTGCTCATCGGCATCGGCGAGACGTACGAGGAGCGCGCCGAGTCGCTGTTCGCGCTGCGCAAGGTGCAGCGCGCGTACCACGGCATCCAGGAAGTCATCGTGCAGAACTTCCGCGCCAAGCCGGACACGGCGATGCGCGGGATGCCCGACGCCGAACTGGCGGACCTGGCCGCCACGGTCGCCGTCGCCCGGCACATCCTCGGCCCGTCGGGCTGCATCCAGGCGCCGCCCAACCTCGTCGACTCCGAGTACGCGCTGCTCATCGAGGCGGGCATCGACGACTGGGGCGGTGTCTCCCCGGTGACGCCCGACCACGTCAACCCCGAGCGGCCGTGGCCCATGATCGAGGAGCTGGCCGAGAAGTCCGCCGCGGCGGGCTTCGAGCTGCGCGAGCGCCTCGCCGTCTATCCGGAGTACGTCGAGCGCGGCGAGCCCTGGCTCGACCCGCGCCTGCTGCCGCACGTACGCGCCCTGGCCGATCCGGAGACCGGGCTCGCCCGCCCGGACGCGGTGGTCGAGGGCCGCCCCTGGCAGGAGCCCGACGAGGGCTTCTCGATGAGTTCCGCGGGCCGTACGGACCTGCACCGCACCATCGACACGGACGGCCGCACGGCCGACCGGCGCGACGACTTCGACGAGGTGTACGGCGACTGGGACGCGCTGCGCGAGGCCGCCGCCCCCGGCATGGCCCCCGAGCGCATCGACACGGACGTCCGCGCCGCCCTGGCGCAGGCCGCCGACGACCCGACCAAGCTCACCGACGCCGAGGCGCTGGCCCTGCTGCACGCCGACGGCCCGGCGCTGGACGCGCTGTGCGGCATCGCCGACGACCTGCGCCGCGCCACCGTCGGCGACGACGTCACGTACATCGTCACCCGCAACATCAACTTCACCAACGTCTGCTACACCGGCTGCCGTTTCTGCGCCTTCGCCCAGCGCCGTACGGACGCCGACGCCTACACCCTCTCCCTCTCCCAGGTCGCCGACCGCGCCCAGCAGGCGTGGGACGTCGGCGCGGTCGAGGTCTGCATGCAGGGCGGCATCCACCCCGACCTGCCCGGCACGGCGTACTTCGACATCGCGCGGGCGGTCAAGGAGCGCGTCCCCGGGATGCACGTCCACGCCTTCTCGCCCATGGAGGTCGTCAACGGCGCGTCGCGCACCGGCCTGTCCATCCGCGAGTGGCTGAGCGAGGCCAGGGCCGCCGGCCTGGACACCATCCCCGGCACCGCCGCCGAGATCCTCGACGACGAGGTCCGCTGGGTGCTGACCAAGGGCAAGCTGCCCACCGCCACCTGGGTCGAGGTCGTCAAGACCGCCCATGAGCTGGGCCTCCGCTCGTCCTCGACGATGATGTACGGCCATGTCGACCAGCCCCGGCACTGGCTCGGCCACCTGCGGCTGCTCGCGGAGATCCAGCAGGAGACCGGCGGGTTCACGGAGTTCGTGACCCTGCCGTTCATCCACACCAACGCGCCGGTCTACCTGGCCGGCATCGCCCGGCCCGGCCCGACCACCCGCGACAACCGCGCCGTGACGGCCATGGCCCGCGTCCTGCTCCACCCGCACATCACCAACATCCAGACCAGCTGGGTCAAACTGGGCGCGGAAGGCGCCGCCGAGATGCTCCGCTCCGGGGCCAACGACCTCGGCGGCACCCTGATGGAGGAGACCATCTCCCGTATGGCGGGCTCCAGTTACGGGTCCTACCGCTCCATCCAGGACCTGGTCTCGATCGCGGACGCCGCGGGCCGCCCGTCGCGCGCCCGCACGACGACGTACGGACCGGTGGCCGCGGAACGGGAGGCGGCGGCGCTCGCGTCGGACGGGCATCTGCCGGAGCTGTTGCCGGTGGTGGAGTAACGGGGAGGCCCCGGGCCCGGCCGTCTCCCGCTACGGTTACGCCCGGAGCCCGCCGGGGGAGCGCGGGCCCGGGAGGTGAGCGGTGGACCGCAGGCGGCTCTCGCGGCAGGAGCTGATCCGCGCCCGGCGCGGGGACGGGTTCGTCGGCCGCGAAGGCGAACTCGCGGCGTTCCGCGCCAATCTCGCCCGCGACCCGGCCGACCCGGACTTCCGCTTCCTGCACCATCTGCACGGCCAGGGCGGCGTCGGAAAGACCTCCCTGGTGCAGCGGTTCGAGCAGATGGCACGCGACCTCGGCGCGCTGACCGTGTACGTGGACGAGTCGGTGCACGGCGTCCCCGAGGCGATGGCCGGGATCAGCGCCCGGCTCGGCCGCCAGGGCAGCCCGCTGAAGTCCTTCGACAAGCTGCTGGCCACCTACCGGGAGCGGCGGCAGGAGGCGGAGGCCGTGCCGGCCGGACCGGACGAACCGGCCGACGAGACGCCGCCCTCGCCCGGCAGCATGATCATCGCCAGGGCGGGCGTGGCGGGTATCGGCCTGATCCCCGGCGTCGGACCGTTCGCCGGCGCGGTGGACACCACCCAGGTCGCCCGGGGCGCCGACCGGCTGCGCAGCCGCATCGGCGCGCGGCTGCGCAACCACGACGACGTACAACTGGTCCTGTCCCCGGTCGAGGTGCTGACCCCGGTCTTCGTACGGGAACTGGGCGACGCCGCCGACGCCGTACCCGTACTGGCCCTCTTCTTCGACACGTACGAGGCGACCGGCCCGCTGCTCGACACCTGGCTGCGCGACATCCTCTTCAGCGACCGCTACGGACCGCTCGCGCCGAACGTCATGGTCACCCTCTCCGGCCGGGACGCGCTCGACCGTAGCTGCTGGGCCGACCACCTCGAACACGTCGACGACCTGCCGCTCGACGCCTTCACGGAGGCCGAGGCCCGCCAGTACCTGTCGGCCCGGGACGTGACCGACGCCGACACGGTCGATGCCATCCTGCGGCTCTCCGGCGGCCTCCCCGTGCTCGTCTCGACGCTCGCCGGGAACCGGCCGCGCGCGGCGGAGGCCGTCGACGACCCCAGCGACACGGCCGTCGAACGCTTCCTGAAGTGGGAGACCGATCCGGTACGGAGGGAAGCCGCGCTGGCGGCGGCGCTGCCGCGCCACCTGGACGAGGACGTGTACCGGGAAGCGGTGGACGCGGAGGCCGCCGACCACTTCGGGTGGCTGTGCGGGCTGCCGTTCGTCAGCGACCGCGGGGGCCGGTGGCAGTACCACGAGGTGGTCCGTACGGCGATGCTGCGCGTCCAGCGCCGACGGTCGCCGCGGGTCTGGGCGCAGCGGCACCGCCGGCTGTCGGAAGCGGCGCGACGGGGGCAGATGGAGCGGGCGGGCGGCCGGGGGCCGGCCGGGTGCCGATGGGACGAGCGGTGGCGGGACCTGCGGCTGCGCGAGATCTACCACGCGCTGTGTGCCGATCCGCGGGCGTTCCTGGCCGAGGCGCTGTCCGAGGTGACGGCCATGGCCCGGTACGAGCCCGCCGCCGTACGCCCGGCCGCCGAGACCGTCCGGCAGGCGGGCGAGGACGGGGACGCACCCGAGGTCCGCGACTGGGGTACGCGGCTGACCGCCGCCCTCGACGGGCCGGACGGCCTGGCAGGGGCCCTGACGGCGTTGCTCGCCGGACCCGGTCTCGACGCGGCGGGGCGGGCGTCGATCCACCGGTTGCGCGGCCGTGAACACCGCAAGGCGGAACGCTGGCAACAGGCGTTGGCCGCCTTCGACCGGGCCCTGGAACTGGTGCCCGACGACGCGGACGCCTGGTTCGGGCGGGGCCTGACCCACCGCTACGCGCGCGACTTCGAGCGGGCGGCCGAGGACTTCACCCGGGCCCGGGACCTCGATCCGAGCCAGCCGGCCCCGCTCTTCCAGCTGGGCGAGACCAACCGCCTGATGGGACGTTACGAGCAGGCACTGACCCTGTTCGACCGGACGCTGGAACTGTTCCCGGGGCACGACCCGTCCCATGGCAGCCGCGCTGTCTGCCTGCGCCGCCTGGGCCGTTACGAAGAGGCGCTGGCGGGGCTGACGCGCGCCATCGAGCTGCGCCCGGACTACGCCTGGGCGATGGCCGAGCGCGGCATGACCTACCGGGCCATGGGCCGGTACGCGCAGGCACTGGCGGAGTTCGACCGGGCGCTTGCCGCCAAC
This sequence comes from Streptomyces sp. NPDC059788, assembly GCF_042732265.1. Classification (NCBI taxonomy): domain Bacteria; kingdom Bacillati; phylum Actinomycetota; class Actinomycetes; order Kitasatosporales; family Streptomycetaceae; genus Streptomyces; species Streptomyces sp. NPDC059788. The sequence goes on along the minus strand of NZ_JBHWHY010000003.1, from coordinate 260,454 downwards.
CCGTCGTACGCGTGGGCCGCCGGGGCCCGGGGGCGGGTCGCGCTCCTCGCGGGCCGGCTCGCGGAGGCGGTGGCGGACTTCGGCCGGGTCGTCACCCTCGGGGCGGCCCACCCCTGGACCTTCGCCCGCCGTGCCAAGGCACATGAACTGCTGGGGGCGGCGGACGAGGCGCTCGCCGACTACGACAGGGCCCTCGCCGACGGCGTCGGGACCGCCGCGCCGGACGTGGACCGGGCCGCGTTCCTGTCCGCACGGGCCGGGTGCCTGCGCCGTGCGGGGCGGCTCGACGCGGCAGGCGAAGCCATGGCGGCGGCGTCGGCACTCGCGCCGGACGAACTGCCGGTCCGGTACGAGGCCGCGCTCCTCGCGAGCGCCGTGCACGGGCTACGGGACGCGGCGCCCGCCTGGGAGGCAGTGCGGGCCGGATACGAGGACGCCCGGCCGCCGTTCGGCGACGACCTCGTGGCACCAGCCGCCATCGTGATGGTCACCCGGTGCGCACTGGGCGACTGGCCCCGTGCCATCAGCGCGCTCACGTTCATGCTCGGTGACGACACCCCCTGGGAACGCATCGCCGATGCGGAGTCCGCCCTGCGGGACCTGGCGGCCCTCTGGCCGGACCCGGACTCCCCGCCCCCCTCGCCACTGGCCGCCCTCCGGAACCTGCTCCTGCGGCGGATGGCCGAAACGGGCCCGGGGACGCCCTGACCGGCGCCTGAGCCCTCACCCGTCCCCGGTCTCCGCCTCCGCCTCGTGCTGGAGGATGCACTGCTGCCACTGCGCCAGCGCTTCGGCGCGGTCACCGCCGGTGTCCTCGGCTGCGGAGATCAGCGCGTCGGCGGCCATCGCGGCCAGCCGTACGGTGATCTGGCACACGTCGCGCTGGGAGAGCGGCCGGAGGAGTTCCACGGCGCCGTCGCTGTCCCCGGCCAGGGCACAGGCGACGACGGCCATGGCGGTGCGGTCCCATTCGAAGTCGGGCATGGAGGGAGCATTCCCAGGGCGCGCGGGTCGTATGGCCGCGGCGTGCCGGGGGCACGACTGTGCTGATCGGGACCGTAGTGATCAAAAGCCTCCTCCGGGGTGACTGTTCGCATAGCGTTCCTTGCCCGGAGTTGACCCTTCTTGGTCGATTACAGTGCTGCGGCAGGGGGGCGTAAGGACCCCGTAAGGGAAGTGGTGGGCCACGGGGAGGGACGGAAGTGAGCACAGCGGCAGGCGGCACGGCCATCTGGGGGCGCGCCGAACAGCAGGACTTCCGCAGCCGGGTACGGGGATGCCTGCTGGGCGGGGCGATCGGCGACGCGCTCGGCGCGGGCATCGAGTTCGACTCGCTGGACGCGATCCGCGAGGCGCACGGCCAGGAAGGCGTGACGGACTACGTACCCGCCTTCGGACGGCGCGGCACGGTCACCGACGACACCCAGATGACGCTGTTCACCGTCGACGGCCTGATCCGGGCCCAGGTACGGCGCGACACCGGCGCCTGGCACCCGCCCACCGACGTGCACCGCGCGTATCTGCGCTGGGCCGCCACCCAGCGCGACTGGGGCCCCGACGAGCGCCGGAAGGACGACGGCTGGCTGGCCCGCGAGGAGTGGCTGTACGCGCAGCGGGCGCCCGGCCGGGCCTGCCTGTCCGGGCTCGGCGACGAGGTGATGGGGACGCTGGAACAGCCCAAGAACCCCGACTCCAAGGGCTGCGGCGCGGTGATGCGGTCGGCGCCGTTCGGGCTGCTGGTCGGCTGGGAACCGCAGCTGGTCTTCCAGCTCGCCGTCGAGTGCGCCGCCCAGACGCACGGCCACCCGACGGGCTACCTCGCGGCCGGCGCCCTCGCGGTGATCACCCACTCGCTGGCCCGGGGCGAGGACCTGGACGGCGCGGTGCAGAAGTCCCTCGCCCACCTGGCGGCCCGGCCGGGCCACGAGGAGACCAGCGAGGCGCTCAAGCAGGCGCTGGGCGCCGTACGGCAGGGGATGCCCACGGCCGCCCGCGTGGAGACGCTGGGCGAGGGCTGGACCGCCGAGGAGGCCCTGGGCATCGGCGTGTACTGCGCGCTGGTCGCCGAGGACGTCCGGCACGGGCTGCTGCTGGCGGTCAACCACGGCGGCGACAGCGACTCGACCGGCGCGGTCTGCGGCAACCTCCTGGGCACGCTGCACGGGGAGACGGCGCTGCCGCCCGTGTGGCTGGCCGAGCTGGAGGGCCGCGCGACGATTCTCCAGCTCGCCGACGACTTCGCCATGGAGATGACACAGGGCCCGGCCCTGCACGGCCCGGGGAAGTCCGCGCCGGGGTGGCTGGAGCGGTATCCGCGGGGGTGAGGGGTGGGGGCGTGGCCGTGCAGCCGCGTCGCGTGCCCGTACCGTCGCCCACATCGTGCGCCCGCACCGCCCGCCCACCGGGGCGAATCGAACGGAACCGTCCCCCCAGCAGGGGGTTACCCAGGGGCGGCGCACCGGACACGTCGGCCACGGCGGCCACGCGGGTCATGCGGAACACGCCGGCGGCGAACTCGCCGGCCATGCCCAACGCTCCGGCCACGCCCAACTCGCGGGCCACCCCCAACGCTCCGACCCTGAACTCACCTGACAGCCCCGCCCGTTCGCATTGTCCCGCTTTGATAGAGACTTGGTCGACAAACCGGCCCCGCCCGTGCGAGAACAGCCCAGAGGACCGCGGGCGGTCCGTGCCGGAGGGGTACGAGGGGGGAGGACACCATGGGCCGCTACCTGCTGCGCAGGCTGGCCGGTTACCTGGTCCTGGTGGTCGTGGCGGCGTCCCTGACGTACTTCCTCGCCGGCCTGAGCCTGAACCCGCGCGCCCGCTTCGAGGGCCGCAACCCGCCGCTGCCGGAAGCCGCCATCACCCGTACCCTCGACGACGTCAACATGAACCCGGACACGCCCGTGGTGGTCCGCTTCGCGCGCTGGGCCGGTGACGTCGCCCACGGCGACCTGGGCCGCACCGTCGAAGGCGACTCCGTCAACGACGACTTCGGCCGCCGGGTCGGCGTCAGCACGCGGCTGCTGCTCCTGGCCACCCTCGTCGGCTCCGCCCTCGGCGTCGCCGTCGGCGCGTACGGCGCGATCCGCCAGTACCGGTTCTTCGACCGGTTCTCCACCCTCGCCTCGTTCTTCGTGCTGGCCATGCCGGTGTTCGTGGTCGGCGTGGCGCTGAAGATCGGCGCCACCGCGCTCAACGACGGCACGCAGACGATCAAAGTCCTCGGCGAGTACGACGCCCAGTACGCCGGCCGCTGGGACCCCGCCGCGCTGCTCAACCGCGCCCAGCACATGCTGCTGCCCGCGCTGACCTTGATCATCGTGCAGGTCGCCCTCTACAGCCGCTACCAGCGCAGCACCATGCTGGACGTGCTCGGCGCCGACTTCCTGCGCACCGCCCGCGCCAAGGGCCTGCGCCGCCGCACCGCGCTGGTCCGGCACGGGCTGCGTACGGCCGTCCTGCCGGTCGTACCGCTGCTCGTCTACAACATTGTGCTGCTCTTCGCCGGTGCCACCTTCGTCGAGAAGACCTTCGGCTGGCACGGCATGGGCGAACTCCTCGTCGACTCGGTCGCCGGTCAGGACGTCAACGCGGTCGCCGCGGTGGGCCTGTTCACCGCCGTCCTGGTGCTGGTCGCGGGTCTGCTCGCGGACCTCCTGTACGCGGTCCTGGACCCCCGCGTACGGGTGCGGTGATGCGTACCCCGGCCGGCCGCCGCCCGCCGCGGAGCGGGCGCGCCTCGCGGGCCCGGCTCACCGCGCGCCGCTTCGCGCGAAACCGGCTCGCGCTGTGCGGGCTGGCGCTGCTCGTCCTGCTCTTCGCCGCCGCGTACGCGGGCCCGCTGTTCTCCCCGTGGGACCACCGCACCCACGACTTCCTCAACTTCCTTTCCGGGCCGTCCGCCGACCACTGGTTCGGCACCACCCAAAGCGGCCTCGACCTGTACGCGCTCACCCTGCGCGGACTCCAGAAGTCCCTGGTCATCGGCGTCCTGGTGGGGGTGTTCGCCACTTTTCTGTCGGCCGTGGTGGGCGCCTTCGCGGGCTACTTCGGCGGCTGGACCGACCGCCTCCTGATGGGCTTCGTCGACCTGCTGCTGGTGATGCCCGCGTTCCTGATCGTCGCCGTCCTGTCGCCTCTCGTACGCGGCTCCGGCTGGCCGGTCTTCGTCGTCCTGCTCGCCGCCTTCAGCTGGATGATCACCGGGCGGGTCGTGCGCAGCGTGACGCTGACGCTCAGGGATCGCGAGTACGTCAAGGCCGCGAAGTATCTGGGCGTCCCCGCGCCGGTGATCGTGTTCCGGCACATCCTGCCCAATATGGCCTCGCTGCTGATCATCGATGCGGTCATCCAGGCCGGCGTAGCGGTCATCGGCGAAAGCGGGCTGTCGTACTTCGGGTTCGGGGTGCAGCCGCCGGACGTGTCGCTGGGCACGGTCATCGCCGACAACACCAACATGGCCGCGAGCTACCCGTGGCTGTTCTTCTTCCCCGCCGGGTGCCTGGTGCTGATCGGCCTCGCCCTCGCCTTCGTCGGCGACGGGCTGCGGGACGCGCTGGACCCCGACGCCGCGGGGGCACAGGCGCGCGCCAAGGGCCGTACGAAGCGTGGACCGAGGCACCGCCCTACGAGGAACGGTCCTGCAAAGCACAGCCCTGCGAAGCGCCGACTCCGTACGGCCGAAGACACCGCCACGGAAGGCCGCCGGTGACCGGACAGTCCACCGGCCGTCCCGGGACGGCCGCCCGCCCCGCCCTCCAGGTGACCGGCCTGCACGTCACCTTCCCCGGCGAGACCGGCCCGGTGCACGCGGTACGCGGCCTGAGCTTCGCCGTACGGCCCGGTGAGGTCCTCGGCGTCGTCGGGGAGTCGGGCGCGGGCAAGTCCGCCGCCGCGCATGCCGTCCTCGGGCTGCTGCCGGACAGCGCCGCCGTACGGGGCTCCGTCGAGCTGGACGGCCGGGAACTGCTCGGCCTCGACGACGCGGCGCTGTCCCGGGTCCGCGGCAACGGCATCGGCATGGTCTTCCAGGACCCGCTGTCCGCCCTCACCCCCGTCTACAGCATCGGCAGCCAGCTCGTCGAGGCGCTCCGCGTCCACCAGGACCTGAGCCGCAAGGCCGCCCGCGTACGCGCCGTCGAACTCCTCGACCTCGTCGGCATCCCCGACCCGCACCGCCGCGCGGAAGCCTTCCCGCACGAGTTCTCCGGCGGGATGCGGCAGCGCGCCGTGATCGCGATGGCCATCGCCAACGACCCGCGGGTCATCGTCGCGGACGAGCCGACCACCGCCCTGGACGTCACCATCCAGGCGCAGATCCTGGACGTGCTGAAGACCGCCCGGGAGGTCACCGGCGCCGCGATCGTCCTGATCACCCACGACCTGGGGGTGGTCGCGGGCACCGCCGACCGGGTGCAGGTCATGTACGCGGGGCGGCCGGTGGAGTCCGGGACGGTCGACGACATCTACTACCGGCCGCGGATGCCGTACACGATCGGCCTGTTGGGCGCGACGCCGCGCCTGGACGGGCCCGCCGGCGCGCCGCTGGTGCCCGTGCACGGAACGCCGCCGCCGCTGTCGTCCCTGCCACCGGGCTGCCCGTTCGCGCCGCGCTGCCCCGTCGCGGTGGACCGCTGCCGGGAGACCGAACCCGCACCGGCCCCCGCCACGGGCGCCGGGCACGCCGCCGCCTGCCATCGCGGCGAGGAGATCGCCGCCGGGGCACTGCCGCGGGCGGGGATCTTCCCGGTACCCGGGGGAGACTTCGAGGGGCGGGGGTGCGCCGAGGGGTCAGGTTGCTCAGCGGGTCCGGGGCGCTCCGCGGGTCCGGGGCGCTCCGAGGGGCGGGGGTGCGCCGAGGGGTCAGGTTGCTCAGCGGGTCCGGGACGTTCCGCGGGTCCGGGGCGCTCCGAGGGGCAGGGGCGCTCCGCGGTGCCGGGGCGCTCCGCGGTGCCGGGGCGCTCCGCGGTGCCGGGACGTTCCGCGGGTCCGGAACGCTCAGTGGGTCCGGAACGCTCCGCGGCTCCAGGGCACACCGCAAGTCCGGGGCGCTCCGCAGGCCCGGAGCGGACAGGCCGCGCGCCTACAGGGGCGAATCGAACGGGAACGACCCCCCAGCAGGGGGTTACCCAGGGGTGGCGGGCGGGAACCGCGCCCGCGGAGCGGCCCCGTCCCGTTCTGCTGGAGGTGGACGGCCTGGTCAAGCACTTTCCGCTGACCCGGGGGTCGTTCGTCAAGCGGACCGTCGGCACCGTGCGGGCCGTGGACGGCATCAGCTTCGCCGTACGGGAAGGGGAGACGCTCGCGCTGGTCGGCGAGTCGGGGTGCGGCAAGACCAGCACCCTGATGGAGATCATGGAGCTGGCGGCCGGACAGTCGGGCACCGTACGGCTCTTCGGCCGGGACGTCCGGGAGCTGGACCGCGCCGGACGCCGGAGCCTGCGCCGCGACCTCCAGATCGTCTTCCAGGACCCGACGGCCGCCCTGGACCCGCGGATGCCGGCCGGTGACATCCTCGCCGAGCCGCTGCGCACCCACCGTGTCCCCGGGGACCGGATCGCCGCCCGCGTTCCCGAACTGCTGGAGACGGTCGGACTGGCGGCCGAGGACGCCGGCCGCTACCCGCGCGAGTTCAGCGGCGGCCAGCGCCAGCGCATCGCCATCGCGCGCGCCCTGGCGCTGGAGCCGCGGCTGCTGGTGCTGGACGAGCCCGTCTCCGCGCTGGACGTGTCGGTCCAGGCCGGTGTGCTCAACCTGCTCGACGAGCTGAAGTCCCGGCTGGGCCTGAGCTACCTGCTCGTCGCGCACGACCTGTCCGTCGTACGGCACAGCGCCGACCGGATCGCCGTCATGTACCTGGGCCGCATCGTGGAGTCGGGCGACACCGCGGCGGTCTTCGCGGCGCCGTCGCACCCGTACACGCGGGCCCTGCTGTCCGCCGTACCGCTGCCCGACCCGCGCAAGGAGCGGACCCGGACCCGCGTCCTGCTGAGCGGCGACCTGCCGAGCCCCGCCGACGTGCCGTCCGGCTGCCGCTTCCGCAGCCGCTGCCCGCTGTACGCGACACTCGGCGCGCCGGAGCAGCGGCGCTGCCGGGAGACGGACCCGCCGTCGCGACCCGTCGCGTACGCCCAGGAGCCGCACGCCCACAAGGAGTCCGCCGAGCTGCACGCCCACGAGGCCGCCTGCCACTACGCGGCGCTGCCGGGAGGAGGCTGAAGACCCCCTCCCGCGACGCGCCGTCCCGGTGTTTTCGTCGGTCCATCAGTCCAGTCGAGAAAGGGAACGTCTCCGCAATGAAGCTCTCCAGAGTTCCGCTCGCCCTCGTCGCCACCGTCGCGGTGTCGTCATTAGCGCTGACCGCTTGCGGCGGGTCGGACGACGGGGGTGGCGACGGCAAGCCGAAGGAAGCGCCGAAGACCACCGCGCTGGACATCAACAAGACCGATCCGGCGCAGCTCACCCAGGGCGGCACGCTGAACTGGGCGATCGACCAGTTCCCGGTGCAGTTCAACGAGATGGAGACGGACGGCAACCAGGCCGCCACCAACGTCGTCATCGAGGCCCTGATGCCGTCGCTGTGGCATTCGGCGCCCAACGGCGAGCAGGTCCCCAACAAGGCCTTCCTGCTGGACGCCGCCAGCCGCACCGAGGGCGGCAAGCAGATCGTCACGTACCACCTGAACCCCAAGGCGAAGTGGTCCGACGGCACCCCGATCACCTACCGGGACCTGGAGGCCAACGTACGGGCGATGAGCAGCAAGGACGCGGCGTTCAAGGTCGGCTCGCCGGCCGGGTACGAGGACGTGTCGTCCGTACGCGGGGGCAAGGACGACCGCGAGGCGGTCCTGACCTTCGACAAGCCGTACGCGGACTGGCGCGCCCTGTTCGGCGCGCCCAACAACACCCCGCTCTACCCGGCGAAGTACATGGCCGACGCCAAGGGCTTCACGACCGGCTACCTCAACACGATCCCGGTCACCGCCAACGCCTACAAGCTGGGCGGCATCGACAGGACCGCGCAGACCGTCACCGTCGTCCCGGACCCCGCGTGGTGGGGTGACAAGCCCAGACTCGACAAGATCGTCTTCCATGCGATGACGACCGAGTCGATGCCGGCCGCCTACGCCAACGGCGAGATCGACTACTTCGACCTGAACGCCGGTGTGGCCGCCTTCAAGCAGGCCTCGGGCGTCGGGTCCGGCGAGATCCGCGAGGCCGGCGGACCCAACTACCGGCATCTGACCTTCAACGGCAAGAGCCCGAAGCTCAGCGACCCGAACGTGCGCAAGGCCCTCTTCAAGGCCACCGACCGCGAAACCCTCGTGCAGTCCAGCGTCAAGGGCCTCAACTGGAAGGCCGAGCCGCTGAACAACCACTTCCTCGTGCCCAACCAGAAGGGCTACCGGAACAACGCGGGCGACCTCGCCACCTACGACCCGAAGGCCGCGGGCAAGCTGCTGGACGAGGCCGGGTGGAAGCTGGACGGGAAGATCCGCAAGAAGGGCGGTGCGGAGCTGAAGCTGCGCTTCGTGATACCCACCGGCCAGCCCGCCTCGAAGAACGAGGCCACCATCCTCACCCAGATGTGGGCCCAGGTCGGCGTCCGGCTGGACATCCGGACGGTGCCGGTCAACGAGTTCTTCGACAAGTACCTGATCCCGGGCGAGTTCGACGTGGCGCCCTACAGCTTCTCCCGTACGCCGTTCTCCGCGACCGGCTCCAGCAACATCTACGCCAGTAACGGCGGCAGCAACATCTCCAAGACCGGCAGCGCGAAGCAGGACGAACTGCTGGCCAAGGCCGGCCGCAGCACCGACCAGGCGGCCGCCCTGGAGGCCGTCAACGAGGCCGACGCGGAGGTGTGGCGGAACGCGGGCGTGCTGCCCACCTACCAGCTCCCCGAGATCACCGCGGCCAAGAAGAAGCTGGCCAACCTCGGTGCGCAGGGCATGGCCGACATCACGTACGAGTGGATCGGCTACACGAAGTAGCCCACGGCGGCCCACCGCGGCCTGCTGCCGAGGCCGGCCGCGACGCGCCGCTGAACCCCACCGCGGCGTGCCGCTCCGGCAGCTCAGCGGGGAGACGCACGGTGGCCGGGCCCGCCGACCGGTCCGGCCACCGTACGGGCGGCGGCGCCCGCGCCACCGGGGCCGCCGCCGTCCTCGTCCGCGTCGCCGCCCGAATTGATGCGGGCGAGCACCGCGTCCCGCTCCGGGGTGTCCTCCGGCTTGAGGAATCCGATCAGGACGTACAGCACCAGTGAGGTGGCCACCGGCGCGACGATCTGGATCTGGAGCTGTACGCCGGACAGCCCGTAGTTGGTGAGCCAGAAGGCGAACAGGCCCGCCGCCCAGGACACCAGGGCCGCGGTCGGGCCCGACCTGCGGAAGCGCGGCACCATGCCGAGCAGGAACGGGATGGAGATCGGGCCCACCAGTCCGGCCACCCACTTGATGACGACGGTGATGATGTCCTTGAACGTCGGTGAGTTGACCTGGGTGGCTATGGCCATCGACAGGGCCAGGAAGGCGACGGTGGACAGGCGCGCGGCCAGCAGGCCCGCGCGGTGCGACCAGCCGCGCGCCCGCGCGCCCAGCCTCGGCAGCGCGGGCGCGATGTCACGGGTGAACACGGCGGAGATGGCGTTGGCGTCGGAGGAGCACATGGCCATCGTGTGCGAGAAGAAGCCGACGATGACCAGGCCCAGCAGGCCGTGCGGCAGCAGGTGTTCGGTGAGCAGCGCGTACGAGTCGGACGCGTCCGGCTTCCGCGCCTTCACCAGCAGCGGCGCCACCCACATGGGGAAGAAGAGCACGGCGGGCCACACGAACCACAGAACGGCGGACAGCCGGGCCGAGCGGCGCGCCTCGCGCGCGCTGCGGGTGGCCATGTAGCGCTGCGCCTGGTTCCACATCCCGCCGCTGTACTCGAAGGTCTTGATGAAGAGGTACGCGAGCAGGAACGTCAGTGTGTACGGGCCGACCGTCGGCCGGGCGTGGCTGTCCGGCAGCCGGTCCCACACCGTCCACAGCGCGCTGACACCGCCCAGCTCGGCCAGTACGGTCACCAGCATCGCCACCCCCGCCAGCAACTGGATGACGAACTGGCCCAGCTCGGTGAGCGCGTCCGCCCACAGGCCGCCGACCGTGCAGTAGACGCCGGTGACCACACCGGTGATCAGGATGCCCTGGTTGAGGGTGAGGCCGGTGAAGACGGACAGCAGGGTGGCGATCGCGGCCCACTTGGCGCCGACGTCCACGATCTTCAGCAGTACGCCGGACCAGGCGAGCGCCTGCTGGGTGGGCAGGTTGTAGCGGCTCTTGAGGTACTCCAGCGGCGAGGCGACGTGCAGCCGCGAGCGCAGCCGGTTCAGCCGCCCGGCGAACAGGCGGGCCCCGATGGCGATGCCGACCGCGATGGGGAACGACCAGGTGACGTAGGACGTGACGCCGTACTGGTAGGCGATGCCCGCGTACCCGGTGAACATCACGGCGCTGTAGCCCGACATGTGGTGCGAGATGCCGGACAGCCACCACGGCATCCGCCCGCCCGCGGTGAAGAAGTCGCTCACGTCGTCCACGCGCTTGTGGGACCACACGCCGATCGCGACCATCACGCCGAAGTAGCCGACGAGCACGGCCCAGTCGAGACTGTTCATGCCCCCTCCAGGGGTCCGCCTTGTGAACGGGGAGACACTTCGCCGGACGTTCCGCGGGGCGGGGCCCCCGTGCGGGAGCGGGGACTTCGGGGATTGAACCGTCCATGGCGAGGGCCGGTCAAGGGTGCCGTAGGTCAAGGATGTGAACCGCTGTCAGCTAAGCGAACGATTTTGCGGTCTCCTGGCCTCGGAGGGAGTTGTTGCGCCGGGCCACCGGAACCCACGATGAGCGCACACTTCGCCGGGTGCGGGAGGGGAGGGGGAGAGAGGGCCGCGCTCAGCGCATGATCTCGCCGGCGTTCACCAGCAGCGACTGCCCGGTGATCGCCCGCGCCCGGTCGGACGCCAGGAAGACCGCGCTCTCGGCGACATCGGCGTCCGTGGGCATCTCCGGCAGCGCCATCCGCGCCGTGAGCCGGTCCAGGACCTCGCGCTCCGGGATGTCCTCGGTGTGCGCCGCGTACTGGACGTACGCCTCGACCGGCGGGCCCCACATCCACCCCGGCTGCACGGTGTTCACCCGTATCCGGCGCGGCCCCAGCTCCCGCGCGAGCGCGTACATCGCCGAGACCAGCGCGCCCTTGGACGCCGCGTACGCCGCCTGCCGCACCTCCGACGGCGCGGCGACCGACGACTGCGTGCCGATCAGCACGACCGACCCGCCGCCGCGCCCTTCCAGCGACGGCAGGCAGGCGCGGGTCATCCGCAGCGAGCCCAGGAGGTTGATGTCGACGACCTGCCGCCAGGCGTCGAAGTCGGCGTCGGCCAGCCCGCCGAAGTGCGAGTCCAGGGCGGCGACCTGCACGACCGCGTCGATGCCGCCGAAGCGCTCGTCGGCGAGCGTGGCCAGCGCGGCGCACTGCTCCTCGTCCGCGATGTCCGTCACCCGCCAGGCGACGCGCTCGCCCGACGGGTCGGCCTGCGCCGCCGTCTCGGCCAGGCGGGATTCCGTACGGGCGCCGAGCACCACCGAGGCGCCGTCCCGTACGCACGCCATCGCCACCTGATGGCCGAGCCCGGCGCCGACGCCCGACACGACGACGGTCTTGTCCCGCAGCAGCATGGGCACCTCCTGGCCGGACGGGCCGCCGGGAGTCGAACCGAGCCCCGGCGTGAAGTGACGGGCCGTCAGAATAGGGTGTGAGTCGCTCCGATGGCTACCGTCACGCGGCCCGCAGTACTTTCTCCAGCCGCAGCAGCCCCTCCTCGATCTCCTCCGGCGGATGCGTGACGAAGGACAGCCGCATGGCCCCCGCCTCCGCCGGACCCGCGTAGAACGGCGCGCCCGGCACGTAGGCGACATCGTGCCGGACCGCCTCGGGCAGCAGCGCCGTGGCGTCGTACCCGGCGGGCATCGTCGCCCAGACGGGCGCCCCGGGACCGCGCGGAAGCGCCCGCATGGTGAACCGGCGCGCCCGTACCCCTCCTCAACTGACGCCATGTCAGCTACAACCGATGCCCATGACCCACGACCCCGGCACGGACGCGCACCCGGACACCCGCAGCGGGACCTACACCGAACTGGCCGCCGTCGGCCCGTACGGCGTGCGCCCGGGACACGCGCTGATCACCATGGTCGAGCCGCACCCCGGCCATGAACACGCCTACAACCGCTGGTACGAGGACGACCACTACATCGCCGGCGCCATGGCGATGCCGTGGATCTTCGCGGGCCGCCGCTGGGTCGCCACCCGCGACCTGCAACTGCTGCGCCGCCCGGCCCGGTCCGCCGTCGCCCGGCCCGTCACGGCGGGCTGCTACCTCTCCACGTACTGGATCACCGACGGGCGCCACGACGACCACCTGCGGTGGACCGTCGCCATCAACCGGCGGCTCAACGCCGACGGCCGGATTCATCACGACCGTACCCACGTCTTCACGGCCTTCCACGACCACGCGGCCACCGTCTACCGGGACGGCGCCCGCGGGCCGCGCGACTTCCACGCCCTGGACCACCCGTACGCCGGGCTGGTCGTCGAGATCATCGACGCGGCGGACGCGGACGGCCGGGCCGCGCTGCTGCGGTGGCTGCGCGACGAGCGGCTGCCGCGCCGGCTCGCGGGCTCGCCCGCGGCCATGGTGACGGTCTTCTGCCCCACACCGCTGCCCGGCGACCGCATGTCGTACGTGAAGCAGGTGGCGGGCGTGGGCACCCGGCTGACGCTGCTGTGGTTCCTCCAGGAGGACCCGCGCGCGTGCTGGGAGCCGTGGTTCGCGGGGCTGGGGGAGGAGGTCGCCGCCTGGGGGCCGGCGCGGGTGGAGCTGGTCGCGCCGTTCGTCCCCACCGTGCCCGGGACCGACCGGTACGTGGACGAGCTGCGGTGAGGAGGTACGGCCCGGCAGGGGCCCGCGGGCAGGGCCGAGCCCCCTCGGCCGGGACGGCGATCCAGTCGAGAGGGCTCTGGGGTGGTGCGTGTTCTGCGGATTGCGCTTTGTGCCATGCGGTTGATCGGACCGGAAGGTTTCAGTACGGAAACCGCATCCCCGGGCCTGACCGGACCTGATCCGACCGGAAGCTCCCGGCTCAGATCAGGTCGTACGCGCCTTTGTTCACATCCGCCACGAAGGTGCTCCACGCGGAGGTGTCGAAGGTCAGACGCGGGCCGTCGGGGTCCTTGGAGTCCCGCACCGCGATGGCGGCGGGCGCCGGCACGGCGACCTCGACGCACGCGCCATTGCCACCGGAGTACGAGGACTTCGTCCAGGAGAATGCGGAATTGGGCTGAATGGCCATGTTCACTCCGACTCGCTCTGAGTTGCACCGCGTTGCCGCGGATTCGGTAGTCCCGACGCTACGCGCCAACATCACCGACGGCAGGAGCAGTTCACTCATCCGTATGGCATATTCCTTGATCTCTTTTCAAGCGAGCGTGTCTCGGTGTACGGTGCCGCACTTCCTTGCGGAATCCCGTATTCGGCCATCCTGGCGTTGTGATCAAGCCATGCTGTCCGCGTGCTTCTTCGCCGCGGCGGCGATGAACTCCCGGCTCTGGTCCGCACTCAGCGCCTGGGCCCGCAGATGCTCGTACATGATCGTGTACTTGTGTACGTCGTTGGTCTTCTCCAGATACAGATCGCTGGTGACGCCTTCGATGTAGACCACGCTCGAATCGGCCGCGTCGTCGAACTCCAGGATCGAGAACGTCCCCGACATGCCCGCGTGCGCGCCCGTGTCGTACGGCAGCACCTGCACCGTCACATGGGGCAGGTTGCTGACCTCCACGAGGTGGTCGAGCTGCTCGCGCATGATCAGGTGACTGCCGACGACCCGGCGCAGCGCGCTCTCGTCCAGGACGACCCACAGCCGCAGCGGGCTGTCGGGGTGGTTGACCCGCTCCTGGCGGCGCATCCGCACCTGGATCCGTTTCTCCAGCTGCTCCTGGGTCAGCTCGGGGACCGTGCCGGGAATGACGGCCTCGGCGTACCCGGGCGTCTGCAGCAGGCCCGGCACGAGCAGCGACTCGTACACCCGCAGCGACGCCGCCTCGGTCTCCAGACCGATGTAGACGCTGTACGGGATGTCGCCGAACGCGTGCCACCAGCCCTGCTGGCGGGAGTCCTTGGCCATCTGCATCAGCGAATCGACGACGCGGTGGTCGTCGACCTCGTAGACCCCGCACAGGTCTCGGACGTCGCGCTGGCTGATGCTGCGGCGGCCGTTCTCCAGTCGGCTGATCTTCGACTGCGACACCAGCAGGCGCTCGGCGACCTCCTCGGCCGTCATGCCCTTGAGCTCGCGGAGCCTGCGCAACTCCTGGCCCAGCCGGCGACGCCGGACGGTGGGATTGATGTTGGACGCCACGGGACGTGCACCTCCGGCTCCGTACTGCTGATTTCTCCTGCTCAGCAGATTGCCATCCCAGGTCCGTACAGCGCAGTGGAATGGACACACAAGGCGAGCGGACGTGCGCGCGGGGTGGCGGCCCGGCCGTCGTCCGGATCGGCCGGTCCGCCACCCCGCGCTTGCTGCGGCTCCCGAACGGGACTGTGGGGACACTCGTGCTGATGATGCTGCTGTGGCGCGGGTCGTGGGGTGCGCCGGTGTGTACGTGGTGCGTCTGTCGCGCACAGCTCGTGGGTGGTGCGAAGTGCTGCCTGCGCTCTACGTGAACTGCCTGTGGTGCGGTGCCGGGCGCCTCGCCGGCACTCGCCGACGCGAGGGCGTCAGCGCGCGCCGACGCGGGCCATGGACCCGTGCCGCGGCTGTGCCGGTACGCCCGCCGGTTCCGCCGCGACGCGGGACGCGGGCTGCCGGCCCGCTCCCGGTCCGACCGGTCCGGACGCCGCCACCGGTGCGCGCCTCGGCTGTGCCGCGACGCCGTTCTGCACATCCATGACGGCATGTGCGACCAGCCCGCCCATCGGGTCGTGCCGGATCAGGTCCCGGAGGCGGGAGCGCGAGGAGCGCCCCTCGTTCCCGGGATACAGGTGCTTGCCGAGGCCGACCGCGTGGGCCAGTGCGGCGAGCGCCGCGGTCCGCGGGTCCGGTGGTACGCCGGTGCGGATCGCGTTGTCCAGCCGGTTCTTGATCTCCCGGCTGATGGCCGTGTCCGTCGCCTGGTAGCGAGTCGTCGGCAGTACCCCGCACATCTGACCCGCCACGGCATGGACCATGCCGCACCGCTCCAGATGCGTGAGATACGTCTGGCGCAGCCCCAGCCGGGGCCCGCCGATCCAGTGGACGGCGCGCACCGGGCTGCCGCGTCGGCGCAGCAACTCGAGCGCGGAGTCCAGAGTCGGATCTCCGGTCGGCCGTGGCAGCACCACGGCGATACGATCCCCGTCAGGGGCTATCCGTCCGGCCAGAGCCAGCTCTACTAGCTGGGCCCCGGCCAGACCGAGGTCGAGCGACTGCGGCTGCGCTGTGGTTCCCGTTGCCGGGTCCAAAGCGAGCAGCAGAAGCTCCTCCGGAATTGTTCTGCGGCTCCTGCCCATCCATGCCTCCCCGCGTGGATGAATGACAGGGTGACCCCTCTCACATTCATCTGTCGAGAGTGCGTGAGGGGTTAGGCAGGGAACCTGTAGGTATGTCGTTCTCGTCTAGCTGCTTGGCGACACCTTCTGTGGGGCGGGGCGCCCATCGTTTCGCGTGGCGGTGCGGGCGTGCCTCGCGGACACAGGACACTTGGGAACACTGGGCCAGACAGAGCGCGACGTATCGCGACGTGTGAAGGAGACATAGGTGGCGGGCGAGTCCCCCGGCAAGCCGGAGCAGAAGCAGTCGTCGGGGGAGACGGCGGGGAGCGAACGCGATCCGCGACTCGCGGTCTTCCGTGAAGCACCGGCCGGGCCGGCGAAGCCGGGCGGCAGGGCCGGTGGGTCCGGTGAGTCCGAGTCCGGTGGGTCCGGGGCCGGCGAGTCCGGTGGGTCCGGCCAGGGCGGTACGGCGGGCAAGGGTGCCGCCGACGAGGCCGCCGGCGACGCCGAGGGCGGCGCGAACGGCGAGGGCCGGGATGAGCGGCTGCGGGAAGCGGTGGCCGCGTGGGTCGCGGCCAAGGATGACGACGGCGACGGCGACGGTGACGACGGCGAGAGTGGGTCCGGGGCCGGTTCGGGTTCCGGCAAGGGTGCCGCCGGGGCCGAGGGCGGTGCCGAGTCGGAAACGCGTGCTAAGGCTGAGACTGCTGGGGCGCCGGTGACGAAGGCGCCGAAGGGCGGTTCCGAGGGGGGCTCGAAGGGCGGTTCCGAGGGCGCCGCCAAGGATGCCGCGGAGGGCGCCCCCAAGGGTGCCGCGAAGGAAGCCTCGAAGGGCGCCGCGAAGGGTGCCCCCAAGGGAGCCGGGAAGGGCGCTGCCGCGGGCGGTGGCGAGAGTTCCGGACCGAAGGGCGGCTCCGGCGGCTCCGCGGCCGGGAGCGCCTCCAAGGGCTCCTCGGCCAAGGGCGCCACGCCCAAGGGCGCCACGCCCAAGGGCGCCACGCCCAAGGGCTCCGCGCCGAAGGCTTCCGCACCGAAGGGCGAGGACGCCTCCGACGGCGCTTCCAAGGGTGCGGCGGAGTCCGTGGACCAGCCGACGGCGATCTTCAAGGCGCCGGACGTGGCGGACGGTCGCGAGCCCGTCGACAGCGCCACGCGCACGTTCACGGTCGCAAAGCAGAAGGGCTCGGACGGCGCCGGCCCGGCGAAGTCCGGGAAGGGCGGGACCCCGGCCGCGGAGGCCGATTCCGCGAAGGCCGACGCCGGCACGAAGGCGGACGCGAAGGCCGACGCCGGCACGAAGGCGGACGCGAAGGGCGACGCGAAGAGCGGAGAGTCCGAGGCGAAGCCCGAGTCCGAGCCCGAGCCCGGGTCCAAGGCCGCCCCCAAGGCCGAGGCCGCCCCCAAGTCCGACAAGGCCGACAAGGAAAGCAAGGCCGACAAGGCCGACGCCCCGTCCGACAAGGCCGCCCCCAAGCCGTCGGCCGACCAGCCCACCACCGCGATCAAGGCCGTACGCCCGCCCGGTGCCGCGGAGTCGGACGGCGAGCGGACCAGTCAGTTCGTGGCGCTGAAGTCCACCGATCCGCAGCCGATCAAGCCGCCGCGTCCGGTCGGCGGAAAGTCGGACAGGGCCGATAAGTCCGATAAGTCCGACAAGGCGGGCAAGTCGGCTGACTCTGCGAAGCCGGTCAAGCCGGGCAAGGCCGAGGCCCAGGGCGGCGCGAAGACCGACGACAAGCCGGGCGCCAAGCCGGGCACCGCGTCGGGCGCGCTGCCGGCCGCCGAGCCTGACGTCGCCCCGGGTACGAAGTGGGGCGCGAAGGCCGCGGGCAAGACCGAGGCCGCTTCCGGCGCGAAGCCGGAGGCGAAGTCCGGCGCCACCGAGGCGCCCGCCGCCGCGGCCCCGGCCGGCGCCACCGCGCAGCCCGGCGCGCTGCCCGACTCCGAGCGGACCAAGCAGCAGCCGCTGCCGCCGCTGGACCTGCTGGCGCAGCTGACCAACACCCCGCCGCCGCCCGAGACACCACTGCGCACCGTCGCGCGCCGGTTCAAGATCTGGACCCCGCTGGCGATCCTGCTGGCGATCATCTTCGTCGTCGTCCAGCAGGTGCGCCCGCTGCCCGACCCGACGCTGGCGCTCGGCGAGAAGACGTCGTACACCTTCGCGGGCGACAGGTTCCAGATGCCGTGGCCGGGCGAGGGCCAGGCCGCGGCGAAGGTCGTGGGCGCGGGCGACCTCGGTACGTACGGGGACGAGAAGCCGGTGCCCACGGCGAGCGTCGCGAAGATAATGACGGCCTACCTGATCCTGAAGGACCACCCGCTGAAGAAGGACGAGGGCGGCCCGAAGATCAAGGTCGACGACGCGGCGGTCAAGGACGCCGAGTCGAAGAACGAGTCGCGGGTCATGGGCCTCAAGGAAGGCCAGGAGTACTCCGAGCAGCTGATGCTGCAGATGCTCATGATCCCGTCCGGCAACAACATCGCCCGCCTGCTGGCGCGCTGGGACACCCAGTCCTCGACCGTGGACGCGTTCGTCAAGAAGATGAACGACACGGCCAAGGACCTGGGCATGAAGAACACCAAGTACACCGACCCCAGCGGTCTGAACAAGACCACCGTCAGCACCGCCGTCGACCAGCTCAAGCTGGCCGAAGAGGTGATGAAGATGCCCGCGTTCCGGCAGGTCGTGGCGATGCCGAACGCCGACAAGGGGCTCCCGGAGCGGATCTACAACAACAACAACCTGATGTCCGAGCACCGCGAGCTGAGCATCAAGGGCATCAAGACCGGTTCCAGCACGGCGGCCGGCGGCGCGCTGGTGTGGGCGGCCTACAAGGGTGTGGACGGCAAGGACCAGTTGATCCTGGGCGCCACGATGGATCAGCACGCGAAGGGCCTGGACCCGGACGGCGGCACCAGCCTGCGGCTGGTCCAGGACCGCACCAAGCCCATGATCGAGGCGATCCGCAACGCCCTGACCTCGGCCACCACCGTGAAGAAGGGCCAGGTCGTCGGCTACGTGGACGACGGTCTGGGCGGGCAGACGCCCGTCGTGGCGACGAAGGACCTGAAGGCGATCGGCGTACCCGGCCAGAAGATCGAGTTCAAGGTCGGTCCGGCGGCCGGCAAGCCGGTGCCGCACGAGGCCAAGGCCGGGACGGTGGTCGGCGAGCTGACCGTCGGCACCGGCTCCAGTGCCGCCAAGGTGCCGGTGGCCCTGCAGAAGGACCTCGCCGAGCCGACGTTCGGCTCGAAGCTGACCCGGATCGGCTGAGCGAGGCCGTACCGTACGGGCCGTCGTGCGGCACCGTACGAGCCGTCGTATGCCGGTGGGCCCGCGCCTGCCGGTGTGCGGCGGCTGTCGTACGGTCTGAGTGTGACGGTCTGAGTGTGTCCGCACAGTCCCGCCTGGCCTGGTGAAGCGGAGTCCGCCATCGATGTAGCGCAGACCGCGTACGCGTCTCCCGCGCGCGCCCGGAGCATCTGGGTGTCGCGGGGGGCTGTCGCGTTGTTCCCGGCCGCGCTGATGCTCGTCCTGGGCCTGTGGGGCATCCGGCGCCAGGGCAGCATGTGGCGGGACGAGGCGGTCACGTACGACATGGCCCACCGCACCCTGGCGGAGCTGTGGCCGACCCTCGGGACCGTGGACGCGGTGCACGGTCTCTACTACGTGCTCATGCGCGGCTGGTTCCTCGTCTTCGACGGGGGTGTGGTGGCCCTGCGGCTGCCGTCCGTGATCGCGATGGCGGCGGCTGCCGCCGGTGTCGCGCTGCTGGGCAAGCAGCTGGCGGGCCGCCGCGCGGGCCTCCTCGCGGGCCTCGTCTTCGTCCTGCTGCCGATGGTGCAGCAGTACGCGCAGGAGGGCCGCTCCTACGCGATGGTCTGCGCGCTGGTGGTGTGGTCCACCTGCCTGCTGGTGCGGGTCACGGCCCGGCCGTCCAGGCGTCTGTGGGCGGGCTATGCGGCGCTGTCGCTGGCCGCCTGCTGGATGCACGAGTTCGCCGTACTGGTCCTGCCCGCGCACGGCGCCGCCGTCGCACTGTCGGGGCTGCCGCGCCCGGTCCGCCGGGCCTGGTGCGCGGCGGCGGGAGCGGTGGTCGTCGGCCTCGTCCCGCTGGCCGTGTTCAGCATGGGGCAGTCGGAACAGCTCAGCTGGCTCCAGTGGCCCAACCCCGTCCAGCTGGGCACCTTCACCGCCCTGGTGCTGGGCGGCCTGCTCTGCTCCCGCGCCCCGGTCGGCCGCGCGGGCCGGCAGCGGCTGCGCCTGCGGCCGGTCGCGCTCCCCCTGCTGGTCCTGCCCACGGTGCTGCTGGTGCTGCTCTCCCAGCTCAAGCCGATGTACGTGGACCGCTACGTCCTGTACTACGTGTCCGGGTTCGCCCTCCTGGCGGGCGCCGCGCTCGACTGGGTGCTGCGCCCGCCGGGACAGCGCGGCCAGACCCGGCGCCGGGTGGCGTACCGGTCGGCGGCGCTCGTCGTGGTCCTGGCGGTGCTCGCCCCCGTCAACGTCTTCCTGCGCAGCCCGCAGAGCCGTACCGACGACGCGATCGCGGTGACCCACGCCGTCCGGGAGCTGTCCTCGCCGGACGACGGCCTGCTGTTCCTGCCCGCCCGGCGGCGGGTGTGGGCGGCGGCCGCGCCGCACGAGTTCCACCGTCTGCGGGACCTCGCGCTCGACCGGAGCCCGGTGGCCTCGCACAGTCTGTACGGCACGGAGCTGTCCGGCGACCGTATCCACGCGCACATGCTGCGGGCGCGCCGGATCGTCGCGGTCGGCGACGCGAAGGGGCAGCCGGCCGACCAGACCGATCAGGAGATCGCCAAGCGGGACACGCTGCGGGCTGCGTTCCAGAAGTGCGCGACGCGGGAGGTCCGGGGCGCGCAGGTCACGCTGTACGCCCGTCCCGGGCACTGCTGACGGCGGCCGTGTGCGCGACGGCGGCCGTACGCGAGGCGGGCCGGGACGCGGGGCCGGAGCGCCCTCTCACAGGAGCCCCGCCGCCTCCGCGTCCAGCCCGAGCAGGTCGCGCAGCGCCTCCGCCCCCGCGGACGTCAGCCGTACGGCCCGTCCGCTGCCGACGCGCCGTACCCACGCCCGCTCCAGCAGCCCCGTGCACAGTCGGGCGCCCGCCACGCCCGCCAGGTGCTGCCGCCGCTCGGTCCAGTCCAGGCAGCCGCGGGCGGTCGGCCGGCGCCCGGCGCGGAGCGTGCCGGCGTCCGTGCCGAGGGCCTCGGCGAACCAGGTGAGGCCCGTACCGGTGAGCGCGAAGCCGCCGTCCTGGTCGATCAGGCCGCGTCCGGTCATCGCGTCCGTGACGGCCACGCCCAGGCGCCCGGCGAGGTGGTCGTAACACGTGCGCCCGCGGGCCAGCGCGGCCGAGGCGCCGGCGGCCCGCAGCCCGCGCGGCGGGTCGGCCGGCGGGTCGAGGTGCGCGGTGAGCCCTTCGAGCATTTCGGCTACGCGGGGGCCCGCCAGCTGGACGTAGCGGTGGCGGCCCTGGCGCCGCTCCACCAGCAGCCCGCCCTCGGTCAGCCGGGTCAGGTGCTCGCTCGCGCTGGACGGCGCGACCCGCGCGTACGCCGCCAGCTCGCCCGCCGTCCAGGCCCGCCCGTCCAGCAGGGCCAGGCAGAACGCGGCCCGGGTGCGGTCCGCGAGGAGGCCCGCGAGGCGCGCGAGTCCGGTGCTGTGGGCCGGTGCGGTGTCCGGTGACGGTGCCCGTGTGGTCATGGGTCCATTGTGCGCGGGCACGTTTCGGCCGGACCCGAAACGATGCGGTTCTACGGTCCTGCCATGCGGACCTTGGACGACACGTCGGACGACGTGACAGACGACAGGACAGACGGCAGCCCGGAGGCGCTCACGGACCCCGGCTGGGAGGTGCCGCCGGTGCCCCAGGAGGTACCGGAGGGTGGCATGGCCTGGCTGCGGGCGCGGGTCGCCCGCTTCAGCAGCGGGGAGGCGCACGCGCGGCGGCGGGCCCTGGCGGCCGGCGCGCTCGGCGGGCCGGAAGCGGCCGGCGTGCTGCGCGGCGCGGCGCGTGTACGGGCCGAGGCGCTGCTGCGCGGGCCCGGCCCGGTCGAGGTGATGGCGCGGGTGGCGCGCGTGGTGCCCGCCGAAGTGCTCGCCGCGTCGCTGGGGGCGGTGGCCACGACGGAGACGGCGGGGCTGGTGGGGGACGTCGCCCGCGCGTACCACGCGCACGGTGAGGCGGTTCCGGCCGCCGACCGTGCCCTCGCGCGGCTCGTGGCGGACTTCGGCGGTACGTGGGACGAGGCCGCGGCGGCCCGGATCGGGCTGCTGGTGCAGGCGTACGACGCCACGGCGGGGCTGATCGGCAGCGCGGCGTACGCGCTGCTGGCGGGGGACGGCGCGGCGGAGCCGCGGTCCGGTGCGGGGGCCGACCTCGTGGCGGGCCTGCTGGACCGGGTGCTGTGCGCCGATCCGCCCGTACGGGGCACGTTCCGGGCGCCGGTGGGCGGTGGCGACCCGGTACGGGTCGGCCTGGTCGCGGCCGACGGGTCACTGGCCTTCGGCGCCGGGGCGCACGCCTGCCCCGGGCGCGCCCACGCACGGGCGCTGGCGGCCGGGGTGCTGGACGCGGTGCGGGTACGGGGGTGCCGTCTCGCCGGTGCCGGTGCCGGTGCCGGTGCCGACACGGGCAGGGGACATGCCGGTGTCGCAGATCGTGCCGGTCAAGGCGGTGATCACGGTGGGCTCGCGTACCTGCCGTCCGTGAACCTGCGGGTGCCGGTGGCGCTGGAGGTGGTGTGCGCATGAGCGCCGCAGCACGTCCGGAGGCCGTGGTGAACCGTTCCGGTTCCGGCGGCGGGCTCTCCCCTCGCGCGGCCGGCCGGACCCGCGCCTTCCACGCCCTGCACCACGGCGACGAGCCGCTGCTGCTCCCCAACGCCTGGGACGCCGCCTCGGCCGCCACGCTCGCCGCGGCGGGCTTCGCCGCCATCGGCACCACGAGCCTGGGCGTCGCGGCCGCGTTGGGGGAGCCCGACGGGCTGGGCTCGGCCGCCGTGCGGGACGCGACGGTGGCCCTCGCGCGGCGGTTGGGGAGTCGTCTGGCCTGCCCGTACACGGTGGACATCGAGGGCGGTTTCGGCGGCGGACCGGAGGAAGTGGGCGCGCTGGCCGCGGAGTTGGCCGACGCGGGTGCGTCCGGTGTCAACCTGGAGGACGGGCTGCCGGGGCGTGCGGGCGACGGCCCGCTGGTACCGGCCGGGCGGCAGGCCGAGTTGATCCGCGCGGTCAAGGAGTGCGCACCGGGCCTCTACGTGAACGCGCGCATCGACACGCACTGGCTCGTGGACGACCCCGCCTCGCGTCCGCTGGACGAGACGCTGGCCCGTGCCGAAACGTATCTGTCGGCCGGGGCGGACGGCGTCTTCGTGCCGGGTGTCACCGACGAGCGGGCCATCGCCACGCTCGTCGCGGGCATCCCGGCGCCGCTGAACCTGCTGTACGCGCCGGGCCGGCACCGCCTCGCCCGCCTGGCCGAACTGGGCGTACGGCGCGTCAGCACCGGTTCGCTGCTGTTCCGTTCGGCGCTGCACGCGGCCGTCGGACTCGCCCGGTCCCTGCGCGCGGACGCGGCCGGCGGGGGCGCGGGGCCGGACCTCGCCGGTGTGCCCGGCTACGGGGAGGTCCAGCGGCTGGCCGAGTGACGCCCGGGTGCGGGCGGAAGGGTTCCAGGGGCGGGGTGAGGGACGAGCGGGGGGCGGGCGTCGGCCCGCTGTGCCTCAGGCCTGCTGGGGCTGACGGCGCCGGTGCACCGCGAGGCCCACGCCCGCCGCTCCGAGCACGCCGGCCGCGCCCACGAGTCCGCCCGTGGGGAGCTGCCCGACCCGCTCGGCGATGCCGGCGAGCCCGTTCTCCGGCAGTACGGCGGACTTGCGGCCCATCGCGTGCGGGGTGGTGGCGTCCATGGTGTCGGCGGCGAACGCGCCGCTCGCGGGGAGGAGCAGCACGGCTGCGACACCGGTGGCGACGGCGGCGGTACGGATCACGGAGCGGCGCTTTGCCCGCATGGGAACTACTCCTCGTCGTGGCGGTCCTGGCCGCCGTAGGTTCTGCGTCGGTCTGCGTCGGTCTGCTGGTTCGTTCGTCGTGCGTGGAGCCGGTGCTGTGCGGTGCCGACAGGAATGAATGTACGAGGCGTCCTTCACGGCGATCCGGCGGTTGTGTAACAGCCTTGACCCCCTCTGCAGGCAGTGTTGTCACGGCGCGGGCGTGACCAGCCGTCCGCGCGCCGCCACTATGGGTAACTTTGTCGCGTTACGTACCTCTGTGTCCGTGCCGGGAAGGTCTCGGGGAAGGTGGTGGTGGGCCGTGCGGCGCCGGATGCTCTCGGTGGTGGCGCCGCTCACGGTGCCGCTCACCCTGGCGGCGGGCTGCGCCGGCGTCGCGGGCCTGTACGACGACGGGCGAGCGCGGGACGTGAAGGCCCCGCTCGCCCTGTGGGCGGACCGGACGCCCGCGCCGCGCGTCCGCGACGAGGACCCCGGCGACCAGCGGGCCGTACCGGGCCTCGCCCGAGTCCCCTCCGGCAGCATGAAGGACGCCGACCCGATGGCCGTCGTACGGGCGGACTTCGCGGCCGGCGGGGACCGGCCGCCCGCCGCCCGCGCCGTCCGCAGCCCGGTCTTCCACGACCTCACCGACGACGGCAGACCGGACCTGATCAGCGCCGTCGACCTGGACGCGCGCACCAGCGCGCTGCGCGTCTACAGCGTCCGCGACCGCGTCGTGACCCGCGTCCTGGGCCTGCGCGCCGTCCTCGCGGGCGTCGAACTGGCCGCGGGCCACCTGGCCGTACGCGAGCCCACCAAGGACCCGCGCTACGTCAGCGTCACCGACTACGTGTGGGACGGCAGCCGGATGGGCCTGTGGGACCTCACCCTCGACGACTACCGGACCCCGCAGAACCCGCTGCCCACGACGGCGTCGGACGCACCGTCCCCGGGGAGCCCCGCGTGAGCCGCCCCGCGCTCTCCCTCCGCTGGAAGATCGCGCTCACCGTCACGGCGGTGTGCTGCGCGGTCGCCGCCGTACTGGGTGTGCTCGTCCACAACGCCGTCGCCCGCCAGACCGTCGGCGAGGTCAGGAAGGAGACCCTCGCCGACCTCGACGACGCGCTGGACCTGTACGAGTACGGCACCTCCCGGGAGGGCCTGAACTCCGTACTCGACCCCGGCGAACTCCCCGCGCCGCTGGCCGCGTTGGTGCACCACGGCCGGCGCGGCAGCATGGTCGGCATCTACCACGGGCAGCGGGTCATGTGGACGGCGGCGCCCGCCGGCGACCAGGTGATGGCGGTCTGGGCCCCGTACGAGAACACCCGCCGCTCCCTGGAGAACCTGGACACGGCCATCTTCGGCTCCGCCGTCCTCGCCGCCACCGCCGTCGCCCTCGCCGGGCTGTTCCTCGCGCACCGCATCAGCCGCCGGCTGAGCGCCACGGCCGCCGTCGCCCGCCGGATCACCGCGGGGGACCTGGACGCGCGGGTCGGCACCGAGGGGAGGGGGCGGGACCGGCCGGGGGCGCGGGACGAGGTGGCGGCGGTGGCCGCGGCGCTCGACTCGGTGGCCGGTTCCCTGCAGGGCCGCCTCCAGGCCGAACAGCGCTTCACCGCCGACGTCGCCCACGAACTGCGCACCCCGCTGACCGGCATCCTCGCCTCGGCCGAGCTGCTGCCCGAGGGCCGCCCCAAGGAGATGATCAACGACCGGCTGCGGGCGCTGCACCGGCTCACCGAGGACCTGCTGGAGATCTCCCGGCTCGACTCCGGCGCCGAACGCCCCGACCTGGCCTCGTACGAACTGGGCGCGCTCGTCCGGCGCTCCGTCGAGGACCTGGGGCTCGACACCGAGGTACGGGTCGTGCGCGACACGGTCGTACGGACGGACCGGCGGCGGCTGGACCGCATCCTGGGCAATCTCGTCCTCAACGCGCACCGGCACGGGCGGCCACCGGTCGTGGTGACGGTCGACGTACCGGGCGGCGGCGGTGCGACGGCGGCCGGTCAGGCCCTGAAGGGCGCGTACGAGGAGGCCTCCCGCGGCGGGCGGGCGCCGGTGCCCGTGGTGGAGGTGCGCGACCACGGGCCCGGTTTCCCGGTGGAGCTGCTGCACCGGGGGCCGCAGCGGTTCCGTACGGACGCGCCCGGCCGCGGCAAGGGACACGGCCTGGGTCTGACCATCGCGGTGGGCCAGGCGTCCGTATTGGGCGTCGAATTGCTCTTCGTCAATGTGGGTGATGCAGGTGAAGTGGGTGAGGTGAGGGGCGGGCTTGTGGAGCCGGGTATGGCGGATGAGGCGGGTGTGGTGCGCGAGACAGGTATGGCAGGTGAGACGGGTGTGGCGGGCGGGCCGGACGCGGAGGTGGCAGGCGCGTCCCACGGCGGCGCGCGGGCCGTGCTCCGCCTCACCGCCCCGCCGCCCGGCCGGTCCGGATCGCCAGGGCATACACCCGAGTGATCTGATGCGGGCTGTTGTTGTTGTCCGAGACGAGGAAGAGCGGCATCCGCCCCTTGTACGGGCCCGAGGACAGCGGCGCGGTGCCGAGCGCCATTCCCTCGGCGTTCTCCAGCAGCGGGTTCGACTGCGGCTGCGCGGTGGCCGAAGCGCCCCGCGGGCACGTCACGAGATCGGCCGGCTCCCACTTCTTCGCGAACGCGTCGACCGGCTCGGACTGCAGCGACTTGACCCGCGAGACATCCTTCGCGCGGCTCAGGTCGGCGCCGAAGATCCGTACCGCGTTGCCCTGGCCCTCGGCGTGGTTGGTCTCCAGGACGAGCAGCCGGTCACCGCCCAGCGCCACCAGCTCCGACACGCGCAGCCCGGCCGCCGACTGGTAGGCGAACTGCCCGTTCGGTACGTACGCGCCGCCCGGCGTCCCCTTGAAGCGCTGGATGCGCAGCAGGCTGCGGCCGCGTGCCTTGCCGTCGCGGAAGAGCGGTGCCTCCAGGCCCGCGTACAGATACCGCCCGTCCGGGGACGCGCCCAGCGCCTCCAGGTTCTCCGGGCCGGACCACTCGACGAGGTTGCGCGGCAGTGCGATCCGGCTCGTCTCCGCGCCGTCCGACACCCGGAACCTGCGGATCGACGGGCCCGCCTCCGAGGCGACCAGGACGGTGCGCCCGCCCTTCTCCAGGACCAGGCCCTCGCCGTCGAAACGGCCGCCGCCGGTGGGGCGGAGCGTACGCATGTCGACGGCGCGGGCGGCGGGCGGCGAGGCGCCCGACGTGCCCAGGTCGAGGGAGAAGATCCGGCCCGGCGAGTTGTCGGCCAGCGCCCACGCCCGGGAGGGGCCGGACATCGCCAGGCCGGACAGCCCGTCGACCGGCACGGCGCCTTCGTACTCGACGCCGTCGAGCGCGTCACTGTGGCCGATCAGCGCCACGTCGTCCGAGCACGCCCCGGACGACGGTTCCTCGCCCCGCGACTGCCACCACGCCACGGACGGGACCGCCACCGCCGCCACGCACAGCGCGGTGACCAGCGCCCGGCGGCGGTTGCGCCGGGCACCGGCGGGGTTTTCCGCGTCCGGGGGCGCGGGGGCGGCGGTGTCCGCTGCCTGCGGTGTGCTCTCGGGGCCGTCGGGCGGAGCCTGGCCAGCGCCGGTCCGGCGCGGCGGGGAGGCGGGGCGTGCCGCGCGGTTCCGTACGAACGGCAGCTTCTCGATGCCGTTCTGAGCCTGCTGCTGGGGGAGTGGGCGGTTCTTCTCCCGTAGCGCGCGGCGGACTTCGTGGTAGATGGCTTCCAGGCTGAGGTTCGGGCTCGGGCTCGGGCTCGGGGGCGGGCCCGTGGCCGGGGTCGGGGCCGTGGTGCCCGGGGCCGGGGTGTCTGCGGCGGTGCCGCCCGGTCCGGCCTGCGCCTGTGGGCCGTACGGCGCCGCGTCCCGGGCCGGAATCCCCTCCCGCAGCACCCGCAGGAACTCACCGGTGAACGCGGTGTGCTCCTCGCCTTCCGGCGCCAGCGCCTCGACGTTCCACGGCGTCGAGGTGAGCAGGTACGAGACGCCCTCCAGACTGTCCATGCCCTCGAACAGGGCCTCGCCCAACTGGCTGGACGCCTGCTGCGTCGCCGCGGCGGTGGGCATGGACCCGGCCATGGACCCGGCGGACATGGCGGACATGCCCCTGATCACGCTGCCGCTGTAGCAGCAGTCGAGGATGATGATCCGGCGCCTGGGCGGCGTACGGGTGCCCAGCGCGCTGCGCAGCCAGGTGTACGGGATGCCGCTGTGCACTTTCCCGGCCTCCGTGCTGGGCAGCGTGAGGTAGAGGCCCTCCGGCCGCGAGTCGAGGAAACCGTGGCCCGCGTAGTACACGATCAGGGTGTCCCGCACGGTCCGGACCGCCTGCTCGATGGGCCGCAACGCGGCGGTGACCGTCCGGGGGTTGGACACGACCCGGCAGTTCCCCTTCGGCATCCCCCCGATGGTCCGGTCGGTCAGCGCGGCCTTGAGCGCCTTGAGGTTGTTGCGGACCCCCGGCAGCGGCGCCAGATGGGTGTACCGGTCGACTCCGATGATCACGCAGGCCGACTCCGTGGGGTCGAACGCCGGCCCCGCCTCTCCCCCGACTCCACCCATCCGTCAGTCCCCGTCCCTTTCCCTGCTCTCGCCAGTGGTGTTGTTCCGGCCGGGCGGGCCGTGCCGGCCCTCGTCGGCGGTCGCGCCCGTGTCGTCCGGCGCGTCGAGGACCGCCGGGCCCTCGCCCGCCCCGGGGACGGGGCCGGAGCCGCCCGCCCGCTCCAACTCCTCCAACGCGCGAAGGATGCTTCGGGCACCGTCCGTGTCCGACGTGGCGAAAGTGACCCGTACGCCACCCCGTTCGACCGTGATCTTCGGCCGCGCCGCGTACGCCCTGCGCCAGCCGTCGATGGCGATGGCCAGGCTGCTCAGCTGGAACAGGCTGTCGACGATCAGCTGTACGGCCTCGAACGCCAGCCCCATCTCCCCGGGCTTCGCCGCACTCGCCCGCAGCGACACCTCCGCGCTCCGGCCCACCGCCGGATCATCAGCGAGCCACTCGCACAGCGACCGCAACTCCAGGTCGCTCTCCGCCTCGTCCAGACTGACCTGAATCCTCATCGGTCCCCCACACTCCGCTGCCGCCGCACCTCAACTCTCGCCCCTTACCCGCCCGCTCCGCCGGGATTCGCCCCAGCGCCCGTAATCACCCCGCGTACTTCGCGCCCCGTTCACCATCCGGCCGCCGCGACGCCGCCCCGCCGCTCAGCTTTGGGCAGAGCTTGCGACCGCGCCCGGACCGGGAATCAGGGCGGCTCCGCGCCGCGTTCGGCTGACTGTCACCGCACGCCCCTGCTCCGTTCGGGAGAGCCCATGCCCAAGCCGGTGTTCCAGCCGGAGATCGGCGCTGTCGTGTTCGACGTACTCGGCACGCTCGTCGACGAACCCGCCGGCCTCCGCGCCGGAATCCGCCAACTCGCCCCGTCGCTCGACGACTCCGGGGCCGGGCAGCTCCTGTCGCTGTGGCAGCAGCACATCGACCGGGAACAGCGCCGCATCCTCGAAGGCGACCGGCCCTACGCCGCCAGTGATGTCCTCGACCGGGAAGCCGCCCGGCTCGTCGCCGACGCCGCCGGTGGGCGCTCCGCAGCCGGCAGCCCGGCTGCCGGAGCCGACGACTCGGCCGCCGTGACCGCGTTGGCCCTGTCGGGGCGCCGGCTCCCGCCGCGGCCCGACACGGTGGCGGGACTCGCCCGGCTCGCCGAGCGGTTCCCGCTGATGGGGCTCTCCAACGCGAGCAGGCCCGCGCTGCTGGAACTCAACGCCCACGCCGGACTGCGCTGGCATCAGGTCCTGTCCGCCGACGACGTCCGTACCTACAAGCCGGACCCGGCGGTCTACCAACTGGCCGTCGCCGCCTCGGGACACCCGCCGGAGCGGCTGCTGATGGTCGCCACCCACGCCTGGGACCTGCGCGGAGCGCAGCGCCTGGGCCTGCGCACCGCCTACGTCGCCCGCCCGGTCGGCGACCCGCCCGCTCTCTCGGACCGATTCGACCTGTACGCCGACAACTTGGACGATCTCGCCGATCAGCTCGACACCGGCCGGTGAATCCGGCCTGACCGGTCCGCCCCCGCCCCGACCCCGGCCGGTGGGGCCGGGCGCCGCGTGGCAGGATCGGCGCCATGTCGAACGCTTCATCGATCACGTATACGAAGATCGGCGCGATCCTGTACGAGATCGGCATGGTGACCGAGGAGACGGTGCGCGGCGTCCTCGAAGACGCCGCCGGTTACGCGGACGAGGAGATGGAGGACCAGTACGCGGCGGCGAGCGCTCTCGAACACTTCGGTGTGGCGGTCTCGGTCCACGCCGACGACATCGACTCCATCCACGACGACTACGCGAGCCTGCTGGAAGACGCCGTGGAGGTCGCCGGCGGCAGGGTCGCCATCACCGATGTCCGGCTCGTCGAGGGCGAAGGCAGCCTGGAGGGCGGGCGCCTGGACCACTTGGAGTTCGAGCGGGACGGCAAGCCCGTGTCCATCACCGCAGATCACTACGCGGAGGACTACTACGACCATGAAGCGGCCTGCGAGGCCATCACCGTGACCGCTCACGACGACGACCCCCGGTCGTGGCTCTACCTCGACTTCGAACGCCTGCCGAGCCGCGGCTACGACAGCATCATGGTCCTGGCCACGCCCGAGCAGGCGCAGGCGCTGCACGATCGCCTGGGGTTCACCTTTCCCGAGTGAACCGGGGCCCGGCCCGCCCCCCGTCAACGGCCGTGCGAGCCCGGCGCACGCCTCGTGGGTGCCCGTCGTGGAGCCGCCGGGCCCGGCTCCTCACTCCTCCTCGAACGGCGGCTCCTGACCCCAGTCCAGCTCGTCGTCCGGGCCGCCCGGGGCCGCCGTCGGCGCTGCCTGGCCGGTCTGCCCGGACGGCCCGGCCTGACCGCTGCTCGGCCCGGCCTGCCCGGCGTCCAGCCCGGCCTGCCCGGCACCCGGCCCGGCCTGATCGCCCGGTCCGGCCTCTCCCGACAGTACGGTCAGGATCTGCTCGCCGTACTTCGCCAGCTTGTTCTCGCCCACTCCGCTCACCGAGCCGAGTTCGGCCACGCTCGACGGCCGGACCGTGGCGATCTCCCGCAGCGTCGCGTCGTGGAAGATCACATAGGCGGGGACGCCCTGCTCCTTGGCCGTGCGGCCCCGCCAGGCCCGCAGCTCCTCGAAGACCGGCACCGCCTCCTCCGGCAGGTCCACCGGCGCCGCGCGCCGCCCCTTCGCCGCCTTGGCGGCCTTGGCCTTCACGGCCTTCTCCGGCTCGCGCCGCATCAGCACCTCGCGCTGCCCCCGCAGCACCTCACCGCTGCCCTCGGCGAGCACCAGCGTGCCGTAGTCGCCTTCGACCGCGAGCATCCGCTGCGCCAGCAACTGCCGTACGACGCCCCGCCATTCGGCCTCCCGCAGATCCTCGCCGATGCCGAAGACGCTCAGCCCGTCGTGGTCGAACTGGATGACCTTCGCGGTCTTGCGGCCCATCAGGATGTCGATGATCTGCCCGGCGCCGAACTTCTGCCCACGCTCCCGCTTGAGCCGCACCACGGTGGAGAGCAGCTTCTGCGCGGCGACCGTCCCGTCCCAGGTCTGCGGCGGCGTCAGGCACGTGTCGCAGTTGCCGCACGCGGTGCTGTCCTGGCCGAAGTAGGCGAGCAGCCGCACCCGACGGCACTCGACCGTCTCGCACAGCGCGAGCATCGCGTCGAGATGCGCGGACAGCCGCCTGCGGTGGGCGTCGTCCCCGTCCGAGCCGTCGATCATCTTCCGCTGCTGGACCACGTCCTGCAGGCCGTACGCCAGCCACGCCGTGGACGGCTGGCCGTCGCGGCCCGCGCGGCCCGTTTCCTGGTAATAGCCCTCCACCGATTTCGGCAGGTCCAGGTGGGCCACGAAGCGCACGTCCGGCTTGTCGATGCCCATGCCGAACGCGATGGTGGCGACGACCACCACCCCGTCCTCCCGCAGAAAGCGCCCCTGGTGTTCCGCGCGCGTCCGCGCTTCCAGCCCGGCGTGGTACGGGAGCGCGGTGATCCCGTTCTGCGAGAGGAATTCGGCGGTCTTCTCCACCGACGCCCGCGAGAGGCAGTACACGATTCCCGCGTCACCGGCGTGCTCGGTGCGCAGCAATTCCAGCAGCTGCTTCTTCGGGTCGCTCTTTCCGGCGATGCGGTACTGGATGTTCGGCCGGTCGAAGCTGGCGACGAAATGCCGGGCGTTCTCCATCCCGAGCCGGGAGGTGATCTCGCGGTGCGTGGCCTCGGTGGCCGTCGCCGTCAGGGCCATTCTCGGCACCTCGGGCCACCGCTCGCGCAGCATCGACAGGGCCAGGTAGTCCGGCCGGAAGTCGTGGCCCCACTGCGCGACGCAGTGCGCCTCGTCGATCGCGAAGAGCGAGATCTTGCCCCGGTCCAGCAGGCTCAGCGTCTGCTCCACCCGCAGCCGCTCCGGCGCCAGATACAGCAGGTCCAGCTCGCCCGAGAGGAATTCCGCCTCCACCAGCCGCCGCTCGTCCAGATCCTGCGTGGAATTGAGGAATCCGGCCCGGACGCCCAGCGCCCGCAGCGCGTCGACCTGGTCCTGCATCAACGCGATCAGCGGCGATACCACCACCCCGACGCCGGGCCGCACCAGCGCCGGAATCTGGTAGCACAGAGACTTTCCGCCGCCGGTCGGCATCAGCACGACCGCGTCGCCGCCCGCTATGACATGTTCAATGATCGGCTGCTGTTCCCCGCGGAACGCGTCGTAACCGAAGACGCGGCGCAGCACGCCCACCGCGCCACTGGCGTCGTCCACGGTTTCCCCGGCACCGGAAGCCATCTCCACCTCGCTCATGCCAGCAGCGTACGAGCTACCCCGCCACCCGCGCTCAGCCCTGTGGATAACACCGCGCCGGGCCGCCCCCCTCTGCTACCTCCCGTACGGGCCCACACGGCCCCACAGAGCCCGCGCGGCCCCGCCGTACAACGAAATCCACCACCCGGCGGTCCCAGAAGGCGACGAAGAATGTCACGTGGCAAGGACGGAGAACCCTATGCGTTTCCACCGCCCCACCGCCCCTCGGCCCGCCCGCCGCCGGGCCGCCGTACGCGGCACCGCTCTCCTCACCACGATCACAGCGGCGCTCGTGACCCTGCCCACCGCCGCCGCGACCGCCTCGGCAGCCGGCCCCGCCGCCCCCACCACGGCGAAGAACGCCCCCGCTCCCCGCTGCGCCGAATCCGCCCTGACGGTCTCGGCGTCCGTCCTCGCCGCCCACCACCCCGACGTGCTGCGCATCGGCGTCACCAACCGCGGCGCCGCACCCTGTGCCGTCGACCGCATCCCGACCGTCACCTTCGGCGATCTCGACGGCGCCGCCGAGCCCGACCCGCCCGCCGAGAGCGCTCCGTACCGCCTCGCGCCCGGGGCCACCGCGTACGCGACGGTCCGCACCGTCACCGGGGCGCCCGCCCCGGCCGCCCGCACCGTCGGCTTCGTCACCGTCGCCGCCGACCCCTCGCACCACGGCCGCCGCTTCGACGCCGCGGCCCTGGGCGCCCCGCCGACCGGCATCCGCGTCTGGTCCCCGACCACGACATGGTGGCGCCCGACCCCTGCCTGACCCCGCCGGGCTCCCTCAAGTGCCGCTGACCGGGGGCGGGTTGTACCGAACGGCCCGCCCCCGTGCCCGTCATCGGCCAAAGTGAGCGCATGAGTCTCACGACCGCCGGCGAGCCGCCGGGCCCCGTGCGTTTCTTCCTGCTGTGCGACCGTATGGGGTGCGGCGCGCGCGCCGTCCTGGACCTGGTCGTCGCCGATCCGCCGCCGGACATCGGCACGAACCTCTTCGGCCATCTCCTGCACAGCGCCAACGCGGCCGCCCCGCGCATCGCGGACATGGGCTGGACGTACTACCAGGGCGACGGTTACTGGTGCCCGCACTGCTCGTCCCCCCGCTCCCAGGGCCCCCGGCGGGGCCGTACGCGTTCCTCGTAGCCGCAGGCGCCCCAGGGACCCCAGCTGTCACTTTCTCGAACAGGAGTAACTGGCCGGTAGCAGTCCGTAAGATTTTGCCTTCTTTCGTTGCACGACTGAGCACTCCTGAACGCTATTGCGGGCAGAGAGCTCGTACCGGCTCTCCGGTGCCGGGACGAGCAGGCACCGTTCATCCGACCGGAGGGACCGAAGGTTCCGTGAACCTTGATCTCGTGCGTGACTGGGCCGTGGCCGCCGTCGCGGTCCGCGTGTTCAGCGCCGACATACGGATGCTGCTGCGCCGCCTCGCCGCCGCCCAGGTGCTGGCAGGCGTCTCCGAACTCACCCGTACGGGCGGCCGCACGCTTCCGCGTACCCGTGCCTGCACCCACCGCGCGCCCGACCGGAGCGCCCCGTACGGCCTTCGGCGCGACGACGACCTCCAGGAGGGCGAGCGCTGATGACCGACGACGAGCCGATCGCCGAACACCGTCCGCGGTCCCCGGAGGCCTTTCGCCCGGCGCCGGCCCGAGCGCCCCAGGCCGCCCCGCGCCACGAGAAGTATCCTTTCCGCCCTCCCGGCCCCCCGCCCGCGGACACCCCGGCCGGCGGCCCCTCGGGCACCCCCGTAGGCCGCCTCCCGGGCATCCCCGCCGGCTTCGGCCTGCCGGCCGACTTCCGCGCCTTCCACCAGCTCTACCGGGCGGGCTACATCCGGTACGCCGAGCTCCACCTGAAGTCCCGGGCGGACGCCGAGGAAGCCGTCGACCTCGCCTTCGAACAGCTCATGATCGCCTGGCAGACCGTGCTGCAGCAGCCGGTCCCCGAGGCGTACGCCTGGCGCGTGGTGAAGAACCGCACCACCGACCACGCCAGGGCCCGCGGCCGCCGTCCGGTCGTCGTCGACGTCGCCGCCTTCGAGACCCACTCCCTGCGCCACTCCCTGGACCCGATCGGCGAGTTGGAGGAATCCCTGACCCTCTACCAGGCCGTCGCGGCCCTGCCGGAGCGCCAGCGCGACGTGATGCTGCTGCGCTACGCACTCGGGTACGCCACCAAGGAGACGGCGCGCCTCATGGGCATCACCGAGGCCGGAGTCCGCTCCACCACCCGCCACGCACGCCGCCGACTGCGCCAGGCGTTCGGCCTGGAGGAAGGGGAGGGCGATGCCCGCTTCACGGACTGATCTGGACCAGATCCTGGCCAAGGCGCGCCTGGACACGCCCGCGTACAGCGACCGCGAACTGGCCGCGGCGGAAGCCCGGCTGGGCGCGCGCGTCGCCGACCGCGTGCTGTACGGAGCCCTGTCCTTCGACGCGGCCATACAGGCCCGCGTGGAGGCCGCCGTCGGGCGCGGCCGTACGACGGGCGAACGCGAACCCACCGAGCAGCGCCAGATGTACGACGCCGCGCAGGACCTCCAGCGCCTGTGCGCCCTCGTGGTCGGCGAGCCCGACGCGCTGCACCAGATGTCCGTCTTCATCGGCGGCCGCGTCCTCGAACCGGACGGCGCGCGTGTCCTGGCCTGTGTGCTCCAGCTGGCCGGCCGCGAGGACTCTGCCCGCTTCTGGTGGCAGTACGCCGCCGGTGCCGGCGACACCTCCGCCGCCTACTGCCTCTACCTCCACCACCTCTCCCTGGCCGAGGTCGGCGAGGCCCATTGGTGGCACGCCCACGCCGACCCGGACCGCCCCGCCCGCACCCGCCCCTCGGCCGACGCCTACGACCTGGTCATCTCCTGGGCCATCACCCTCGAAATCGCCCGCGGGAACGGCAACCCGCCGCCCCTGACCACCGCCGCGGCCGTGGTCGGCTACGTCTCCCGGGCCATCCAGTTCACCGGCGACGCCGACCTCGACCTCCCGCTCCCGCCGGCCGGCTTCGCCGAACGCATCGAGCAGCTGACCACCGTGCGCCCCTGACCCCCGCGCATCCGGGGCGCCGCGGTCAGCGGGCCCGGGCCGCGTGCTCGACGGCGGCCGCGGCCAGCCCGGTGATCAGCGGGTGGGCCCGGGTGCCGTCACCGTCCAGCTCGGGCTGGAAGAGGGTGGCCAGGAAGAAGGGGTGGGCGGGCAGCTCCGCGATGCGGACGTCCCCCGACTCGTCGGTGCCGGTGAAGGACAGGCCGTGCTCGCGCAGGACGTCGAGGTGGCGGGGGCTGGGGCCGTAGGTGCAGTGGTAGCGCGCCTGTATACGGCCGGCGCCGAGCAGGCGGGCGGCCCGGGAGCCGGGAGCGATCTCGACGGCGCCCTCGTGACCGGCCAGGGAACAGGCCAGCGGGACGACCACCGCCTCCTCGGGGGCGGTCGCCGGGGCGTTCTCGGCGTGGCCGGCGCGGGTCAGTCCGCAGACGTTACGGGCGAACTCCAGCAGCGCGTGCTGAAAACCGCCGCAGGTGCCCAGGAAGGGGATGCCGCCCTCACGTGCGGACCGGATCGCGGCCAGGGCGCCCGCCTCGCTGCGGTAGGGGCTGCCCGGCAGGACCCAGACGGCGTCGAAGCCCGCCATGCCCTGGCCGGCGTCCTCGGTGGGGACCCAGTACGCGTCCAGGTCCAGCCCGTCCCGTACGCGCAACGCCTTGAGCAGGCCGGGGATGCGGACATGGGAGCGGACGGTGTCGGAGCGGTCCCCGACCAGGGCGATGCGTGCCGTGTGATACATGGAAACGATCCTGCGCCCGGGGCTCGCATCAGGTCCAACGATGATTTCCGTACACCGCATAAGCGTTGCTGATGCCGGTCGGAAATGCTTGCGCCATGGACCCCCACCTGCTGCGCACCTTCGTGGCCGTACTCGACCACCGGTCGTTCTCCACCGCCGCGGCGGCCCTCGGCTACACCCAGTCCGCCGTCTCCCAGCACATCGCCGCCCTCGAAGCCGACCTGGGCACCCGGCTCGTCGAACGCCGCCCCGTGGCCCCCACACCGGCCGGGACACGCCTGATGGAGCACGCCCCCGCCCTCCTGCTGCGCCTGGACGTCGCCCGCGCGGACATCGCCCGCCTGCACCGCACCGATCCCACCCGGCTGACCCTGGCCTGTTCGCCCGCCGCGCTGACCCCCTCCGTCGCGCAGGCGCTGGCCCGCCTGCACGGCACCGGCCACCCACTCGACCTCGAAGTGCGGGTGACGGGCCGGGAAACGGTCACCGAGGACGTGCTCACCGGGCGCGCCGACCTCGGACTCGTCGACGGTGTCGCGGCCCCCAGCGACCCGCTGCCGCTGCCCGACCTCGGCCCGGCCACCACCCGCGTCGCGGCCGAGGAGCCCTTGGCCGTGCTCTTCCCCGGCGGCCACCCCTTGGCGCGGCGCCGCTCGGTGCGGCTGGCCGACCTGTCGCAGGCCCAGTGGATCGACGCGCCCGACACCGCCGTACCCCTCGACCGGCTGCGCGCCGTGTGCCGTACCGACGGCTTCCGCCCGCGCATCCGCCACCGCGGAACCGATCTGCACGGCCTCGCCGCCCTGGCCGCCGCCGGTCACGGCCTCGCCGCCCTCCCCCTGCCCCTGGCCGCCACGCTCGCCGGCACAGCCGTCCCGGTCCAGTCCCCCCGCCTCGCACACCGCACCGAACTCGTCCACCCCGCCGACCCCACGGACCCCGCGAGCCGACTGGCCGACCTCATCTGCCGCGCCTAGGGCAGCTCGGGACGGACCAGCGCCCGCGCGAACGGTTCGCCGGTGGACCGGGCGCAGGCCATCCGCTCCCGCACCTCCCTGAGGGTGCGTGGTCGGTAACCGGGGCCACCCCGTGGCCCCCACGACGCAATGTGATCTGTCTTCCATAACCGGTCCTCCGGGGCAACCGTTTGCCCGGTCAGTGGTCGCACAGGCGTACGCATCTGACAGCTCAGGCGACATTTCAGGAAGGTCTCCTTGATGAAGTTCCGCCAAGCCCTGACGGCCGCGGCGGCAGCGGCCGTCATCGCGCCCGCCGCCGTACTGGCGGTGCCCGGCGCCGCGTTCGCCGCCCAGGCGCCGCATCCGTCGGCCCACACCGACGAGTCGCAGAAGACCGGCAGCCCGCAGGACGGCGGCCCGGCCGCCGGGACCGACGGGAACCCGAAGCCCGGCTCCGGGGAGGACACCAAGCCGGGTACGGGCGAGGACACCAAGCCCGGCTCCGGGAACGACACCGGTCCCGGTACGGGCAACGACCCCAAGCCTCAGCCCGGCAAGGAGCCCGGCAAGGAGCCCGGCAAGGAGCCCGGCAAGGAAACCGGCAAGGACACCGACCCCGCCCCCGGCAAGGAGCCCGGAACCAATCCCGGCACCCCGCCCGGCGGTTCCCCGTCCGAGGACGACGACTCGCACAACGAGTGCCCGATCGCGCCGCACGACTTGCGGCTGGCGGTCAAGGGGCTGCAGTCCACGTTCGTCGCCGGTGCCGACTGGAGCCACTCCACCATCACGGTCAGCAACAACACCGACACGGACATGGAGGAGGTCCGGCTGGACCCGTTCATTTCCTCCGCCGAGGAAGTCGATTACGCGTACGCCGAGTTCGAGGCGTCGTACCGCAACCCGGTGACGGGCAAGTGGGTGAGCATCCCGGGCTACGATCAGCCCGACGAGATCCCCACCTTCTCCCTCGCCGCGCACCGCACCCTCACGATCCCGCTGCGTATCCGCGCGGTCGCGAAGGCCACGCCCGGCCGTGGCTACTTGATCATGGAGGGGGATTTCCAGAACAAGGGCGGGCTCTGCGCCCTGTCCAACCACGGGGAGTACCACTTCACCATCGCCCCGGCGCACGGCGGGACCGGCAAGCCCGGCAAGCCTGCCAAGCCCGCGCCGGTCGCCGAGCCGCAGCACGGCCGCACGCCGCAGGGCGGTGTCACGCAGATCTCCGGCAAGACCCAGCTGGCCGCGACCGGATCGTCCTCGGCGCTGCCGATGATCGCCCTGGTGGGCGGCGTGGCGATGGCCGTGGGAGCGGGCGCGATCATCACCGTACGCCGCCGCAGGACCGCTGCCGGCCCGGGAGCCGCGGCGTAGGAACGGCAAGAACGCAAGGACCTGTGTGCCGGGCCCGGCGACATCCCGGGCCCGGCACCGGAGCCCGGCGGCTGTCCGGGCCCGGCACCGGTGCGCTACCGGGCCCGGTCGCCCCGCACCGTGTCCACGAACGCCGCCGGGTCCCGGGGCAACTCGTCGCCGCGCCACGCCACATGGCCGTCCGGGCGGACCAGCACGAAGGACCGTTCGTAGAGCTTGGCGACCTCTTCCGGTCCGCCGCCGTGCACGGTCAGCGGCACGCCCCGCTCGGCGAACGCGCGCTCGACGCCCGCGAGTCCGTCGTGCCCGTGCCCGTGCCCGTCGAAGCGCAACAGGACGAATCCGCGGCCGAACAGGTCGAGCGTGGAGGTGGTGGCGTCCCACCACGCGTGCGCGGCGCGGTAGCCCGGCTCGCTGCCGGGGCGCCAGTCGGCGTCCGGCTTGCCGTGGCGCACCGGTACGTCGGGGTCTTCGAGGACGGCCGCCGAGCGGTAGCGCAGCCCGAAGTGGATCTCCGGGGCGTCGAATTCCCGCTCCACGCCGCTGTCGGCCAGCCGCTGCGCCATCTCCGTACGGGCCCGCTCGCCCTCGGGCCCTTCGAGGTGGATCTCCGGCGGCACCTCGCGGCGCATGGTGCGCTGCAGGTTGGCGTTGGCCTCCCGCAGGCTCTCCACGGCGACGGGCCGGCGCTCGGTCTCGTACGTGTCGAGCAGGTGGCGCCCGGCCCAGCCGTCCAGCGCGGCGGCGAGCTTCCAGCTCAGGTCGGCGGCGTCGGCTATGCCGGTGTTGAGCCCGAAGCCGCCGGAGGGCGACAGGGTGTGCGCGGCGTCGCCGGCGAGGAAGACGCGGCCGGCCCGGTAGCGGTCGGCGACGCGGTGGGTGAGGTGCCACTCGCCG
Organism: Streptomyces sp. NPDC059788; assembly: GCF_042732265.1. Taxonomy (NCBI): domain Bacteria; kingdom Bacillati; phylum Actinomycetota; class Actinomycetes; order Kitasatosporales; family Streptomycetaceae; genus Streptomyces; species Streptomyces sp. NPDC059788. The sequence goes on along the minus strand of NZ_JBHWHY010000003.1, from coordinate 220,968 downwards.
TCGCTCAGCAGCTCCACCGGCGTGTCGACGGCGAGGGCGTCGCCGATCAGGGCCAGTGCGTCGACCCGGTCGCCGGTGTCGTCGTCCGCGCCCACGACCAGGTTGTACAGGTCGCTGCCGTTCAGCGAGCGCATGGGGAAGCGCAGCGTGGACGACAGCATGAGGAAGTAGACGAGGGCCGTCCGGTCGCCGAGCAGCCGCCCCAGTTCGGGGGCGCGGAAGAGGACGTTGCGGAAGACCTGCGTACGGTGGCGGGCCGGCGCGTCGATGCCGCAGGACCGGCGGACGGGGGAGTTGGCGCCGTCGCAGGCGACCACGTAGCGCGCCCGGACGGTGCCGGTCGTACCGGTGGCGTGGTCGGTGAGGGCGGCCTCGACGTGGTCATCGGCCTGCCGGACGTGGTCGACGGTCGTACGCAGTCGCAGCGGGCCGTCCGGGTGGACGCCGACGGCCTCGGTCAGCACCGGGTTCAGCCAGTGTGCCGGGCAGATCTGGTCGGGCTCGGGGGTGTGGGCGAAGGCCGGGCGGTCCGCGGCCGTGCCGCGGCGGTAGCGGTGGATCTCGTGGCCGCCGACCCTGGTGACCCAGGCGATGTCCAGGGGGTGGTCGGCGGGCCAGCCGGCGCCGCGGATGGCGTCCGCGACGCCCCAGCGGCGGAACAGCTCCATCGAGCGCGGCCCGATCGTGCTCACCTTGGGGTGCCGGACCGTGCCGTCCCCGGCGTCGATGACCTGGCAGTCGATCCCGCGGTACGTCAGGTCCAGCGCCAGCGCCATCCCGACCGGGCCGCCGCCCACGATCAGCACGTCGGTCCACTCACCGGAACGCGTCATGTCGTTTCTTCCTTTCGCTGTGGCTCTGTCCTGGCTCTGTTCCGGTCCTGTGCGGGACCGGGGGCGTCGGGGGCGATGGAACGGGGGACGGGCGCGCGTACAGGCGCCGGGAGGGCGCGCACGCCCTCCCGGCACGCCGGTGGCTCAGGGGCGTTCCGCGGTGGCCAGCAGGCAGCCGAAGTCGTCGACGCCGGCCAGGTCGGACGGCTGGAAGGCGTCGTCGGAGAAGAAGTTGCTCTCGTCGAGGGCCACCGGACGGTCCTCGACGGCGGCCAGCTTCGCGATCTCGTCGGCGAGGCGCAGCGTGGTCTGCTCCGTGACGTCGGTGAGGGAGCGCAGCCGCAGGCCGGCGCGGTGGAGCAGGGCGACGTAGTCGTCGATGTCCGCCGTGGTCGACATCAGGCCGCGGCAGAACTTGTCGATGCCCGGGTGCCGTACCTCCTTGCGCGGGTGGCGCTCGAACACGTCGGTCAGCACGAGCCGGCCGCCGGGGACGAGGACCCGGGCGATCTCGGTGAGCACCTGCTGCCGGTCCGGCATGTGGCAGAGCGACTCCAGGGCCATCACCGCGTCGAACGACGCGTCCGCGAAGGGCAGCTTCATCGCGTCGCCGTGCTGGAACACGGCCCGGTCGGCGACCCCGGCCTCGGCCGCCAGCCGGTTGGCGGTCTTGATCTGCTCCTCGCTGATGCTGATGCCGGTGACCCGCGCGCCGGTCCGCGCCACGACCCGCAGGCCGGGGCCGCCCACCCCGCAGCCCAGGTCGAGGACGTGGGACGAGGCGTCCACCCGGATGTGCTCGATGAACACGTCGGTGAGGCGGTCCATCGCCTCCTCGATCGTGGCCTCGGAGTCCGGTGTGTCCCAGTAGCCGATGTGCACGTTGGTGTTGAAGGTGCCGTCGTGCATCGCGTTCAGCGTCAGCCGGTCGTACAGCTCGCCGACGGCTCCCGGTACGGGCACGGTCTGGGCGGAGTCGGTCATGGCAACGGCCTTTCGGTCGACAGGTGCGGAAAGGTGGTGCGAAATGGTGGTGCGACAAGGTGGTGCGGGGCCGGTGAACGCGGGGCGTCCGGCGGGTTCGTGGCGCGGTGGGGACGGGTGCCCGCGCGCGGGGTCAGGCGTCCGCGATCACCGCGGCATCCCTGAGCCGTCCCTTCTCGATCTCCTGGCACCGGGCGTAGTCGGGCAGCAGCCCCTGCTGCCGCGCCTCGGCGAGGGTGATCGCCGCGCGGTCGCGCTCGGAGAGGACCGGTTCGGCGTCCTCGCCGACGGGCAGCCCGAGGGACGGATCGAGGGCGGACAGGGCGAGTTCGTTCTCCGGTACGTAGCTGCTGGAGAGCATGTAGGACATGACGGTGTCGTCCTCCAGCGCCACGAACGCGTGGCCCACCCCCACCGGGAAGTACATGGCCCGGTGGTCCTGCTGGTCCATCAGCACCGAGTCCCACCGGCCGTACGTGGGCGAGCCGACCCGGACGTCCACCACGATGTCCAGGGCCCTCCCGCGCGCGCAGTAGACGTACTTGGCGGTGCCGGGCGGCGTCACGGTGTAGTGGATTCCCCGTACGACGCCGCGCCGCGACACGCTGTGGTTGGTCTGCGCGACGGGGAAGAGCGGGGCGCCGTGCGCCTCGGTGAACGCCTCTTCCTGGTACGGCGAGATGAACAGGCCCCGGTTGTCGGGGAAGACGCGGGGGGTGAACTCCAGGGCGCCTTCGACGGTGAGTTCGCGTGCTTTCATGTCTGCTCCCGTGGCTCGGGTGTACGGCTCGGCGTGGTCGGCGGTCGGCGGGTGGTCACAGCGTCTGGAGCACCTCGCGCAGCGCGTGGATGACCTTGTCCTGGAGGTCGTGGGAGAGCGCGGGATACATCGGCAGCGAGAAGATCTCGGCGGCCAGCGCCTCGGTGACCGGCAGCGAGCCCTTGGCGTAGCCGAGGTGGGCGAAGCCGGTCATGGTGTGCACCGGCCACGGGTAGCTGATGTTCAGGTGGATGTCGTAGGCCTTGAGGCGCTCGATGATGTCGTCGCGCCGCGGGTGGCGCACCACGTACACGTAGTACACGTGCTCGTTGCCCGGGACGGTGCGCGGCAGTTGGATGCCGGTGCCGGCGAGGCCCTCGGCGTAGCGCCGCGCGACGGCCCTGCGGCCCGCGATGTAGGTGTCGAGCCGCTTGAGCTTGCGGCGCAGGATCTCGGCCTGGACCTCGTCCAGGCGGCTGTTGTGGGCGGGCGTCTCCAGCGTGTAGTAGCGCTCCTCCATGCCGTAGTAGCGCAGCCGCCGCAGCCGCTTCGCCACGGTCTCGTCGGAGGTGATCGTCGCGCCGCCGTCGCCGTACGCGCCGAGGACCTTGGTCGGGTAGAAGGAGAAGGCGGCGGCGTCGCCCGTCGTGCCCGCCGGCGTGCCGCCCTGCCGGGCCCCGTGGGCCTGGGCGCAGTCCTCCAGGAGGGCCAGCCCGTGCCGGTCGGCCAGCTCCTTCAGGGGCGCCAGGTCCACGCACTGGCCGTACAGGTGCACCGGGAGCAGGCACCGGGTGCGTTCGGTGATGGCCGCCGCCACCTGGCCGGTGTCCATGAGGAAGTCGTCCGCGCGGACGTCGACGAAGACGGGGGTGGCGCCCGTGGAGTCGATGGCGACCACGGTCGGCGCCGCGGTGTTGGACACCGTGATCACCTCGTCGCCGGGGCCGACGCCCAGCGCCTGGAGCCCGAGTTTGATCGCGTTGGTTCCGTTGTCGACACCGACGCAGTGGTCCACCCCGTGATAGGCGGCGAACTCCGTCTCGAAGCCGCGCACACTCTCGCCGAGCACGAGCTGCCCCGAATTGAAGACCGTCTCTACGGCGTCCAGGATGTCCCGACGCTCCGACTCGTACTCCGCCAGGTAGTCCCATACACGCGTGGTCATGTGCCAGCCTTTCCAGAACTGCGGCGGGCGGCCGTGCGCCGGCCGTACGCCTGCGGTGGGTGCGTATCAGAGGTGCTCGTCTTCACCGGCCGTCGTGCCCCGGCCGGTCCAGGGCGGCGACCAGGCGGCGCACCCCTTCGGGAAGCGGAATGCGCGGGTGCCAGCCGGTGGCCGTCCGGAACGGGGAGGAGTCGATGGTCACGCTGCGGAAGTCCGTCGCGGGGGCGTGCGCGGGCGGGGCCACGGACTCCACGGCGACCGGGCGCCGCCCGGTGAGCTCGGACGCGGTGCGGGCGATCAGCCGGAAGACGTCGCCGAGCGCGTCGCCCCGGCCGGCGCCGATCAGCCAGTGGCCGCCCACCAGGGACTCCGGGTGGTCGAGCGCCGCGGTGAACGCCGCCGCGACATCGTCGACGTGCACCAGGTCGCGCCGTACGGTCCCGTCGTGCCACATGGTCAGCGGCCGGCCGTCGAGTGCCCGCCGCGCCATGGCGGACACGACGCCGCGGTCCGCGGCACCGGGCGCCGCGCCCTCGCCGAACACCGTGGGCAGGCGCAGGCTGACGCCGCGCACCAGCCCCTCGGCCGTGGCCTTCTTCAGGATGTGCTCGGCCGTCAGCTTCTGACGGTCGTAGGCGGTCCCGGGCTCGTCCGGTTCGCTGCCGTCCAGCGGCTCCCGCGGCGGCACGCCGACCTGCGAGGCGGCGCCGCCGTAGACCACCAGCGGGGGCGTCCCGCTGCCGGTGTCCGGCCGCAGTACGCCGACGAGGTCCCGCATCACCCCCACGTTCACGCGCTCGGCCCCCGGGTCGTTCTCGGCCGCCCGCCACCCGCCGTCCGCCAGGAGGAGGTGCACCACCGCGTCCGATCCCGCGACGGCCTCGGCGAGCGCCGCCCGGTCGGTGAGGTCGGCGGTGACGACGCTCGTCTCGGCCGGGCCGGGAGGGGGTGTGCTCGGCCTGCGCGCCACGGCCCGCAGGCGGACCGGGCGGCGTGCCAGCGCGGCGGTGACGGCCGAGCCGACGAAGCCCGACGCGCCGAGCACGGTGATCAGTGGGGTGGGGTGCTGCGGTGTGCGCGGCATGTCACGCCTTTCCCTGGGGTCGCGCTGCTACGGCGTTGAGGCAGGCCAGGAGGGTGCGGGCCTCCACGTTGAGGTAGTGCCCGTGCCGGGTGAGGGCCCGGAGCTGTGCGGGCGTGGCCCAGATGTAGTCGGCCGGCGGGTCGAGCGCGGCCTCGGTGCCGTCGGCGTCGACGGCGAGGTAGCGGCTCCTGGCGTTGAGGAAGCGCCCGCCTTCCTCGGAGTGGACGGCTTCGTAGCGGATGCGCGACGGGGGCGCGTCCAGGACGGCGTCGAGGAAGGGCGGCCGGTCCGCCGCCGGGAGGTGGGCGTAGTTGCCGGGTGTGCACTGGACGGTCGGCGCCAGCTCGACCGTGTCCAGGAAGCCGCCCTCGGCCCGTGCGTGCACCAGCACGTGCGGCACGCCGCCGATCTCGCGGACGAGGAAGGCCGTCACCCCCAGGCCGACCGGTTCGATCAACGGCTGGCTCCAGCTGACCACTTCGCGGTTGCCGGCCCGTACGGCGACGGCGGCGACCTTGAAGTAGCGGCCGTCCTGGTGCTCGATCGTCTCGACGCCGTGCTTCCAGCCGCGTACCGAGGCCAGCGGGATGCGCCGCACGCGCACGTCGTGGCGGGAGCGTTCGCCGGTGAACCACGACAGCAGCTGTGCGTCGGACAGCAGCGCGCCGGGCGAGGTGTCCCGGTACGGCAGACAGGACAGCACGGTCCTGGCGTTCATGTTGACCGTCTCGTCCTCGTGGAGGAGTTCGGCGATCTGGCCGAGGGTGAGCCAGCGGAAGTCGTCCAGCGGGGGGACCTCGTCGACGGTCTCGACGATCATGTTGCGGTTGGACTTGCGGAAGAACCACGAGCCCTGTTCCGACTGGAGGACGTCGACGATCACGCGGTCGCGGTCGGGCCGCATGAAGTGGTCGATGAGCTTGACGTCCGTGCCCCGGTGGGCCTTGGTGTAGTTGCTGCGGGTGGCCTGCACGGTCGGGGAGAGCTGGAGCAGGTTGGGATTGCCCGGCTCCATCTTGGCCTGCATCAGGAAGTGCAGCACTCCGTCGATCTCCTTGGCCAGGATGCCCAGGATGCCGACTTCGGGCTGCCTGATGACGGGCTGCTGCCACTCCCGGCGGGGGCCGTCGCCGAAGGGCGCGCCGTGTTCCGCCACATGCATGCCCTCGACGGTGAAGAAGCGCCCGCTGCGGTGGACGAGGTTTCCGCTGCCGGGCTCGAAGCGCCACTCGCCCAGCTCCGCGAACGGTATGCGCTCCACGTGGAAGACGTGGGCGCGGCGGCGCTCGGCCAGCCAGGCGTGCACGTCCTCGGTCCGCAGCTGTGCCCCGCGGCCGGTCGCGGCCGACAGGGCGATACGGTCGGCCAGCCCGTGGTCCTCGCGCGGACGTACGGCGGCGGTGGCGGCAGGCGGTGGAGCCGGGCAAGACGACATCGGAGTACTCCCTGTCTGCGGGGCATCGGGGCAGGACGGTGGTCGCCCGGCCGTCGCGCGAGCGGCCGGCCACGCTCGTCGGGTCAGGGCCGCCGCGCGGTGATCACGACGTAGCCGGTGTGCGGGTGCCGCCCGAAGGCCTCCATCAGGTCGGCCGCCGCGCTGATCTGCCCGGCCGCGGCGGTGTCGAGGGAGGCGGCGATGCCCCGGAAGGCGGTCGCGGCGTGTCCGTAACTGGCGCGGACCCGCTCGCCGATGTCCGTCAGCTCCAGCAGCTCCCAGCCCGCTTCGGCCAGGCGTGCGCGGTGCTCGTCGGGCGTGTTGATCCCGGCGATCTCGTACACGCGCAGCATGCCGTCCAGTACGTCCTGGTCGTCGCCGGTGAACGGCTGCCGCTGGCACAGGTCGGTGACGACCAGCCGGCCGCCGGGACGGACGACGCGGTGGATCTCCCGCAGGGCGGCGGCCTGGTCGGGCATGTGCAGCAGCGATTCGATCGCCCAGGCGCCGTCGAAACTGCCGTCGTCGAAGGGCAGGTCCATGGCGTCCGCGAACTGGAAGGCGGCCCGGCCGCGCGCCGTGGAGCTGTCCGCCTGCGCGGTCGCGTGGGCGATCTGCTGGTGGCTGACGTTGATGCCGGTCACCCGTACGTCGTGGGCGCCCGCGATGCGCAGGGCCGGGTCGCCGTTGCCGCAGCCCACGTCCAGCAGCCGCTGGCCGGGCCGGAGGGCGAGGTGTCCGGCGACGAGGTCGGTGAGGCGGTCGGTGGCCTCGGTGATCGGGACGTCGTCGGCACCGTCCCAGTAGCCCACGTGGATGTTGCCGCCCAGCGCCGTGGTGGCCCCGGCGTCGGCGAACACGTCGTACACCTCGCCGACGGAGTCGGGCGTGGTGTCGGACTGCTGCGTCATGGCTGCCTTCCTTTCGTACGGTGTCGGTGGGTGTCGGAGTCGGGCGGCGGGTGCCGGTGGGCCGTGCCGGTCACGGCCGGCCGGGCATGCTCAGCACCAGGCGCTTCGGCCCGTGGAAGACCATGTCGTCGGCGTATTCGACCTGCTGACCGCCGCTGCCCAGCGCGGGGAGGCCGTCCAGCAGCGCCTTGAGGCCGATCTCGGCCTCGGCGCGGGCCAGCGTCGCGCCGAGGCAGTAGTGGATGCCCAGTCCGAAGCCCAGGTTCCGGTCGGCGGGCCGGTGGATGTCCAGCTCGTCGGGGCGCGGGAAGCGCCCGGGGTCCCGGTTCGCCGAGCCCAGCAGGGCGATCACGCGGCTGCCGCGCGGCACGTCCTGCCCGCCGAGACGGCTGTCCCGGTACGCCCAGCGCGTGACCGCCTGCACCGGCGGGTCGTAGCGCAGAAGCTCCTCGACCGCCCCCGGCAGCGACTCGGGCGCGCCGCGCAGCCCGTCGAGGACCCGGGGGTGCGCCCGCAGCGTCAGCACCGCCTTGGCCAGCAGGTTGGTGGTGGTCTCGTGTCCGGCGGTCAGCAGGTGGACACAGGTCCCCACGATCCCGTCCACGCTCAGCGGCGCACCGCCGTCCCGCGCGCGGACGAGGAGCGTGAGCAGGTCGGCGCGGTCGTCCCCGCGCCGCCGGCGCACCTCCTCGCGGAAGTAGCGGTCGAACTCCCGGGCGGCCGCCTCGGCGCGCGCGTAGCCGCCCGTACCGTTGCGCGACCGGGTGGAGCTGGCCTCCTGGAGGGCCACCGCCTCGGCGCGCAGCCAGGCCTGGTGCTCCGGCGGGACGCCGAGCAGTTCGCAGATGACGAGGATGGGGAACGGCGCCGCGAAACCCTCGACGAGGTCGGCCTCCCCGTGCCGTCCGAGCCGCTCCAGGAGCCCGTGCGCGATCTGCGCGATACGGGGCCGCAGCCCGGCGACCATCGAGGGCGAGAACTCCTTGCCGAGCAGGGAGCGCAGCTCGGTGTGGCGCGGCGGGTCCAGGAACACCAGCCAGTTCTCGACGATGGTCCGCAGCGCCCGGTACTCGGCGGGTATCGGCACGGACGCGGCGCCCGGATCGCCGGACGCCACGCGCGCGTCCCGGCCGAAACCCCGGTCCGACAGCACCCGGACGACCTCGTCGTAGGAGAAGACGTAATAGGTGTCCGGCCTGCCCGCCTCCGACGCGCCGCGGTGGACGGGCGCGGCCTCCAGATAGCGCCGGTACACCGGGTACGGGTGGGCGATGTCCTCGCGGCCCCAGCCCTTGAGGTCGAACCGCGGCAGCGTCGCGGATGGCATGCGGTCTCCGTAAGTTGTCGGGTGGCCCGGGAGGGCCGGGGGTGTCCTAGCGGCCCGGTGGCCGGAAGTGGTCGGCCCAGAACGCGGCCATCTCGCCCACCCGGGTGGGCACCAGAGGGTGTTTGCCGCACTCCGCCGCGAGGTGGTCGAGGCGCAGCGCGATGCCGCGCCGGGCCACGTCCGGGCGGGGCACGGGCGTCGGCTGCGCGGACAGTTCGAACGACGGCCCGGCGGTCCTGCCCCGGCGCCCGGACGGCAGGGTCACCAGCAGTTCCGCCAGCGGGCGCATCAGGCCCGTCATCATGTCGATCGCCGCGTTCATCAGGTCGGAGCGGCGCAGGCTGGCGTCCGGGCACTCGCCGAAGTGCTGCACCATGAGCTGCAGGGCCATGAAGTAGGCGCGGTTGAACAGCTCCATGACCGACCTGGCGTCGGGGTCGGTGACCGTCTCCTTGGCCGGGTTCCCGTGGCCGAGGGTCGGGTTGCGTACGACGGGGTAGGCCGGGTTCCACCGTTCGCCGCCCGGACGCCCGCCGGTGGCCGGTGCGCTGCCGAGGAGGTCGGCGATCCGCAGGAACGAGGTGTAGTGGGACGGCTCGGCCGCTTCCGGGTCGAGCACCCCGCCCTCTCCCTGCTCGGTGATGACGTCGACCGCGAACAGCGCACTGGCGAGGTCGTCGACCTCCAACTGGTAGTCCGGGTGCTGCCGGTTGACCGATTCCCGCAGGAAGAGGTGGTGCTCCCCGCCGCCTCTGCCCTGGTCCACCAGGAAGAGGTCCGGTACGCGTTGCAGTCCCTCCCGGATGTCCGCGTACAGCTCGCTCAGCGAGGCGTAGGGGTGCCGGCCGTCGAAGGCGGCGGGGGCCGCCGGCGCGTCGCCTCGCCGCACGTCGCCGACGGCGTCCTCCGGCCGCTCGATCTGCACGAACCGGTCGACGCTGCCGATTCCCAGCCGTTCGAGGGAGAAGTCCAGCGGCACGGGCAGCTCGTTGTTGATGGTGCCGAAGTCGATCCGGGGCACGTGGAACGGCTCGCCCACCGCGGTCAGGATGTTGTTGACGAGCAGGAAGTGGATCATCTCCTCGCGGGCGATGTTCAGCAGCATGCTGCGCACGCCCTCGTCGAGCGTCTCGCCCCCGTCACCGCAGGCCAGCCGCAGTTGCCCGGGCGTCCACACCCCCCGTCGCACGAACTCCAGGCCGGCGCCGTGCGTGGGCACCGAATAGGCCGCGTACAGGTACTGCAGCATGACGGCCAGCTCGATCGCCGCGGCGTCGCGCAGCACCCCGACGAGCTGGCCGCGGGTGCTGATCCCTCTGCTCCTGCGGCCTGCCGCCGGCACGGTCAGCAGGACCTCGTCCGGCACCTGCTGGGCCCGCAGGAACTTCAGCAGCAACCGCGCCTTCGGCTCGGACAGGTCCCGCGTCGGCGGCATGTAGTAGGTCTTCGCCTTGTTGCGCGGATCGCACATCTGCCAGATCAGCTTGGCGTACGTCTCGACCTTGCAGCGGTCCGCCAGGCTGAAGACCTCCGCCTTCATGAAGGAGTACAGGTGCTCGTAGAAGGCGAAGACCTCCGTGTACACGAGGTCGAAGGTCACCTCGTCCTGGGCGATGCCGGCCAGCCGCCAGTCGTCGGGCAGCACCCGCACCGACAGGTATCCGGCGCCGGGCCAGTAGCCGAGAGCGTCGTCGTGGTCGTAGCCGAGGGCCGCCGAGCCGGGGAGGTCCACGTCGCACGGCAGGTCGTGGGCGCCCCCGGACAGCAGGACGCGGGTGGTGCCCGCCGCCGCGCCCCGCAGGGTGAACCACCCGCGGCCCGCGTGGTCCGTGTCCACGACGCAGGCACCGGCCCACTCTCCGGAGGCGTCCTTCCGGCCCGCGCGCAGCCGGACGATGCCGATGTCGGCGCACCGCGCCTCGGGGTCGCGCGCGGCCGGGTCGCGCGGGAGTGCGCGCGGGTTGAAGAACTGCCGTACGCCGATCCCGCCGACCGCGCCCGGCCGGCCCCGCACGAAGGACCGCACGGGCACCTCGACGTCGTGGTCCGCGTCGTCCCGGTCCCGGGGGTGTTCCAGGACGAGGCACGCGTCGTCGACCTGGAGGTTGATCTCCTTCTCGCGCAGGTGCACCACCGGGCCGCCGGGGCCGGTGCCCACCAGGTGCAGCGCCTCCTCCGCCGCGGCGCTCGCGGGCATCTCACTGGGCACGGTCACCAGGCCGCAGGCCAGCTCGTACTCCTTCCCCAGGTACGCCTGCCGGGGCACCCGGGCCACCAGGCGGCCGGTGCGCGCCGTGCGCAGTTCGAGGTCGCCGACGTCGACCGGCCCGGGGGAGCGGTCCGTGGCCCGGGACCGGCGGTCGCCGTCCGGGCCGTGTTCCGGCACCGCGGTGATCATGTTGAGGGTGACGTGTTCGTCCGTCACCTCCACGGAGAGGTTGTGCAGCTCACCGGGACCCCGGCCCGCCGCGCCCGCGCCCGCGCTCCGGTCCGGGACGAGCAGCCGGCCCGCCGGGTACGTACGCAGCTCGTGCGGGCGCCAGGGCGCGATCGTCCCGCGCAGCCGCCACCGGCCCGGCCGGTCGGGCGCCTGCGGAGCGGCCAGGTGGCTCAGCGCGAACTGCACCACCAGGCCACCTGCCCCCTCGGAGGCCACCGCGTCCCGCAGCCGCCGTACGACCGGCGAGACGGCCGCCTCTTCGAGCCAGGACAGTCCGTCCTGCCCGGTCACGACGAACTGGTGGACCACGGACCGGCTCAGCCGCTTCGCCAGCCAGTGGTCGCCGACCCCGCGCACCTGACCGGTGTTGTGCCACCGCGGCGGATGGAAGCCGCGGACGGCGCCGGTGGCCATGTACCCGACGTCGTGCGAGCGCCCGTCGCGCCCGAAACAGAACTGCCCGACCATGAGCGTCGTCGTCCAGTCGGACGACGGGTCGAGGTCGAAGACCCGGGCCCGGTTGACCGTGGTGGCCAGGTACTCGTTGTAGTGCCCCCACATGTCGACCCCGCGCCCGACCACCGGGTCCGAGGTGTCGAGGTCACCCGCGCGGCTCTCGGCGCCGACGATCCGCGCGTCGACCGCGAAGTGCCCGTTGCCGGCGAAGTCCTCGCCCTTGGCCGCGCTGAAGGGCCCGTCGGCCGCCGGGCGGCCCGAGCTGTCGAACCTCGGCCCCAGCCCGTCGAGGTGGTCGTGGTACTCGCCCGGCGGGCGGTGCGCGGGGAAGGGCTGCCCGTCCGCGGTGAGCGCCGTGTTCGTCGCCAGGTCGGCGAGGCCGTGCCGCGCGCCGGTGGGCAGGTGCGTCGTCGCCGTTCCGCCGAAGTGCAGCCGGGGCAGGTCGAATACGCTCACGCCGACTCGCCCGAACGGCTCGCCCGGCTGACCGCGAACACCCGGCTCGCCCGCGGCTCGTACCACTCGATCTCGTGCGCCACGTCGATCGCCGACTCGATGGCGCCCTCGATCCACGCGGGCTTCGCCGAGCAGTGCTCACCGGCGAAGAAGAGTCCCTTCTGCGGCCGGGCCGCCTCCCGCTGCTCCGCCTCGCGCAGGGCCGCCTCCTGCCCCCACCGGACGGTGGCCGCGCCCCAGGACCACCGGCGCGCCCCCCAGGCCCGGCCCGCCACGCCCAGGACCATGCCGGGCCTGCGTAACTCGGGGTGCATCACGCTCAGTTCCCTGGTGACGACCGCGTTGCGCTCCGCCTCGCTCAGCCGGCTGAGGGCGTCGGCGTCCGGCCCGATGGTGTAGCTGGCGAGGAGCACCGCGCCGAGCGCCGGATCGCCGTCGGCGGGCGGGTAGTAGGTCTGCCGGACCTGCCCGCCGGTGAAGGAGGCGCCCCCGCTGATCCCGTCCTTCTCCCAGAAGGGCTCGCGGCAGTGGAAGGCGATCTTCGTCGCCGCCCAGTACTTCGTCTGGTGGACGATGTCCAGCTTGTCCTGGTCGAAGCCGGACAGCTGCATCCTCCTGAGCACCGTGAACGGAATGGTGCACACCACGTAGTCGCAGTCCCGGGTAAACGTCCTGATGCCCTGGCGGACACGCAGGCGCACCGCGTCGTCCCGTACGTCGATGCCCACCACCTCCTGGCCGGTCGAGACCTGCCCCCGGATGCGCGAGGCGAGCCGCCGGGGGAGCGCGTCCATCCCGTCCCGCAGCCGCACGATGGTGGGGCTGGTCTCGTCCAGTACGTCGTCGAGGAAGCGCTCCAGACGCGGCGGGCACAGCGACCGCACCTGGGGGTGGTCGGCGAAGAAGGCGTGCAGGTCGATGCGGTTGCCCGAGCTGCCGCACAGGTACGGCGCCAGGTCGATGTGGTCGACGAGGTTCAGCAGCTGTACGTCGATCTCGTTGTGCAGCCCGTCGTAGAACTGACGGGGCGCGATGGCCCGGATACTCGCGTCCAGCCAGGCGCCGAACAGCATCGTGTGGGCACGGTAGTCGTGGTGGGGCAGCCCGGCGGCGAATTCGGTGACCAGGGTTTCGTGCGCGTCGCGCACCCGAAGGTATCCGGAGGAACTGGGCAGGTACGCGGCGTCGTCGGAGAACAGTGTCCGGAACTCGCGCACCTGGTTCTGCAGGCCGAGTTCGGCTATGTAGTGCATCGTCAGCCGGTGCCCGGCGGGAATCCGCATCGCGCCGAGTTCGGCGAACGGCCCGGCCTGGCCGTCGCCGGGAAAGCGATGGGTGTGGATACGGCCGCCGATGTCGCGGCTCGCCTCGATGACCTCGACGTGATGTCCGAGCCGCTCCAGTTCGTACGCCGCCACCAGACCGGCGATGCCGGCGCCGATGACGGTGACTTTCTTCGGCCCGCCGTTGACGCCGTCCGGCCCGTCAATCTCCTGCAAGGGTGCCGCCACAGGTTTCCTCCAGTACGCGATGTCCAAGGCCGGGAGCATGTCCTGGATGAACCCAGCGCCTTTCCCGGGTTCGGGAAGAGCTATGCCGGGGATTGCTCATCGGCCATTGTTTGCGTGGCAGGCAGGCGTTCGTATCCCCCAGCGGTCCCGCGCACGGACGGTTCGGCCGCCGGTCCGCCACCGCGATCGGGGCGGTGCGAGAGCCTCACCCTGCGCGAGTGTGCGGGGTTTACCCGGCGCCGCCGTGCCGGGCCCGGGGTGGGGTGATGCTGGCGTGCGTGGCCGGACGGCCGGGGCCGCGGGTGCCCGGCCCGGACGGCGAGCACGGTGACACCGGACCCCCACGGAGGCGACGTTGACACGAGTGTTGATCGCTACCACACCGGCACCGGGACACGTCGTCGGCGTACTGGAGGTCGCACGCGAACTGGCCCGGCGCGGCCACGAGGTGCGGTGGTACACCGGCCGGTCCTTCCGGGAACAGGTCGAACAGGCCGGGGCGGCCTTCGAGCCCATGAGCCCCGAGCTGGACTTCGGCGGGAAGAGCCGGGAGGAGGCCTACCCCGACCACGCCGGGCTGACCGGGCTCGCCAGCTTCAAGACCGGCGTACGGGACATCTTCTACGGCACCGCGCCGCGCCAGCTGGAGGACCTGCTCGCGGTGCTCGAACGCTTCCCGGCGGACTGCATCATCTCCGACGACATGTGCTACGGCGCGTGCTTCGCGAGCGAGCGCACCGGCATCCCGCTGGCCTGGGTCAGCAACTCCATCTACATCCTCGGCAGCAGGGACACCGCGCCGCTCGGGCGGGGCGTCCAGCCCAGCTCGTCGCCGCTCGGACGGCTGCGCAACGCGCTGCTCAGGTTCGCCGGGGACCAGGTCGCCATGCGGGACATGCGCCGGGAGGCCGACCGGACCCGGGCCCGGGTGAACCTGCCGCGGCTGCGGACGAGCGCCATGGAGAACATCGCCCGCCCGCCGGCCCTCTACCTGGTGGGCACCGTGCCGTCCTTCGAATACCCCCGCAGCGACCTGCTGCCCGGCACCCACTTCGTGGGCGGGCTCCTCGGCCTGCCCCCGGAGCGGTTCGACCCGCCCGGCTGGTGGGAGGAGCTGCACGACAGCCGCCCGGTGGTGCTGATCACCCAGGGCACCACCGCCAACGACGTCGACTGGCTGCTCGTACCCGCCGTACGGGCACTGGCCGGCGAGGACGTCCTCGTCGTGGTCACCACCGGCAGCAGCCTGGACGTCGACCGGCTGCGCCCGCTGCCGGACAACGTCCGGCTGGAACGGTTCGTCCCGTACCACCACCTGCTGCCGCACGTCGACGTGATGCTGACCAACGGCGGCTACAACGGCGTCAACGCGGCCCTCGCCCACGGCGTGCCCCTCGTCGTCGCGCCCGGCTCGGAGGAGAAGCCGGACGTGGCGGCGCGCATCAAGTGGGCCGGAGCCGGTCTCGTCCTCAAACGGCGGGCCGTGTCGGAGGCCACCCTGCGCGACGGGGTGCGCACCGTGCTGAAGGACGACCGTTACCGGCGGCGGGCCCACGCGCTGGCGCGGGAGTACCAGAGCTGCGACGCCCCGCGACGGGCCGCCGAGCTGATCGAGTCCATGGCCGAATCCCAGGGCCAGATTTCCACAGGAGGTGTCACACGTTGAACGTCACGACAAAGACCGGCCTGCCACTGCCGCCCGAGACGACCATGCCGGTGGACCCCGGTCCCTTCGACTGTATGCCGGATCTCCTGGCGGCCGCGCGCGTGGCGCCGGTCGTCCGGATTCCCTACCTCGGCAAGCACGCCTGGGTCGTGTGCGACCCGGAGCTGGTGCGGATCGCGCTCACCCATCCCCAGATGGCCAAGGACGTGACCTGGGTCCCCGACTGGATGCGCCGGCCGGGGCTGATGGTGGGGTCGCAGCCGGACCCGGAGTACGCCCGCGCCATGATCATGAGCGATGGCGAGGACCACGCACGCATCCGGCGGATGCACGCGCCGGTGCTCAGCCCGCGCAACACCGAACGGTGGGGCGAGCGGGTCAGCGTCAAGGTCGACGGCTTCCTCGACGAGCTCGCGCAGTCCCGTTCCGGGGAGACCGCCGAGGTCAACGTCGTCACGGACTACACCCACCGGATTCCGCTGGCCTTCATCTCCGAAATGCTCGGCCTGCCCCTGGAGGCCGAGCGGCAGCTGCGCAGCATCACCGACGTCATGCTCTACTCCTCCGACTACCCGGCACGCACCAAGGCGGTCCGCTCGCTGTACGAGGCGGTCGAAGGCTGGGTGCGCAACCCCGGCCCGCTGCGCGACGGGGTGATCACGGGCCTGCTGGACTCCTCCGACGGGCCGGACGCGGCGGTCACCGAGGGCGAGGTCATCGTCTGGACCCTGGGCATGATCATCACGGGTTACGAGACGACCGGCAGCCTGATCTCCGCGTCGCTGTACGAGGCGCTGCGGCGGCCGCCGGAGGAGCGCCCGCGCTCCGAGGAGGACATCAAGGCGTGGGTCGAGGAGGCCCTCCGGGTGCACCCGCCGTTCCCGCACCCGACCTGGCGCTTCGCCATGACGGACATCGACCTCGGCGGCTACCTGATCCCCAAGGGCGCCCCGGTGCAGGTCAGCATCGCCGCGGCGAACCGCAGGCCGGGGGAGGGGGCCGACAGCTTCGAAGCGGAGCGGCAGGGCCAGGGGCACCTCACCTTCGGCCTCGGCATGCACTACTGCATCGGCGCCTCGCTGGTCCGCCTGGAGGCGCAGATCGCGGTGCGCGGGTTCCTGCGCCGCTTCCCGGAGGCTCGGCTGAGCACCGGCACCCCCGTCGAGTGGGAGTCGGAGTGGATGATCCGCCGGATGAGTGTCCTGCCCGCCGTACTGTCCTGAGGACGGCGGGGCCGTGCGGCCGTACGGCATGGGTCCGTACGGCCGCACGGGCCGGCCCCGTACGCGCTCACCAGGATGACCACGTGAACCCGGCCCTTACACGGATATTGGGGAGATGATGGTTCCCACCTTTCAGGCCGACGCGCCGGGTACGGGCGCGGGGGTGCCGATGAAGGCCCTCGTGCTCGCCGGCGGGTCCGGCTCCCGGCTGCGGCCGATCACCCACACCTCGGCCAAACAGCTCGTGCCCGTCGCCAACAAACCGGTGCTGTTCTACGGCCTGGAGGCGATCGCCGAGGCGGGCGTCCGCGAGGTCGGCATCGTCGTCGGCGACACGGCCGCCGAGATCGAGTCCGCGGTCGGCGACGGCTCGCGGTGGGGCCTGGACGTCACCTACCTCCCGCAGGAGGCGCCGCTGGGCCTGGCCCACGCCGTCCACATCGCCCGGGACTACCTCGGCGACGACGACTTCGTGATGTACCTCGGCGACAACTTCATCGTCGGCGGCATCAGCGCCCTCGTGGAGCGCTTCCGGGAGAACCGGCCGGACGCCCAGATCATGCTGACCCGGGTGTCGGACCCGCGGGCGTTCGGCGTGGTCGAACTCGACCCGCACGGCCGGGTGATCGGCCTGGAGGAGAAGCCGGAGCACCCCAAGAGCGACCTCGCGCTGGTCGGCGTCTACCTGTTCACCGCGCGCGTGCACGACGCCGTGGCCCGGCTCAAGCCGTCCTGGCGGGGCGAGCTGGAGATCACCGACGCGATCCAGGAACTGATCGACTCCGGATGCGCCGTCGACTCCACCCTCGTCTGCGGATACTGGAAGGACACCGGCAACGTCGCCGACATGCTGGAGGTCAACCACCTCGTCCTGGACGGCGTCGAGAGCGACTGCGCCGGCGAGGTGCACGCCAGCGAACTGGTCGGCCGGGTGGTGATCGAGGAGGGCGCGACCGTCACCGGATCGCGCATCGTGGGCCCCGCGGTCGTCGCGGCCGGCACCCATATCCGCGACTCCTACATCGGCCCCTTCACCTCCATCGACAGCGACTGCTCGGTGGTCGACAGCGAGGTGGAGTACTCCATCGTGCTGCGCGGGGCGTCCATCGCCGGGGTGCGGCGCGTCGAGCGCTCGCTGATCGGACGCGAGGTCGAGGTGACGTCGACGCCCCGCATCCTGCGCGCCCACCGCCTCGTCCTCGGCGACCACAGCAAGGTGCAGGTCGCCTCATGAAGATGCTCGTGACCGGCGGCGCCGGCTTCATCGGCTCGCACTTCGTACGCGCCTGCGCCGGCACCGACGAACTGACCGTGCTCGACAAGCTGACCTACGCCGGGAACCTGGCGAACCTGGAGCCCGTCGAGGGCCGCTTCACCTTCGTACACGGCGACATCTGCGACACCGGGCTGCTCACCGACGTGGTGCCCGGCCACGACGTCGTCGTCAACTTCGCCGCCGAGTCGCACGTCGACCGGTCGATCGCCGGCGCGGGCGAGTTCGTCCACAGCAACGTCCTGGGCGTACAGACCCTCATGCAGGCCTGCCTCGACGCGGGCACCCCCAGGGTCGTGCACGTCTCCACCGACGAGGTGTACGGCAGCATCGAGGCCGGCTCCTGGGACGAGAGCGCCCCGCTCGCCCCGAACTCGCCCTACGCCGCCGCCAAGGCCGGCGGCGACCTGATCGCCCTCGCCTACGCCCGCACCCATGGCCTGCCGGTCAGCGTCACCCGCTGCGGCAACAACTACGGGCCGTACCAGTACCCGGAGAAGGTCGTCCCGCTGTTCGTCACCAATCTCCTCGACGGCCT
Source organism: Streptomyces sp. NPDC059788 (assembly GCF_042732265.1). Taxonomy (NCBI): domain Bacteria; kingdom Bacillati; phylum Actinomycetota; class Actinomycetes; order Kitasatosporales; family Streptomycetaceae; genus Streptomyces; species Streptomyces sp. NPDC059788. The sequence goes on along the minus strand of NZ_JBHWHY010000003.1, from coordinate 202,906 downwards.
GGACGTGCCGCTGTACGGCGACGGCGGCAACGTCCGCGACTGGATCCACGTGGCCGACCACTGCCGGGCCGTCCGGCTGGTCGCCGAGCGCGGCGGAGCGGGCGAGGTCTACCACGTCGCCGGCACCACCGAGCTGACCAACCTCGAACTGACCGCCCGGCTGCTCGACGCGCTGGGGGCCGATTGGCGGCGCGTCGAGCGGGTACCCGACCGCAAGGGACACGATCGCCGCTACTCCCTGACCGACGGCAAGCTGCGGGCACTCGGCTACGCGCCACAGACCGGCTTCGAGCGCGGTCTGGCCGAGACCGTCGAGTGGTACGCAGCCAACCGTCAGTGGTGGGAGCCGCTGAAGAAACGCGTTCCGTGAACCGCTTCGGCGGGGTGTGCGTCACCTGAACCGCTTCGGCGGAGCACGCGTTCGATGAGCCGCTTCGGCGGGGACCGGAGGTGGAAGTGATCCGCTCGGTCGGGAACCGGAGAGGGACGTCGACGGGATGCGGCGGATGCCCGCGGCCGGCTTCGGGCCGCTGCGGCGTGGCCCTGCGGAGACTGACGTGAGCCACTCCGGCAGCACGAGGGGAGAGCCACTGCGAGGGACCCTGCGCGAGCCGCCCCGAAGACCCCTGCCAGGACCCCGGCCGGGCTCCTTACGCCTTCGACTGGATCAGCGCCGTACGGGACCGGATGCCGAGCTTGCGGTAGATCTGCCGCAGGTGGAATCCCACCGTGTGCGGGGAGATGAACAGATGGCGCGCGGCCTGCTGGTTGGTGAGACCGCTGGCCACCAGTTCCGCCACCTTGCGTTCCGTCTTGGTGAGACTGTCCCAGCCGGAGACCGGGCGTTTGGCGTGCGTCCAGTGCCGTCGCCGCACACCGAGCTGCCGCAGCCGGGCCCGCACGCGCGCGGCGTCCCGCTCGCCGCCGAGCGCTCCGTAGGCGTTCATCGCCCGGTCCAGCTCGCTGATCGCCGTCTCGTGGTCGCCGCGGTTGTCGCGGTCCCCGCGGTCACCACGGTATGCGCTGTCGCCGCGGTCTCCGCGGGCTCCGCGGTCTCCGCGGTCGAGCAGGACACCGGCCCGGTCCTCGGCCGCCGCGGCCTGCGCCCACGGGTTGCGGTGCAGCCGGCCCGCGCGGCCCAGGGCGTCCGCGTCCCCCTCGGCGAGCGCGCGGGCGTGCAGGGCAGAGGCGAGCACGGCGGGTACGTGCCGGTTGCGCGCGCGCAGGCGTTCCGTCGTATCGAGCACCGCCTGCACGATGTCCGGCATGTCCGCCGCGAGCGCGCAGCGGACGCACCACGCCGCGGCGGCCGGGTCCTCCAGGACGAGTTCGCGCAGCGCGCCGGTCTGCGCCCCGATCTCCGCCAGCACCTCCGCCGCCGCCCGGGGGTCGGCCTGGGCCTCGGCCAGCTGCGCGCTCAGCAGCAGGCGTGCGGCCCACCAAGGACTGGAGGGATGCTGCGGGAAATCCTTCTCCAGCGTCTTGATGTGGTCTTCGGCCTGGGTGAGCGCCCCCCGGCGCAGTGCGACGAGGGACAGCACCAGCCACCCCTGTGGAGCGAGCATCGGCACGTACGGGCCCTCCGAGCCCACACCGATCCGTGCCTCCTCCTCGGCCTCGTCCAGGCGCCCCTGGGCGAGGTGCAGAGGGGCCCGGAGCACGGCCGGTACGGCGGCGGCCAGTGTCCCCGCCTCCGACGGGGCCGTACCGACCGAGCACTGGACGACCGCCGCCGCCTCCTCGTATTCGTCGGTCCTGGTCAGCGCGAAGACGAGGAACCAGCGCGGATCGAGGAGCTGCCCGCCGCCTTCGTCGCCCCCGCGGTCGAGCGCGACGGCCTTGCGCAGCGTCTCCACCGCGTCCCCCACCCGGCCTTCGCGCCACTTGCCGAACGCGTGGAAGGCCATCGCGCCGACCTGCACCGCCCGTGCGTGGTGGTCGGGCGCGCTGAGGATCTGCCGGGCGCGTTCGGCCGCGGTGCTGTCGCCGGTCAGATACGAGGCGGCGAGATGGGTGATCACGGCCTCACGGTGCTGGAACCCGTTCTCCTGCGCCGCCAGCGCGTCGCGCGCGGCCCGGCGCGCCAGCTTCGCGTTCCCCAGCAGCAACAGCGCGGCCGACATCGACGCCCGCAGCGCGGCGATGTCCGAGGCGAGCGCCTCCGGCAGGGGTGCGGCGAGCAGCGCGGCCTCGTCGATCGTGTCCTTGGCCAGGGTGATCGCCCGGTCCAGGTCGCCCGCCCGGGTGAACGCCTCGACCGCGGTCTTCGCCAGGCGCACGCGCTCGGCCTGCCCCGGGGCCAGCAGCTCCATGCAACGGGTCGCCAGCGACGCCGCGGTCGACGGATCGGCGGCCAGCAGCCTCCGGGACCCTTCGGCGATGATGCGCAGCTCCTCCGCGTTGCCGGGCTGGGCGATGTGTACGAGCTGGAGGGCGGCGCGTTCGATGCCGTCGGGGCGCGCCAGCAGCATCTCCGCCGCCTGCCGGCGCAGCAGCGTGCACACCGGCGCCGGAACGGAGTCGAGCAGCACCCGCCAGATCGGCTCGCTGCGGAACGCGATGTCGTGCTCACCGCAGACCAGGAGCCCCCGGTCGACCGCCTCGTCCACCGCCGCCAGCAGACCGACCGGCGCCTCGCCGAGCATGGCCGAAAGATCCTCCGGCGCGAACGGCGACCCGAGCACCGCCGCCAGCCTGAGCGCCTTCATGGTGGGCTCGGAGAGCGACCGCAGCTCTTTCTGGAGCAACGCGGAAAACCGCTTGGGCACGGGCGCCGGCGCGCAGGCGTCACTCCCCACGCAGCCCCCGTCGCCTCCACCACCGCTGCCTGCCGGGGCGTCGCCCCCCGCCCCGGGCTGCAATCGCGCGGTACCGTCGACCACGCATAAGTCGCCGTCCTCCACGAGCCCGCGCACCAGCTCGATCACCGCGCGGGGCGTGCTGTTGACGCTCTCCGCCAGGGCCAGCAGTCCCGGCCCGGGCTCCGCCCCGGCGCAGTCGGCCACCAGCTGCCCCAACGCGCCACCCGACAGCGGCCCCAACTCCCGCACCGGCTCGATCAAAACCCTGCCCCGAAGCCTGCCCAGGCAGGCCTTCATCGGCTCGCCCGACGCGGCCTCCCGGTCCGGGGCGAAGGCGAGCAGCCAGAGAACCGGCCGCCCGCTGAGAGCCACGATCAGATCGCACAACGCGCTCAGCACACCCCCGTCGGCCAGCTGCAGATCATCGAGCACGACAACGGCCCGGCCGCATTCCACATCCCCCCGCAGCCACCCCCGCGCCACCTCGATCGCGGCCACCACTCCCGCACTGCGCAGCCCGCCCTCAGCGCCCCTGGCCGCCTCGGCGGCACCCCTGGCCGCCCGCGCGGAAACTCCGGCCCCATCCGACGCCTGAGCCACAACCCCGGCCCCATCCCCCACCGACACACCGTTGACGACAGCGAACCCATCCCTGTCGGCGACGCCCGCGGCCTCCAACAGAAGCCGGCTCTTTCCCGCCCCGGCGACCGCCTCTACCACAAGTACCTTGCTCCGACGGACACTTGCCACACTGTGCAGGTTTGCGCTTATCTGTGCCAGCTGCTGTTCCCGCCCGCGCACCTGCGGTAACGCTCGTACGTTGGGACCCATGACGCTCCATTCGTGAACCGTGCAGGCCAGCCCTCGATGGAGCAGCGCTCCACCTCGCTACTAGAAGGAACTACCCCTACAAGCAAAAGTTCAGTGTCAGATGCGTCAGTTGGGTCACAATGTTCGCTTCCTCGGACAAAGGTTCAAGCCAAGGCGCTTTTCGATCTATCGATGTGCGAGTTTGGGGGGTTGTGGGGAGCGGGGGAGGGCCGCGGGCCGCACTGGCCGATCCGGACGAAGACGTTCCAAGACGATTCGGGCCAAGCCCCGGCGCAGAAGTGGCGCAATATCCGTCGAACCTTCAATGACTGCGGGCCAAGACCCCCGACGAACCCCTTTACTGCCCATTCACACCCGCGACGCCGGCCCGCCCCCGCGGCCTGCCATCACAATGCCCCGACACCACGCGGCAGCCCCCGCCCCGCGGCCTACCGCTTCAGCGACCGGTAGCGCTTCATGAGCGCGGTGATCCTGGTGGGGTCGGCTCCGCCGTTCAGTTCTGCCAGCAGCTCATCGGGACAGAACTCATACAAGTCCCCCCACCAGCGCCGCCCCCGATTATCCCAAACCCGGTAACCACCAGAAACCCCCCGCGCGACGTATCGCCTTCTGCTCATCTGCCCAATATACGGCTGACCTGTCGTGAGCGGAGCCCAGCCCGTCTCACGCGCCGGGCGCCCGTGCGCTCTATGTTCGCAGCGAATTCAGCACGCGGCTCGACACAAATTCCGCAGACCCCGGGCCCCATGGCCCAGGGAACGGTCGATCTGCACGACCTGAGGCAGGAGACAATGCGGCCGTCAAGCCTCCTCGCGAGCCGCCTCGGCCTCGAAGGCCAAGAGGGTCAGGCCGGTGACTTGGATGACGGCGTGCCACTCGTCCAGGGTCAGATCCGGGACTTTCTCCAGCACGTCACTGGGAACGGGACAGCCGTCAGCGCTCAGGATGACCTGCGAGAAGGCCACCCCCGAGGGGCTGAGGCACAAACGCGCCCCTTGCTCCGGCTGCCCTGCGTACAGCACCGTGATGTGCTGTACGGCTTCCACGTTGTCGGGAGTCTCCGACGCGAAATCAAGAAGCGCGCGGCGCAAGCCGGCGGTGAGTTCGTCCTGGTGCAGGTCCGCCCTTTCCGCAATGGCAGTCAGCGCCCGGCACAACTGTTCTCTCGCCACCGACCGGGCCGGTCTCGAATTCCCCTCCGGGTGTCGTGCGCCACTGCCTGGCACAGGCACAGGCACAGGCACGGGCTCCGACTCAAGACCCGTGATGATGAGCTTGGAGACCAGCAGTGCGGCCTCCCACTCCTCCTGAATCAGAGTCGGGCAACTCTCCTGCACCTGAGGCGGTAGGTCGCTTGAGTCCGCGTACAAGAGCAGGTCTGGCAGCCCGATGTCGTAGTCCGCCAGCCGAAGACCGAAATTTCGTCCCCAGGAGTGGTCCTCGGCACCAGAGGCGAACAGCTCGACGCGCGAGCGCTCTCCTAGTTCCTCCACGGCCAGTTCGCGCAGCGCGGTGACGACTGCCGTACCGAGATCGTCGGGTACGGACCCGCTCTCGCCGATACACAGCAGAGCCTGGCGCAGGCGTGCGCGCGGCGATGACGGATTCATCGTCTCCTCCCACGGCCACCGCCTGAATCGAGCGGCTGGACAGTTGTCTTCTCCACGTACTGGTCGAACTCATCGATCTTGTCAGCCGGTACTGCGTAGCGCCCTGGCTCGTTGGTCGGCTTGATCTCGTACTGCTTCAGCCAGGCCAACACCTCCGGCTTGCAGGAGAACTCCATTTTGTGGGTGTAGTTCTTGCTCTTGCCCGGCGTTCCGGGGTTGACCTTGCCGGTCTGGGCGATCCATTTGGGCTGCCGTTCGTGGCCGGGCCTCGGGACAAGGCCCCCGCCCGGCTTCACCGCGGCGCTCGCCTTCGCTTCCGCCTCACTGCCGTAGCGCTCGATGATGACCGGGCACTTCTTCTTCGCCAGGCCGAGCGGATCGATCTCGGCGAAGGGATTGTCCACCTAGCCGTGGGGGTCGGGCGCGGGCCCGAGACCGAGCGGATCGGGGCTGAGGTATCGGCCGGTGAGCGAGTCGTAATAGCGGAACACGTTGTAGTGCAGGCCGCTCTCCCGGTCGAAGTACTGGCCGGGGAATCCCAGACTGCACCCCACCGCCGTCTCACGAGGGCCGGTGGGAAACGGGGTGCCCCACAGCGAGGAGCCGGCACGCCGGGCGATCCCGCCGTTCTCGTCGGCAAGTTCCGTGGGCGTGCCGACCAGGTCGGTGATGATGGAGTAGAACCGTGTGTCGAACTCCTCCTGGGTCGGCACAAGGGCGTCGGCGGTGCCCTCGACCTGGGTCAGGACGCGGTAGTTGCCCGGGCCCCACTCCCAACTGGTGGTCTGGGTGTCGGCTGAACTCGAACTGCTGCGCAGTTCCTCGGCCGGCACGGTGCCGGATGGTTCTGATCCGTCGGGAGGGGCACCGAAGCCCGGTGAACCGCCCACTCACACAAACGGCCCCGGACAAGAAGCCCGAGGCCGGATAGAGTGCCTCCCCGGGGAGAAGCCCCAGGTCAGCGGCTTTACGCGCTTGTGCCCCCGGCAGGATTCGAACCTGCGACACCCGCTTTAGGGGTTCGATCTTGCCCGGTCGTGGTCGGGGTCCAACGCGTCCGTAGGGGCCGCATGTGGCTGCCGGATGATGCCGCTGTCCGTGGCCGTTGATGTCACCGTTGGATGTCAGCGGAACGCCCACGGGCATCGGGTAGATCGTCAATGACTCCGCTGGTTCGGCGCCGGCCAGCTGGCGGCACCCCTGGAGTAACCGGGCGTCCTGGTATTACCTGCCATATTTTCGGGCGATAAGAACCTTTCTGTCCACATGGTGGCTTCATGCGAATCGGTTGACCCGCCACATGCGGCAAAGGGCTCCGCTAGCATGATCGTCCAAAATGTTGATGTTCATGGCGCTCAGCCGGGTGGGGATCGAGGTCAATATGCACTTCTCGATAGATGCAGTTATCGATCGACTTGCCAGAAAAGGACTTCTGTTCGATCGAGCAGCTATCGAACTAGACAAAATCATCCAAGGTGCGGATGATGACGGATTTTTTTCCCTGCTGGTGAGGGCCGGCTGCATCCCGGAGCGATACAGCCACGACTCCTCCGAGGAAAAGCTGTATGCCAAGGCGATGGATTCGATCGTTGCCGAGTCTCTTCGTCGGATTGGATATGAAGCCGAGGTCTCGCAAGAAAGGTCTAACTCGGCAGACGTAGTGGCAGAAGGCGGATCGCCCGCGCACTCTCTAGTGGCAGACGCTAAGGCGTTTAGGCTTTCTCGTACAGCACTCAACCCTAAAGATTACAAGATTGAGGCGCTGAGTAAGTGGCGGAAGGGTGCTGATTTCGCAATTCTAGTCGCCCCTATCGCTGGCTACCCAGAAGGAGAAAGCCGCCTCTACGTGGAGGCTGACAGACATCAAGTGACGCTACTCTCTTACTCGCATCTCGCCCTGATGATTGCCTCCGAGTCAGGACCATCTCGGCTTGAGAGTATTTGGATGCGCAGCGTCGAACATACGTCAGTTACCCTTAGTGCTCCGCAATATTGGAGCTCACTAGACAGCGCCTTGCGCCAGGCTCTGTCGTGGGACCAAGTGAACTGGTCAGAGGCGAGGAGAGAGTACTTCGAAAGCCTTCTACTTAATGCGGAGACAGAACTCGCCTACTTCGACCAGGTGAAAAGTGACATTGCGGCTATGGATCGCGAAGAGCTCGTTGATATAGCTGTAGGCGCACTTAAGATTGACAGTAAAATACGAACCATTCGAGCGCGGGTGGCTAAAACCAGGGCTCTTATGGGTGAGATGGAAGACCGGGATCGGTAGGTAGCTAATGAATTGTCTCCTTCGGCACGCGCCGGCCGAAGGAGACAACGTGGATCAGCGTGATGAGAAGCTGAATCCTGGGATGCTCTCATAAATTTGATCGGCAACCTCGCGGCATGCGGTGTTTACTGTATCTTGCTGGCTCAGCATCTCGTCCGTAAATTGACTGATCCGGGCCTCAACGGCCGAGACGAAAGCAATAGTTGCTGCCACGTCGCCTGGCCAGTCGGCTGAAGCAGCACGATCCAGAGCTGTTTTGATTAGCGCGCCAGTACTGGGTGCATCTTGTGTCAGGCCCATCGCGATTGCTGCTTCATAAGGCCTGGCAACCAAGACGAGAGAAGTGTTGATCGCGGCTGACTTCATCGAACGAGGCCGGTGCGTTCGTTCGATTGTCATGGGCCACAATTGGGTGATCTTTAGTCCGGCCCGCACGTAAGCCGCGATTAGTGATGACCAGCCGCTAATGGAACTGTGAGCGTAGCAAACGGTGATCACACCGTCTCGCTTGACGACCCGCCGAGCCTCTCGCAAGACTTGCGCCATCCCCGTACTGAAGTATGTCCAGGCCTCTGTGGGACTTCCCTGACGTCGAGGAGCTGCGGTCAGCTCCCTAGTTGAGTCAGTTCTGGGCTCGCTGAAAATTTCAGGGAAGGTACCGATCAACGCCATCCTCTTGAAGGAATAGATGCAGTCGGCGAGGATGCTGTAGTAGAGATTATCGTAGTACGGCGGATCGGTGACAATGGCGTCGAAGAAGGCGTCTGGGTATGCCATTGAGCGGGAGTCGCCGCGGGTGATCCTTTCCTCTTGGTCCGCTGGCATCGGGATTTGGTCTACGCCAGCAGCGATTCGCTCAAGTTTCCCGTAGAGATTCGCTGGCCCGCGCAAGAGTGGGTCAATCTCAACGAAGTCCCACAGCATAGGCATTCCTGGACCAGAGAGGCCGCGTCCCACCTGCTCATTCTGTGAAATCCACATGCACAGCCGAGAATTCCAGTCAGCTAGCTGATCAATGAGGCCAGAAAGGAAAGCAGCGATTGCTTTGGCCAGAGGCTCGCCATATTTTGCTTCCCAGGTCTTCTGCCGCTCACTCAGGACCCGGCAAAGGCGAGTGATGACCGCAAGTTGCCGCTCCGTGAATAGGGAAGTAATAGTGTCGTGGCCGTACATGGTGGGATTCGTGATGCCTGACCAGGCCGGAATTTTGACGTCCGGAAGTTGAAGGCCGAGTGCGGCGCAGTCTTCCTTGATCATCTGCTCCGCGACTGCATCAGTACCATATTTACGCGGATCCGTCGCGGGAAGGAAATGCTTTCGCTTGTCGAGCTTTGCAACTGCCGTGAGTTTGTCGGTCGAAGCCGTTCGAATCAAGTCGGCCGTTTGCTTCCTGTCGTATTCCTGTCCGCAAAACAGGCAACGCAGAGAGTTTCGCCCGCTCCAGGCCGAGTGATCGGTTACTGCGTCGGACGTCGATTCGACGACATGGATATCGAACGACTTATTGTCAAAGTCTGGCCGCTGCATGATGGCACGCTGCCTCCCTGTCTTTTTAGAAAGCCAGGGTCGCTTTTGGAGGGGCATCTCGTTACCGCAGTTAGTGCACACGGCGGAACGGCTCCAGAAGTAGCAGATAATGTTGTCGGCGTCACGGGCAGGGTAAAGCTCGCCGGTCTCGGATTTCAGTTGATCCAAGACTTTCCTTCCCTCCAGCATCAATAGATGCCGGAGTTGCCGACCAGCGGGCCTGCTGAAATCGAGGAGTGCCTTCGCTGTGAAATAAGCGAGCTCGTTGTTTTCCATCCCATACATCTCAACGCCCAGGCGCGTACCTGCAAGCGGGAACGTGGCGCCACCTACGAACGGGTCAAGAACCTTTGATTCTTCTGCTGCTTGAGTCGGGTCGAGGGAAGCGGAAAGTAGGTCTGCTGCCGTAGAGAACGGGCGGCGAGCCCACCAAGTGAAGACAGTGTGGGGAGAAGAGGCGCGCTGGTACCTTTCGGAGGTGCCCGCTTCGGAGATGGATGCGACATCGAGATACTGTTCAATCGGACGCTTCTGGATCTCCGACACTGATTCTCCTTAGAAGATTTCAAGCAACGCAGTGTCCCATATTTCCGTGTGCTCTGTGGAGCTCGACGGCACCGTGGTCCACAAGACCATACCGAAGTGGCTGTATTAGTGGGGTGGTGGCAGCGTCTCAGCGGGGGGGCATGCCAGTGAGGGCGCGGAGCGGCTTTGGACTGGAGCTGCCATGGGGCGAGTGATCATGGCCCCGTAAGCTGATGGCTTGTCGGGCAGTCTGTGGACCTGCCCGGTAAAACACGATGTTGGGCCCATGATCTTGGAGGCTCGCCCCATGGTGGCTGCCTAAAGCCGTGGAGCGACCGGACTCAGCCACAGAAGGTGTCTACCACTCGATGCCGCGGCTGCCGAGCGCGCTGCCGGGCGCGGTCAGCCGGGGCGAAGACGGGAGGCAGGCCGCGCCGCAGAGGCGGCGCGCGCCCGCGCCGTGCGCGGGCCTTGAACCAGTAGAGAAAGTTGTAACTCAGCGGAAGTTCGCCTACCGCAAGACCTGGGCGGAGCGCGACACCAAGCGCCGGGAGCTTCTCGACAAGGTCGACCAGGGCGTGCCTGTGCCCACTCGTTCGGCCAAGCTCTCTGAGTGGCTGCCGTACTGGCTGGACAACGACATCAAGCCCCGTCGCAAGCTCAGCACGTACGACAAGTACGAGGCACACACAGGGCTCTACCTGTCGCCGATGCTTGGCGCGAAGAGGCTCGAATCCCTGGGCGTCGCCGATATGCGCCGTTTCCTCGTCCGTCTGGAGAGCCAGACCACTGCCGCAACTGCCAAGGAATCGCACCGTGTACTGGGCTCGGCGCTCTCCTCCGCGTGCCGGGAAGAGCTGATCACGCGCAACGTGGCCAAGCTCGTTGAACCGTCTCGCACCGACTTACGCGAGCTGCGCCCCTGGACGCTGGACGAGTCCCTCGGCTTGCTGGCGGCCTCCAGACAGGACCCGCTTTACGCGGCCTTCGTCCTCGTCATCGGGATGGGGTTTCGCCGGGGTGAGATCGTCGGCCTGCGCTGGTTGGACCTCGACCTCGAAAACCGTGTCCTTCGCGTGCGCCAGTAGACCCAGCGCCGCCGTGGCGTCCTGTATGACGACGACCTCAAGAGCCGTCGTCGTCGAATTGTCCCGCTCCCGGGCTTTTGCATCGCCCCTTGCGCTGGCACCGGATGCGGCAAGCAGCTGCTCGAGCCAAGGCGGGGGAGAGCTGGGTGACAGGAGCGGCTCTCAGATCAGCATCACCAGGACGTCTACACCCACGTCGTCCAGGACACACAGCGCGAGGCCATGAGTCACATGGACCGGCTGCTCAGGAGGCGTCCCGGTCGTCAGTGACCATGGGCGTTGATGTCAGAACTGGATGTCAAAGGGCTCCTACCAAGATCGGTAGGAGCCCTTTTCGCTGGTGCCCCCGGCAGGATTCGAACCTGCGACACCCGCTTTAGGAGAGCGGTGCTCTATCCCCTGAGCTACGGAGGCGGGGAGTGGTCGGCGCATGGTGGGTGCGTCGACGGGCTGCTGGTGGGCAGCTTTGGACAGGGTAGCGGATGGGGGGCTGGGCGGGGGAAGGGCGGGGCGCCCACGTCCCGTGGCTTCGGGGGTGGGCGCCCGCTGAGTGCCGGTCGCACGGCCGCCCGGTGGTCACCGGGCGGCCGTGTGGTGGGGCTAGGGGGCGTGGGCCGGGTTGTCCGGGGTTGGGGAGTTGGTCTGGGTGGTGCGGTGGGTGGACCAGGTGGTCAGGGCGGTGGCGCAGGCGTGGTCGAGGTGGCGCAGGCCGGTGAGGTCGAGGTCGATCCTGCGGTCGTGGGGGAGGGCCTCCAGCTGGTCGAGGAGTTTGGGCAGGCGGAGGAAGGTGGCGTTGCCGAGGGCGCGTACCTGGATGGGTTCGGTGGACGGGGCGTCCAGGCCGCTGAACTCCAGGTGGACGTGGGAGGTCTCCCAGGCGGTCTTCGCGACGGCCAGGAGGAGGCCGATCAGTACGCCCTCGAACATGTTGGTGACGACGATCGCGATGGCGGTCGCGGCGAGCACGACGGCTTCACCGCGGTGCTCGCGCCACAGCGGGGCGAAGTCGCGTACGGGGAGGAGTTTCCAGCCCGCGTGGACGAGGACGCCCGCGAGCGCCGCCACCGGGATGATGCCCAGCGCCGCCGGCAGGGCCGCCGCGAAGATCAGCAGCCAGACGCCGTGCAGCACGCGGGACGCCTTCGTACGGGCCCCAGCGTTGACGTTCGCGGAGCTGCGGACGATCACCGCCGTCATCGGGAGGGCCCCCAGGATGCCGCAGACGGTGTTGCCCGCGCCCTGGGCCATCAGCTCCTTGTCGTACTGCGTGCGCGGCCCGTCGTGCAGCCGGTCCACGGCGGCCGCGCTGAACAGCGACTCGGCGGACGCGATGAGCGTGAAGGCGAGGACGGTGCCGATCGCGCCGACGCTCACCAGCTGGGCGAAGTCCGAGCCGCCCGGTGGCTGGACGGAGGAGAGCAGGCCGTGCACCTCGACGCGGGCTATGGGCAGGTCGAGGGCGAAGACGGCGAGCGTGGCCAGGGCCACGGCCGCGAGCGGGGCCGGCAGGACGCGGGCCCCGCGCTGCCACCGGGGCCAGAGCACCAGTACGGCGACGGTGCCCGCGCCGACCGCGAGCGCGGACAGGGCCGCGCCCGACCCGGCGGTGCCGGTGACCAGACCGGGCAGGCCGCCGAGGTTGGCGAGGCCGCTGCCGGGGGCCTTGGTGTCGGTGAGCGCGTACAGCTGTCCGGCGATCAGTACGAGGCCGATGCCCGCCAGCATGCCCTGGACGACGGCCACGGAGATGGCGCGGAACCAGCTGCCCAGGCGCAGTGCGCCCATGGCGACCTGGAGGAGGCCCGCCACGAGGACGATCGCGCCCAGCGCGCCGAGGCCGTACTCCTTGACCGCTTCGTAGACGAGGACGGTCAGACCGGCGGCCGGGCCGCTGACCTGGAGGCTGCTTCCGGGCAGGAACCCGGTGAGCAGGCCGCCGACGATGCCGGTGATCAGGCCGAGTTCGGCCGGTACGCCCGAGGCGACGGCCACGCCGACGCACAGCGGCAGCGCCACCAGGAAGACGACGACGGAGGCCGTGAAGTCGGCCCGGAGGTGGGGCCAGCGGGGGGAGGAGGGCTTCGACGGGGTGGGGGTCTCCTGAGGTGTCTCCTTCGGGTTGGGGGGCGCGCCGTTCGTGGTGGGCGCCGGGGCTGAGGTGGTTGCGCCCGTGGTCACGCCCGCGGCCGTGTCCGGGGTGGATTTCGGTGTCATGGAAGGCGCCTTCGCCGTCAGAGGGGGAGGAACGTGTCGGTGGCGGGCTGATGCGCCGAGACCAGGCCGGTGTGGACCTCGTAGTACCAGCCGTGCAGCCCCACCTCGCCCGCGTCGATCCGTTCGCGTACGCACGGGTAGGCACGCAGGCGTGCCAGTTGCTCGGTGACGTGCCGCTGGACCGCGGTCGCGACCGTCGGTGCCTCGTCCATCGGCAGCTCGTCGGAGAGCTGCTGGGTCAGCCAGGCACGTACGTCGGGGGCGCCGGCGAGGTCCTCGCGGCGCGCCATGGCGCCGACCGCCCCGCAGTGCGAGTGACCGCACACCACGATGTCGGCGACGCGCAGCACCCGCATCGCGTACTCGATCGTGGCGGCCTCCGCGCTGGCGGGCATGTCCGGCCGGTGCGGCGGTACGGCGTTGCCCGCCGTCCGCAGTTCGAAGAGCTCGCCCGGAAGGGCCCCGGTGATCAGGGACGGGATGATCCGTGAGTCGGAGCAGGTGATGAACAGGGCGAGCGGCGACTGGCCGTCGGCGAGCCGCTGGTAGGTCTCACGCTCCTCGTGTACGGCCGCGATGCGGGCGTTGAAGGAGCGGGCGTTTTCGATGAAGGTTTCCACTAGGGAATGTCTCCTGCTGGTCGTTAAGTGGTGCCATAGAGGGCATGGCAGAACCCGTTCGACTGGTGCGGAGCAGGAAGCCCCGGTGGTACTCCTCAGCAGCGGAAGACGCAGTGCAGACAGTGCAGGGCGGGGCGGGTGGCCACGCCCGGTCTTGAAGTGGTGAGTGCGGCGGAGCCGGCCTGTGTGGTGAGGAAGGCGGCGGTCGGGTAGGACCGGGCCGCGTGGAGGGGCGGTGGCGGCGGACGGCGGCACGGGGACGGAGCCCCCGGCGTGGTCCGCGCACAACGGCGCGTCTGGTTACGGTCCTTGTCCTTCTCACGCCCGGGGTCGCGCTCGTTGTCGCGGCGGTACTGGATGCCTGTGGAGGACCGCGCCTGGGTGGGGGACACCTGGGTGGGTGTGCCGTGTGCGCCTGGAGGGGCCGCCGGGGTGGGGGTGGGGGTGGGGACCTGTACAGGCGAGGCGCCGGACGCCGTGGGGAACGGGGCCTTGCCGCCCTTGGCCGCTGCCGTACCGGAGAAGAGCAGGGTCAGGATGACGACGAGGATGCCGAGGATGCTGAGGGGGGTGGTGGTGCGAAGGAGGTGGGGGAGATGGGGGGAATGGCTGCGGTGGGGGGAGTGGGTGGAGAGGGAGGAGCGGGTGGGGCGGGTGGGGGTGTGCGTGGCGTGGGGTTGTTTGAAGGGGGCGGTCCACATCCGGGGCCGCGCCGATGTACGTACCGGCGTGTACTCCGGTGCGCGAACCGGAGTGCGTACCGGAGTGCGAACGGGTGTGCGTACCGGCGTACGGGTTGCCGTGCGCGCTGCTGCTCGGGCCGCCGTACGGGCCGCCGTACGGAGCGAGCTCGTGCCCGGCGGGCTGTGCGGCCGGTTGGACGCCGTGTAGTGGGCCGGGTGACCGGCCGTGTCCGGGCGGGTGGGGCGCGGGCGGGGGAAGGCGGAGGGGGAGGGAGAGGGAGAGGGAGAGGGAGAGGGAGAGGGAGAGGGAGAGGGAGAGGGAGAGGGAGAGGGAGAGGAGCCGGTAGAGGGGGTGGCCTCGGGGGCTTTGAGGGGGGCGAAGCCCTTGAGGCCCTTGAAGTACTTAAGCCCCGTGAAGCCTTTGAGGCTCTTGAGGTGCTTGAGGTGCTTCATGTCTGTTCCCGGGGGGCGGTTGCCGGGGAGGTGGCCGGAGCAGGCGTCGGTGTCGAAGCCGTGTCCGTACCCGCGTCCGTACCCGTACCCGTGCCCGTGTCCGTACCCGTACCCGTACGGCCGCCGCGTCGTCCCGTACGGCCGGTCACGGCCAGCAGCGGTACGAGGCCGAGCGCCACGATTCCGCCTGTGAGCGCCAGCGTGGAGTAGCCGCCCGTGGCCACGACCAGCCCCGACGCCATGCCGCCGGTTGAGCCCGCGACGGCGATCCCCACGTCGACCAGGCCCTGTGTCGAGGCGCGCGTGGCCAGCGGTACGGCGTCGGTGACGATGGCGGTGCCGCTGACGAGGCCGAAGTTCCAGCCGATGCCGAGGAGTACGAGTGCGGCGGCGAGCGCCGGTACCGAGTGCGCCGGCGCGAGCGCGGCGAGGGCGCCGGCGCAGAGCAGGACGATGCCGGAGGCCGCCGCGACCCGCAGCCGGCCGATCCGGTCCACGAGCATCCCGGTGAGTGGCGACGGCAGATACATGGCCGCCACGTGCAGGGCGATGACGAGCCCGGCGGTCTCGGTCGCGTGGCCGTGCGCCCGCATGTGGACGGGCGTCATCGTCATGATCGCGATCATGACCAGCTGGGTGAGCGTCATGACGGCGGTACCGGTCACGACCCCGCGGACATCGGCACGGTCGGCGGACGGGGCCTCCGAGGCCTCCGGGGCGGCAGAGTTCGCAGGGGCAACAGAGGCTGCAGGGGCGGCAGGCGTGGCCGGGGCGGGGGCGGGGAAGGCGTCCGATGCCGCCTCCGCACGGGCCCGTGCCAGGTGCAGCGGGTCCGGCCGCAGGAACGCCCCGAGCACCACGGCCGCCGCCGCGTACGCGACCACGGCCAGCAGGAACGGTCCGGCCAGCCGCGGGATGCCCCAGCCGTCCGCCACGTCCCCCGTGACCCCGACCAGGTTCGGCCCGACCACCGCGCCGAGCGTGGTGGCGAACAGTACGAGGCTCACCGCGCGGCCCCGTCGTGCGGGCGCGGCCAGGTCGGCGCCCGCGTACCGGGCCATCAAGGTCGTCGCCGTACCCGCTCCGTAGACGAGGAGGGAGACGAACAGCAGCCATACGTTGCCGACGGCGGCGGCGATGACGACGCCGAGGCTGCCCAGGCCCGCGGTCGCGTACCCCGCGGTGAGGCCGGGCCGTCGGCCCCAGCGCTGGCAGATCCGGCCGATCGCGACGGCGCCGAGGGCGGCTCCGCCCGTGAACAGCGCCGCGGGCAGGCCGGACAGCCCCGTCGAGCCGAGCATCTCCTCGGCGAGCAGCGCGCCCACGGTGATGCCCGCGGCCAGCCCCGCGCCGCTGAGCACCTGGGACAGGGCGAGGACCCTCAGGACACGTTTCT
The DNA here is from genome assembly GCF_042732265.1 of Streptomyces sp. NPDC059788. NCBI lineage: Bacteria > Bacillati > Actinomycetota > Actinomycetes > Kitasatosporales > Streptomycetaceae > Streptomyces > Streptomyces sp. NPDC059788. Next base: position 186,886 of record NZ_JBHWHY010000003.1, on the reverse strand, counting down.
GCTCCGGCGGCTCGGTGGCCTCGGGCGAGGCGTGGGAGTCCCCATAGGGGCCTTGTGGGCCTTGTGGGTCACGGGATTCTTGGTGGCCTTGGGAGCTTTGGAGACTGTGTGGACCTTGGTGGGCTTGGTGGTCCTCAGGGCCACGGGGTGTGGCGTGGGGGGCCGGTTTGCCGGGCCGAGCGCTCATGGGTCCGTTTCCTCGTCTTCGGGCTGCCCCGAAAGCGCGCTCAGGGCGCGCCGGCAGGCTGGAGAGCCGCGATGTCCCGCAGCGACATGCTCAGCTGGTCGTGCAGGAAGCGCACGATCGTCCAGTGCGGCAGGGCGCCCTCGTCGAAGGGGCCGAACTCCCGTACGTACAGCGGTATCCAGCGCAGGGCCTCCTCGATCACCTGCTCCCGGCCGGGTTCCTGCTGGTAGTCCTCGTAGCCGATGCTCCGGTGCTCGATGAAGAACCGTCCCGGCAGCCGCTGTTCGCACCATTCGCGGTACTCGCGCGTCTGGAGGATGAGGTAGTGCCAGATCTCGTCGATGTCCTGCTCTACGGGGAGGAAGAGGCCGCTGAGCCGCTCACGGTGGCGGGACACGAGGTACAGGTAACGCAGGCATTCGGTGACCTGCCGTTCCACGTATTCGGGCGCGGCGTCGCCCAACGCCGTGAAGTGCCGCACCACTTCGGTGTGCAGGCGCTCGCCGAGCAGGGTTATGAGGTCGTCCGGGGTGACGTGGGGGGTGTGAGTGGTGCCGGTGATGTCAGATGCGTGGGTTGCGTGCGGCTCCTGGCCGGCGGGGGCCTGGAACTGTTCCTGCGGCTGCGTGGTCATGGTTCTCCCGATGGCTGTTGGCCGGTGGTCGTGGATGGGGAGTGGGCGCGGTCATGGACGTGGCGGGCGCCCGGCGTCCACAGGCGGGGGCGTGCAGGCGGAGGCGTGCAGGCGGGGACGTGCGCCCGCGCGGCCGCCCCGAGCGGCCGCCCCTGAGCCGACGATCACCCGAGACCGCCCGAGACACCCCGAAAGCCCCCGAGCCCCGGACCGCCACCCGGACCGCCGCCCCCCCCTCACCGCCTCACGGCTCGTCGGCCTGCTCGCCGCGGCTCCCGCCCAGGTCCTCGCCTTCGCCCGCGCACCCGTCCCCGACCCCGTCCCCGCGATCCAGCCACGCGTACTTCCCCGATTTCCCGATCGGAATGTGCGCACGGTGCTCGACCCGGCACGGAATGCCCGTCAGCCGCTCCACCCCCGCGCCCAGCGCAACCGCCTCCGACGCGTTCACGGGCCGGCCGTCGAACGTCGTGTACCGCAGCTCCGCGGCGCTCCGGTCGCGCCGTACGCGCAGCTGGTGGACGAACACGTGGGGCGACGCCTCGCTGACGCACTCGTCCAGATCGCCCTGCGCGACCGGCCCCTGGCCGTGCGCCGACGCGAGCAACTCCTTCTCGCGGCCGCAGAACCGGGTGATCTTCTCCGGGTCGGGGGTGCCGTCCAGCGTCCGCGCGCAGTCGCCGGACCGGTAACGGATCAGCGGCATGTACGGGTTCCGTACGCTCGACACGATCATGCTGAAGATGCGGCTGCCCGGCTCCACGGGGACCAGCTCGACGCTCATCTTGTCGAGGTAGGGGTGGAACCGGCCGTGCCGGTCGCTGTAGAAGAGGTAGCCCAGTTCGGTGCTGCCGAACAGGTCGATGACCGGGCAGTCGAAGTGCTCCAGGAGGAAGCGCCGGACGTTGACCGGCGTGTACTCGTACGCGTGCACGATGCTCGCCGGCCGCGGGAACCGGTCCCACAGGCCCCAGTCGATCGCCTTCCGTACGAGGTGCGCCAGGTGGTAGCTGGAGCAGTCGAGGTGGTAGCGGCCTTCGGGGTGCGCCTGCTGGGCCGTACGGATCTCGGCGAGCATCCGTTCGACGTCCGCGCGGTCCCAAAGCGCCGGGTCCAGCGTGAGGTTGACGTAGAAGGTGCGCTCGTCGAGCCGGCGGTCCGCCAGCTCCGGTACGGGCGCGGGCGCGGTCTCGGCGCCGGGTGCCGACGTGGACCGGCGCCGCTTCTTCGCGTTCACGCGCGCCACGTGCTCCGTCGCCAACACGGTGGTGAGGGAGACGCGTTGGCACCCCTCGTGCCAGGTGTCGGCGATGTCCGGGTGCTCGCTCCACAGTTGGTAGTAGGAGTTCAGCAGGAAATACGGCGGCCGGATGATCTGCATCCGGGCGTGGTTGGTGCCCGTGGAGAGCACGTACTCCGCCTTGCCGGCGGCGAGCGCGTCGGCCAGGACCGGCGTCATCCAGTTGTCCGGAAAATCCCGGGCGATCTCGGGCTTGTCCAGTATGGGGAAGTGCCCCCGCTCTATTGACGAGCGGTAGATCGGTATGTCCCTTATCCGGTTCACGATGTCGGCGGTCGGCTGTCCCGGCCGGCTCGGCTGGCCATCCATGGTCACCCTCAGGTCTGTCTTGTGTGGCGGACGGGGAGTGATCGGTGTCGCGGCGTTACGAGAACCTGCGTCGCGCGGGCGCGGAGCCCGCACTGTTGATGTGATTGCGCTGATGCGATTGCGCCGACGTGACTGCGTTGCTGTGACTGCGCTGATGCGGCTGTGCCGTGGTGACTGCACCGCGGTAACTCAGCGGTAACTGGCCCGCGGTGACTGCGCTATGCCTACGTTGCGCCCGCGTTGTGCAGAGAACGTGTGGAATCCGTGAAAACGCATGAAGCCTCTGGAGCGCGCCGAACACACGGAACACGTCGAAGACACGGAACACGCAGAAGACGCGGAACACGCGGAACGTGAGATTCGCACGGAACACCCGGAACAACCGATGTCGCGCGCCCGACTTCACGAAGTGGTGGGGAACCGGCCGGTGGTGTGCGGGCCGCCGGCCGGTTCCCCGCCGGGAAGGCTCAACGCCCGGTCAGGAAATACATCCCGTCTTGGGCGCGGCCGTGGTCGCGCTGATGCAGCCGGACTTCGTCGCGCTGATGCACCCGTCCTTGCCGGCGCCGCGCGGGGAGTTCAGGGCGACCCACTCACGCCAGACGCCGTCCTGGGTCATCTTCTTGATCAGCTGTTCCATGTCCGTCGAGCCTCCGCAGGCAGGGGATGGTGGAAAACGGCGATGATCAGCCACGCGAGCCGCGCGGGTGCCGCTCCCTAGAACGTAAAAGAAAGACCAAGTGATCGTCAAAGGTCTGCAATGCAGGGATGGCTCAAACGCAGACACGAGAGGGCACTTTGGCTTGATCTTTCCCGTCGCGACCACGGCTCGAAGGGGCTTCGTGGCTGGTAGTAGCCGGTCGCGGCCGATAGGTGAGGGGTGCGGAACAGGTCTGGACCACGAGCATGAGTGGCGTGTCCATGACAACAAAGCAGCTGGCCGGAACGCCGTCGGGTGGCTGGATTACGGCGAAGTGGCCGCGCGGTGAACGCCCGGTGGATCTCCCGAAGTCGTAGCGGGATGGCGTCCAATGTGCGCGGCGCGTGACGAGCGCCCGGAAAACCGCCGGGCGGGGCGGGGCCGGATGCCCCGGCCCATGCCCTCTTCCCCGGTCGGTACGGGTGTCAGCCCAGGTTCGTACGGGAATCCCCGCGTGTGGCGGAGAGCGATTCCGCGCCTGTTTCCGGACGCATTCCCGAAGCTCCCGGTGCTGTTCCCGAACCCGTTCCCGATCCGGTTCCCGGAGCTGTTCCCCGGTCCGTTCCCGAAGCGGATTCCGTACCGGAATCCCTGTCGGTCTCCGCGCCCGCGCCCCAGTCCCATTCGGCACCGGATTCCGCTGCCGATCGGTCCCCCAGCGGGTGCGCCGCGACCGTGGCGGAGAACAGTTCCCGGCCGTTCTGGTGGGCGGTGACACGCGCGTGGAGGAGGCCGAACGCATCGGGCTGCGGCGCGCTTCCGGGCAGGAATTCGACGGGGAATTCCGCCTTCTCCCCGGCACCCGGCCCGGCGTCGGCCCCGGCAGCCGCCAGGGCCTGCGCCCCGGCGTCCTCCCCGGCATCCGCCCCCGTCTCCTCCTCGCCCTCCGGCCGCCCCAGCACCGTGGCCTCTATCCAGCACGGCGCGTCCAGCTCCGCGTATCGCGTGAAGACCGTGCTCAGGCCGACGGGTATGACCTGCAGCGGGTGGAGCACCGCGTGAACGGCCTGGTGGGCGGCTTCCAGCAGGAGCATCCCGGGGGCGTGGTCGACCGGGTGGTCGAAGATGACCGGGTGGGTGGTGTCCGTACGGAGCTGCCAGCGGTTCCGGGTGTCCGTGGGCGAGAGCATCACGCTCTCGAACTGGGCACGGGCCACCCGCCGCGGCGCGACCGGCGGCGGCAGCGGCACCGCGCGGGCCATCGCCTCGCGGGCGTCGCCGTATTCACCGCGCAGCCGGCGGTAGATCGCCGGAGCGTGGCTGGTGAATCGCGCGACCGCGCTGCCGAGGCGGACACCGTTGCGTGTTGCCTCGACGTCCATGGTCAGCGCGCTCAGTGTGTCCTTACGGCGTTTGATGTCGGAGCAGACGATGCGTAGTTCGATCTCTGTGGGGGCAGTCTCGGTACGCAGTGCCTCAGGGTCGAGTGAATAAGTGAAGTGATCCCAGATGAGTTGGTGTCCGAACGGCACGTTGTAAGCGAGATGCGAGAGCAGTGGAATGGTCTGCCGGATCGTCTCCACGAGGAGGAGCGGGTCGTGCAGCCGGTTTCTTGAGGAGTAGAACGTATGGGCCCGCGGCCATTCCGCGGTCACGGTGTGAACGTCCGGAGCCGTCTCCTGCCAACTGGTGAGCAGGACTTCGGACAGCGCCGTCTTGTGTACATACTCCTTGGGCACGGTGGTGGTCAGCGTGCGCGGGGACGGTCCGGCGGCAGCAGGTGCGGGAAACTTCGGAAGCTGGCCGGTGGTGCTCATGCGGGTATCCCCCTGAGGAGTGTCTGCAGGTCCGGTGCGTTGCGGCCCGTTGTGGTCCGCCGGGGCTCCCGGGGTGGTCCGTCGCCGTCCTGAGCGGGTTGCCTGGTGGCCAACGGAGGCTGCTGTGTGTTCGGTTCAGCCGTCACCGCGTGAGAGCCTCGGCTTTCATAAAATAAATAGTATTCGTTTTGTTTGTCGAGGGAGCTGATGCTGTCCATGCAGGAGCGTGCGGTCAGGACACGCGAGGTCATCCTCCGGGCGGCCGCCGAGGTGTTCGACGAGTTCGGGTTCAGCGGCGCCAGTATCAGCAAGATCATGAAGCGTGCCGGAGTGACCCAGGGCGGGATGTACTTCCACTTCCCGTCCAAGGAAGCCCTGGCCCAGGCAGTGATGATCGAGCAGGGCGGCGGCCTGGAGCTGCCTCCCGGAGAGGACGGCCTTCAGCGCCTGGTCGACATCACCCTGTATCTGGCGGAGGAGCTCCAGTCCAACCCCACCCTGCGCGCCGGGGTCCGGCTCGCGGTGGAGCAGGGTGAATTCGGCGTCCAGGACGACTCCGCGTACCGCCACTGGGCCGACGAGTTCGGCGGCCAGCTGCGCGCCGCACGCGAGAAGGGCGAACTGCTCCCCGAGGTGAACGTGGACGAGCTGTCCTGGGTCCTGGTCAGCGCCTACACCGGCACTCAACTCTTCTCGCAGATCTCCTCCGGCCGCGCCGACCTCCATCAGCGCGTCGTCTCCCTGTGGCGCTATCTGCTGCCGGGCGTCGCCGTGCCGCCCGTCAGGCCGCAGGTGACGTTCGCGGCCCGGCGGAGGCGGGCGGCCGCCTGAGCACGCCCCGGTCCATGCCGTGACCCATGTCCCGGTCCGCGTCGCGGCCCACGCCTCGGCCCATGCCTCGGTCCGCGCCGCGGCCGGTGACGGCTACGGTGGCGGGGTACGGAGCACGACGGAAGGCGTGGTGAACGGCGTGACGGACGGAGCTACGGGCGACGGAGTCATGGGCGGCGGGGCGACCGGCGACGGAGTTGCGAGCGGCGGGGCGACCGGCGGCGTACTCCCGGGTGGCGGCGTGCCGGGTGGCGCCCCGGCGACGGCCCCCTGGCGGGTGGTGATCACCGGAGCGACCGGATTCATCGGTTCCGCGGTGCTGCGGGAACTGCTGCGTACGGAGACGGGTACCGGTACGGGTACGGGTACGGGCGCCGGTACGAGCATCCGCGCGACCGCCCGCAAGCCCCCGACGGACGCGGCCCCGGCCGCCGCCACGGACGCGGCCACGGACGCGGCCCCGGCCGCCACCACGGACGCGGCCCCGGGCTCCCCTTCGCCGTTGGCTGCCGCCTCGGCCGTCCCCCTCGAATGGCGCGCCGCCGACCTCTCCGACCCCGCCTCCCTGCGCGGTGTCTGTGAAGGCGCCGATGTCCTGCTGCACCTCGCCTCCGACATCGGCCGGGACGAGGAACGCTGCGAGCTGGTCAACGTCCGCGGGACCGCCGCGCTGCTCGACGAGGCCGTACGCGCCGGAGTCGGCCGTATCGTCCACCTCTCCACCGCCGCCGTGTACGGAGCCGGGCCGCACGCCGGCCTGGGCGTGGACGAGGTCCCGCCCGCACCGGTCTCGCCCGCCAGCCGCACCCGTCTCGCCGCCGAACGCCTGGTCCTGGAGGCCGGCGGCACGGTGCTGCGGCCGGGCCTGGTGCTGGGCGCGGGCGACCGGTGGGTGGTGCCGGCGCTGGCCGAACTGCTCGGCCGCCTCCCGGCGCGCTGGAACGGCGGGCGCGGCCTGCTCTCCGCCGTGGCCGTCGACGACCTGGCCCGCCTCTTCGCGCGGCTGGCTCTCGCGTCGGACGGCGTCCCCGGCGGCGTGTACCACGCCAGCCACCCCACCCCCGTACGCAACGGGGACCTCATGGACACCCTGATCGGCCACGCGGTCTTCCCGCAGCGCCCCTCCGGCGACTCCGGCGATCCCGACGGCCCCAGCAGCCCCGACGGCCCCAGCAGCCCCGGCCTCCTGGGCCTCCCCGACCTCTCGGACCTCCCCGACCTCTCCTGGGAAGACTGCCTGGAGCGCCTCCGCGCCACCCCCGGCCGCGTGAGCGAGCGTCAGTTCGCCCTGCTCGCCGACGACCACTGGTACCGCAGCGACGAGGTCTGGACGGCGGCCGGCTGCGACCCGGGCCCCGGCCCTCTCGTACGGGTCGCGGAGGCAGCCGACTGGTACCGCACCCACCTCAGGACCCGTCTACAAGCCCAGCTCACGGCGTCCTGAGCCTCCGGCCGGACAAGCCGTACGGCATCAACCCGAACCCCCGGCCGGACAAGCCGTGCGGAACCGCCCCCCGGGGCCGGTTCCGTACGGCTTCGCAGGGCGCCCCGTCAGGAAACGAACCGCACCTTGGGGAGCGTCTGCTCGTCCGGCACCTCGGTCAGTGCACGGTAGGCGTGCGCGGCGGAGGTCAGCGTCATGTGGTGGTGCCAGCCCGGGAAGGAGCGGCCCTCGAAGTCGTGCAGGCCGAAGTCCGTGGCGAGGGTGCGCAGGGTGGCCGTGGGCAGCTGGTGCAGCCGGGCGAGGCCGACGAGCTGGCCCATGCGGCGGTGCGCCATGTTGGTGAGCCAGACCCGGGTCGGCCGCGCGCCGGCCGGCCCCGGCTCGGTGAAGGCGCGGTAGGTGTGGTGCGAGCCCGGCAGGCGTACGGGAGTGGGCGCGGTCTGCAGCAGGCGCGGGCGCGCGCCCGGGTCGCCGGGCATACCGGGCGTGGCCGGAGTGGCGAGGGCGGTGGCGGGCGGTACGGCGATGACGAAGTCGCGTCCCTGCCGGGCCAGCGCCTCGATGAGCCGTACGGAGTCGGAGTACTCGCTCAGGTCCGCCACGACGGGTGCCGGCGGGCAGGACGAGCGGGCGGCCTGTGCCTCCACGAGGTCGAGGGCGTGCACCCACATCGGGCGGGGGTGGGTGGTCTCCGAGGCGGGGATGCGGTTGCGGCGCAGCAGCGCCGGGTCGTCGGCCCACTGGGGAGGCAGGAACAGGCGCCAGTCGACGGAGACGGTCGCGTTGCCGCCGCAGTCACCGGCGGCGAGGACGCCGGAGCGGGAAGCCGTCGCGGATGCCGCGGCTCCGGCAGAGGCCGCAGATCCGGCAGACGCGGAAAGTGCGGCCGTAGCGGGAGATTCCCCCACCGGCAGGAACATGCCCATGGCAAGCTGGCAGCTGACGGTCCGTCCGGCGGAGGAGTCGAAGCGCCGGTGCACGCCCACGGAGTGGCCACCACGCTTGGGCAGCACCGCCGGGGCGAGAATCCACGCGCGGGGCGGAGCGGGCTGTTCGGCCCGGCGTACGAGCTCGCGCCGTACCGGGTTCCAGTCCCAGGGGCTGGCGTTGAGGAACTGGTGCAGCGACTGGGAGGCGGTGGGGGAGTCGGAGATGGCGGCGGCCAGTCGGCGTACGGACTTCTTGCCTTCGGTGGTGAGCAGCGCCAGCAGGTACGAGTGGGCCCAGCGGCGCTGGTCGGTGCGCGGCAGATGGCCGAAAAGGTCGTCCGCGAAGGTGTCGAACGTCTCGAAAGCCCCGGATGCGCCGGGCGCCGCGGCCGCGGCGGAGACGGCGGAGTGCTCGTCGGCGGCGCCGGTGTGGGCGGCCGCGGCGGTCCCGTTGGCGTGGGTCGCCCTGCGGGAGGTTCCGGTTCGGCGGGTGGTTCCGGTGCCCCCGGCGGTCGCGGTCGTGCCGCTGCCCGCGTTGCGGGCCGCGGTCCGGCCGGAGCGGGCGGTCCGTCCGGAGCCGTTGGGGTGGGCGTCGGCGGCGACGCCCGAGACGTCCCGCACGCCGGATTTGTCGGACCCGTTGAACACTGCGAGGGGGTGGCCGGAAGGGAAGGGGGCGGACAGGGGGCGTGCGGGTGTACGGGTAGCCGGATGCGCTGTTTCTGTCGTCATGTGTTCGTTCCCTCCCGTGGTCATCCCGTGAATCGGGCGCCGACCAGCAAAGAATAAAGAACGATCGTTTTTTTTGCGAGCCCACGAGGTCCGGGGCTGTTTCAGTCGTACCGGGAGCCGGTCCGGCGTGGTTGAACGCTGATCGAACTCCGGGCGTGCGACGGCCGGTCGGCCCGTGCCGCGGCCCTTCGCGAGCGGGCGCGCGAGCCGGTCCGGCACCCCTCCCGCGGCCCCTCCGCGGGCCGGTCCGGACGCGGTTTCGGCGGCCGGCGCGGAAGCGGGCGCGGTGCGGGCGCGGATTCCGCTTCCGCGGGCGTCCGGGAAGGTGCCGGAAAGGGGCCGTCGGCCGCCTGGGAGCGGGCTTCGGCGCCGCCGGTTCCCATACTGATCAAGTCTCCGCCAACTGCTGCCGGAGCCGTGCGGGCCGCCAAGCCCGCGCCTAGCATGGACGGTTGGATGTCACCGGTACGACGCTGGCAACCGAGGGCGATTACCGAGGCGGGACAATGGCGCGACAGGACCGAGCCGAGCGGACGCGCCAGGCCCTGCTTCGGGCTGCCGCCGACGAGATAGCCGAAAAGGGGTACGCGGGCGCCTCGCTGGCCCGGATCAGCGCCGCGGCGGACGTCACCATCGGCGCCCTGACGTTCCACTTCGCGTCCAAGGCCGCGCTCGCCGAGGCGGTCAGGGACACCGGCTGCGCGCTCACCCGGCGCGCGCTGGCCTCCCTCTCGGCGGCCTACGGGTGCCCCACCCCGCCCGGGGAGGGGGAGATGCGGCGGGTCGTCGCCTTCACCCGCACCCTCGCGCGCCTGCTGGAGGACGAGCCCGCCGTACGGGCCGCCGCCCGCCTCGCGTGGGACTTCCCCGACGACGGCAACACCTGGTACGCGATGTGGCTGCCGTCCCTCGGCCAACTCGTCGAACGGGCCCGCCCGGACTTCGCCGGCTGGACGACCGCGGAGGCGGTCACCGCCACGGCGGTCTCCGTGGTGACCGGCGCGGAGTTCGCGGCCCGCATCGGCGTGCCGCGCGGCGCGACGGCCGGGCTGTCCCCGTGGGAGCACGTGGACCGCGTGTGGGGGCTGGTGCTCGGGGCGCGGGCGCCGCTCCTGGTGGCCGGCGACGAGAACCCGGTGGGTGCGGTGACGGCTGCGCCGCCGGTCCGTACGGAGTCGGGCGGGCGCCGCCCTTGCCGGTCGGTTCCGTAGGGGACGTACGGGGCGCGCGGAACGTACGGGGCGCACGGAATGTACGGGGCGCGCGGACGGTACGGGGCGCGCGGGGCGCGTAGCGCCTTCCGTTGACGCCGTCACGCCCAGCGCCCCGCGCTCCCAGCGCCCCGCGCTCCCAGCGCCCCGCGCTCCCAGCGCCCCGCGCTCCCAGCGCCCCGCGCTCCCAGCGCCCCGCGCTCCCAGCGCTCCGGGCGCCTCCTGGCCCGCGCCCCAGGCGCCACCCTGCACCGCGCACGCACCTCATGCACCCCATCCCGACGCGGATCAACACCCCGTCAGAGCGCCCGAGCGCGCCTCCCCGGGACTTCGCGAAGTCGTCCGCGATCCGCCCGCCGACTCCGAAAAAATAGCGAACGTTCTTTATTGTCCTGCTGTAGGCCGTCCACCCACCCCACCTCCCCGGGGGCCAGTCCCTTGTCCGTTCCCGCATCTCCCACCGCCGTTCCGCCGCTCCTCCCCGCGCGGCCGACCAGCACCCAGGACGTGTGGACCGAGGAACTGTGCAGACGGCTGTTCGTCTCCTTCGCCAGGGCCGACCATCACCTCAAGGGCGAGCAGTACGTACGCGGGCTGCTCACCGCCCCCGGCCGCAAGTCCATCCGCAACATCGCCCGGACGCTGGACGACTCCGGCGCGGCCCAGCGCCTGCACCACTTCATCTGCAACGCCCCGTGGAACTGGCACGCCGTCCGCGAAGCCCTCGCGCACTACCTCGTGGAGCGCGCGCGGCCGCGCTCCTGGGTCGTACGCCCGATGCTCATCCCCAAGTCGGGTACGAACTCGGTCGGCGTCCACCGCCGCTTCGTCCCCGCCACCGGCCAGCTGGTCAACGGCCAGCTCGCGTACGGGCTCTGGTACGCGGGCCGGAGCCTCGACGTCCCCGTGGACTGGCGTCTGCACCTGCCCGCGCCGGCCACCGACGCCCATGCCCCCGCCGCCGCCCCCGGTGACGACGGCGTGGCCGACATCCTCGAACTGGCGCGGCGGGCCGCGACCCCGGTGCCCGAGGACATCGCCCCGATCATCTGGGACAGCCAGATGCACCACGCAGGCGACGTGGTGGGCGCGCTCGCCCCGCTCGGCCTGCCCGTCATGGCCCGGATGCCCGGCTCCCTCGCGCTCCACCTGGTGGACCGCGGCGGGCGCCCGTCCCGCCGCGGCGTCCTGCGCGCACAGCGCGTGCTGGCCGCACCGGAGCGTTTCGGTCTGCCGGTGCACGACGTCGCTCCCGGTGTACGGGCCGTACTCGCCCGGGTCGTTCCCGCGCGCGCGGGCGACGAGGGCCGTGAGCTGCTGCTCTACGCGCAGCGGTACGAGGACCCCGACGCGTACGCGGGAGGTCACGGGCCGGGCGCCCGCGCGGACTTCTGGCTGACGACGCCGACCGGGCAGACCCCGGCCGACCTGCACCAGCTCACGAGGACCGCCGCGCGCGTCGCCCGCGACAGCGTCCGCACCGGAGGCCGTACGGGATTGCGGGACTTCGAGGGCAGGTCGTACGACGGCTGGCACCGGCATATGACCCTCGCCTCGGTCGCGTACGCCGTCCGGTCGCTCACCGCGCTCGACGCCGCACGGCCGGGCCGCGGCCCCCGGCTGCCGTTGCGCTCGCTCCCGCAGTCCGCGCCGTATCCGTACGCGTACGACTACGGGCACGCCGGGCCGCCCCTCACCCTCGCGGGGTGAAGGGCGGTTGCGCACAGCGGGCGCGGCAGGCGCCCGGGGCTCGGCTCAGCCGCCGAAGGTCCAGCTCAGGGAGCCGTCGGCGGTCGCCAGCGTCGCCAGGATGATCAGGTCCACCGCGCCGAGGGCCATGCCCAGGACGGCACGGAAGCGCCGGGTGGTGTTGCGCGCCAGGGCCAGCGCTCCGAGTACGAGGGCGATGGGGCCGAGGATGACGTTGGCGACCAGGGTGCCGACGAGGCCGAGGACGAACGCGGCCACGGCCATGCCGTCGGCCTGCCCGCGCGGCGCGGTGCGCTCCGCTTCGGTGGCCGGTTTGGAGTCGACGGCCGGCTTGGCGTCGGCCGACGGCTTGGTGTCGGTGCCGGCGGCGGGCTTGTTTCCGGTGGTGAGGGTGGTCATCGGGATGCTCCCTCGGTCTTGGTGGTGTGGTGGCGGCGCTCGCGGATGGCGAAGACGAGCAGCCAGCAACCGATGGCCACTGCCGCGACGATCGTGACGGGGACCGGGAGATGTGCCGCGGTACCCACCACAATCCCCAGTAGGAGGAGGGCTGCGACAAGGAAGAGCATGATCTGCCTTTCCAACTTGGAGGACAGTTGTTCACTCAGGTTCCCAGTGTAGGGGTGGAGAAACTGAGAGAACGGTTGTTTACTGGATGACATGAGTCACAGTCACACCGGCGGCGTCCGCCAGGCCCAGAAGCAGCGCACCCGACAGGCCCTGCTCGACGCGGCGCTGGACCTCCTGGCGGAACAGAGCCTGAGCAGCATGGGGTTGCGCGAGGTGACGCGCGCGGTCGGCGTCGCCCCCACCGCCTTCTACCGGCACTTCCGCGACCTGGGCGAACTGGGAGTCGCCCTGGTCCAGGAGTCGTTGAGCAGTCTGCACACGACGGTCCGCGCGGTGCTCGCCGAACAGCACGGCGCGGAGGAGCGGATCGACCACACGGTGGCGGTCGTCGAGCGGTACGTACGCGAACACCCCGCGCACGTGCGGTTCATCGCGCGCGAACGGCACGGCGGCGTACGGGCCGTACGGCAGGCCATAGCCGACGAACTGGATCGTTTCGCCACGGAGGTCGCGGCGGCGCTCAAGACCCAGCCGGTGTCGGACGGCTGGAGCGACGAGGACGTACGGATGCTGGCGGAGCTGTACGTGGACCGGCTGGTGATGACGGCGTCGGCGTTCCTGGATGTGAGCGATGGGGAGGGGCCGGGTGAGGGAGAGGGTTCGGAGCGGTGGCAGATGGTTGCCGGGACTGCGCGTCGGCAGCTGCGTCTGATCAGTGTGGGGCGGCAGCATTGGCGCGATGCCGTTTCCTGATCGGATGTGTCTGTGGCTGGTCAAAAAGTGTCGTTAGTACGTTAGTTGGCTCAATTGTCAGTGGGTGGGTCTAGCGTTTGTCGTGAGTCAACTACGCGAGTAGCGGGAGGCGGACATGGCGGCGAACGAAAATGCCCAACCACCGATGACGTGGCGGTATTGCGGCGATCAAATCAAGCTGTGGCGAGGTCATGCACAGGTCAGTCGGGATCAGTTGGCCGAGGAGGCGGATTATGCGGCCGAGTATGTGAAGTCGATGGAGCAGGGCCGACGAAAGCCGACGAGCCATCTGCTTCGGGTCGCGGATCAAGTGTGCGGCGCGCATGGAATGCTGACGGCGGCGGAGGAGTACCTGAAGCCGGAGAAGTTCGCGTCGTACTCGGCGGATTACATGCTGCACGAGGCCGACTCGATCGTGCTCCAGTTCTTCCAGGTCTGCCTGGTGCCGGGACTTCTCCAGACCGAGGCGTATGCCCGGGCGTTGATCAGTGGGCACTGGCCTCCGCTGGACGCCGAGACGATCGAGCGCCGGATCAGGTCGCGTCTGGATCGCCAGGCCCTGCTGAACGATCCGACGAGGTCCTTCAGCTTCGTGATCCGCGAGCAGGTGCTGCACTGCTCTATCGGGGACAACGAGATGCACAAGGAGCAGTTGCTCCGAATGCTGGAAGTCGGCGAACAGTACAACGCGTCCGTTCAGATCCTCCTCGACAGTGACCTGATCACCCCGGCGTTGCATGGCCCGTTCGTCCTGCTGGAGACGGCTCAGCACGAGAACCTCGCCTACACGGAGATTCACATGGGCGGCGTGATCTACGCCGAACCGGAGAGGGTCAGCGTTATGCGCCAGCGATACAACGAGCTCCTCAAGCGAGCGCTCAGCCCGCGGGACTCAGCCCAGTTCATGCGGAAGATGGTGGAGAACCTGTGACCGTCTGTGTGTGGTTCAAGTCCAGCTACAGCGACTCGCTCGGTGGTGAATGCGTAGAGATAAGCACCACCCCGCCGGGCGCTATACGTGTCCGGGATTCGAAGGACCCGAAGGGTCCCCAGCTCGCGTTCGGGGCCACTGCTTGGGCCGAGTTCCTGCCGTACGCATGTGGCGGTGTTGCCGGCCCGGCGTGAACGGGTAACACGCCAAACCCAGCAGCGCGGCGGAGAGGTGGCCGATGTCGGTGAAGGTGAGGTTGTCGAAGAGGGGGATCGCGTAGAAGACGAGGACGCCTGCGGCGTATACGTAGCGGAGGGGGCGCCAGGGGAGGCGGTACGTGAGAACGGCCGCAACGCCGGCCATCGCATAGCTGACGCCGACGTCCAGCGTGTCGACGGCGGAGTGCGGCGCCGCGCCCGTATGGATGGCGAGGGCGAGGATGCCTTCGCTCAGGTACGTGGCGCCGATGTGGGTGACGCCCATGACCGCGAGCCAGCGGCGGGTGCCGAGCCAGCGTTCGGCGGGGACGTGGAAGACGTTGTAGAGGACGAAGTAGTAGAGCCAGTTGCCGCCGCCGAGCCAGAGTGCGCTGGTGAGGAGTACCCGGCCGGGTGAGTGCAGCAGGTTGTTGATGTTGGTGGAGCGGCGTTGCAGGACGTGGTCCAACGTGTCGGGCGCCAGGTGGTGCATGATCACCGACGTCACGAAGAGGATCGCGAGCCAGGTGAACGTGCCGGGGGCCCGGCGTACGTAGGACCAGGCCGCGCGGGCCAGGGTGGCCGGGCGGAGCGCATCCCTCATGGCGCATGTATACGCCATGGTGCGCGGCCCGTCGTATCGCACGGGGTCCGTACGGCGCGTGTGGCGCAGAACACAGGTTTGGCCGAAATAACCGGGGAGGTCGTCCCCGTTTAACCAGACGTCCGACTGAAGCGGGGGATCACTCCCCGCTTGGCGGATCACCGGCTTCCGGGCCCGCCCCGGACGCACAACCGCAAAGCACCATCCGGACGCACGACCCGGACGCACGACCCGGACACGAAGAAACACGACGACGAGAGGAACGTGCCGACATGACCGCCACCCGGTCCCGCACCCGCGCCCCCGGCGCATGCGCGGCGACGCCACCGCATCGGCTGCGCGCGGACGCGCTGCGCAACCGGGAGCGGATCATCGGGGCGGCCCGTGAGGCGATGGTCGAGTTCGGGGCGGAGATCCCGCTCGATGAAATCGCTCGACGTGCCGGGGTCGGCAATGCGACGCTCTACCGTCACTTCCCGGATCGCCTGGAGCTGATCCACCACGTCACGCTCTCCGTCATGCACCGCACCGCGGACAAGGCGGAGTCCGCGCTCGCGGAGGAGTCCGATACCTTCCGAGCGCTGAGGCGCTTTGTCTTCGCCGCGGTCGAGGAGCGGATCGGGGCCCTGTGCCCGCTGCTCTCGGACGGTGTCGACAAGGACCACCCCGACCTGCTCGCAGCGCGTGAGCGCCTGGAGGGAGCCGTCGAGGCCCTGATGGGTGCCGCGCGCGACAGCGGCCAGCTGCGTACCGACATCGCCGTCGGTGACCTGATGGTCGCGCTCACCCAACTGACACGGCCGCTGCCTGGAAGCGGCTGTACCGACTTCGACCGGTTCGTATACCGGCATCTGCTGCTGTTCCTGGACGGCCTGCGGGCGCCGGCGCGCTCCGAACTGCCCGGTTGCGCGGCCACGCTGGAGGATCTTCGGCACAGCTAGCGCACCGTACGGGGGATTCGAGACCCGGCCAGGGCCCGCCCGGCCCGGCCGGGGAGAGTTGACGTCCGATCGCCGGCGGGCGGCCATGCGCCGCCGTGGCGACGGCCGCCGACGTCCGGCCACCGCGCCCTCGATCCTCCCGGCACGGCCACCGGCGTCCCGGAAGCGGACCCGTCCGTACACGGACCTGTCGCACAGAGACAGCTTCGGCTGCCCGCCGTACACGAACCGTCGTACACGGACTGCCATACCCGAACCGCGGCGCACGCACGGCGGTAGGCGAACCGTCGTACGCGGAGCGCCGTACACGAACCGCCGTACCCGGACCGGCACCCGCAGGACCGCCGTACACGTAGCCGATCAACACCTGATCAACACGCACTCAACACCAGCTCAACACCACACCAGCACCGTTCTTTCACTTACCGACGCCCACCGTCGTCCGACAACGCTTACCCACACCAAGCCCACGTCCCGTTTTTCGCTCACGCACCGCTAGGTGGACCCACCCATGTCTGAATCGGCCACGAACGTCGATCCCCGGCGCTGGAAAGCGCTCATATTCATCGCCCTGGCGCAGCTCATGGTCGTGCTCGACGCGACGATCGTGAACATCGCACTGCCCTCCGCACAGGCCGATCTCGGCATCTCCGACGCGAACCGGCAGTGGGTCATCACGGCGTACGCCCTCGCGTTCGGCGGTCTGCTGCTGTTCGGCGGCCGGGTCGCCGACCTGTTCGGCCGTAAGCGGACCTTCGTCATCGGCCTGGTCGGCTTCGCGCTGGCCTCGGCCCTCGGCGGCGCCGCGTCCAACGAGGGCGTACTGCTCGGCGCGCGCGCCCTCCAGGGCGTCTTCGGCGCGCTGCTGGCGCCGTCCGCGCTGTCGCTGCTCGCGGTGACGTTCACCGAGGCGCGGGAGCGGGCCAAGGCGTTCGGCATCTTCGGCGCCATCGCCGGTGGTGGCGGTGCCGTGGGCCTGATCCTCGGCGGCGTGCTGACCGAGTACATGAACTGGCGCTGGACCTTCTTCGTCAACATCCCGTTCGCCGTGATCGCGGCGGCCGGCGCGCTGCTGGTGATCCGCGAGCCCGCGGGCAGCCGCAACCCGTCCCGCCTGGACGTGCCCGGCGTCATCCTGGCCACCCTCGGCCTGGTCTCCCTGGTGTACGGCTTCACGCGCGCCGAGTCCGACGGCTGGGGCGCCGGGATGACCGTCGGCCTGTTCGTGGCCGCCGCCGTGCTGCTCGCGGCGTTCGTGCTCGTCGAGTCGAAGGTCAAGTCCCCGCTGCTGCCGCTGCGGGTGCTCACCGACCGCAACCGGGCCGGCGTCTACACGTCGCTGGGCCTGGCCGTCATCGGCATGTTCGGTCTGTTCCTGTTCCTGACGTACTACATGCAGATCGTGAAGGGATACACGCCGGTCACGACCGGTCTGGCCTTCCTTCCGATGATCGTCGGCATGATCACCGGCTCGACGCAGATCGGCGCCCGGCTGATGACCCGCATCCGGCCGCGGCTGCTGATGGCCCCGGGCTTCCTGCTCGCCGCCGTCGGCATGCTGATCCTGACGCAGATCGACCTGGACACGTCCTACCCGGCGCTGATCCTGCCCGCGTTCCTGCTGCTCGGGCTCGGCATGGGTACGGCCTTCATGCCCGCCATGTCGCTGGCCACGCACGGCGTCCAGCCCCGCGACGCGGGTGTCGCCTCGGCGATGGTCAACACCTCGCAGCAGGTGGGCGGCGCGATCGGTACGGCCCTGCTGAACACCATCGCGGCCAGCGCCACCACCGCGTACGCCACCTCCCACGCGAAGGGCGCCGCCTCGGTGGACCTGCTCAAGCTGGAGTCGATGGTGCACGGCTACACCGCGGCGATCTGGTGGGCGGTCGGCATCCTGGCCGTCGCGGCGGCCATCGCGTTCACGATGGTGACCACCGGGCACCAGGGCGGCGGTCCGGTCGCTCGCTCCGGTGACGGGGCGGACGCGGCCGAGGGCGCGGACGCGGAGGCGGACGTGCCGATTCCGGTCATGGCGCACTGAGCATGCGCGTACGGGCCTGCGGCCGATGACGGCTACAGGCCCGTACTTCCGGGCCAGGCCCGTACTGCCGGGCCGGTCCGTACTGCTGGGCCAGGTCCGAACTTCCGGGCCAGTCCGTACTTCCGGGCCAGGCTCGTACCCGCCGGGCCAGGTCCGCACTGTCGGGCCAGTCCGTACTGTCGGGCCGGGCCCGTACCGCCCGTACCGCTGGTCGCCCCAGCAGGTCCGGTCCCCTCGGCGCCGATCGGCCCCGGCTCCTCAGCGGAGCCAGGGCAGGTCGGCGCCTTGCGGTTGCAGGCCGTCGGCCACCGTGCGGCAGATGGCGGCCAGCTGGCCGATCTGCTCGGGGCTGAGCCGGTCGAATATCGCCGCCCGTACGGCGGCGACGTGGCCGGGCGCGGCCTTCTCCAGGACCCGCAGGCCCTCGTCGGTCAGGACGGCGTTCTGGCCGCGCTTGTCCGAGGGGCAGTCCTCGCGCCGGACCCAGCCGCTCTTCTCCAGGCGGGCCACGGCGTGCGAGAGCCGGGAACGGGTGATCTTGGCGTTCTGGGCCAGTTCGGTCATCCGCAACCGGCGCCGGGGGGCCTGGGAGAGCTGGACGAGCAGGCCGTAGTAGACGTGCGGCATACCTGCGTCACGCTGCAGCTGGCGGTCGAGATGGTCCTCCAGGAGCGTGGTGGCGTGCAGGTACGACTGCCAGGCGTACTGCTCTTCGTCGCTGAGCCAGCGGGGCTCACCTGCGGGTTCGGTGCTCATACCATCCACTGTCTCACCGCTCCGCCATTTCTTGAAGTTTTAACAATGAATGACGGGACGGAGATATGCAGGTGAGCCCTCCTGTGACGGTCCCCGGTTTTTTCAGGAACGCTCCGAAACAGGGGCAATCTGTTCAGGAATCGGCGGAAATCAGCCGCTGGGCGCGCACAGCCGAAGCCAGCGCCCGGTCGTCGCCGTCGTCGGCCCAGGCCGCCGCGTCCAGCGCGGTGTCGGCCATCTTGATGACGTGCTCGTCACCGTGCGCGGCGGAACGCGCGAAAATCTCCTCCGGCGTACGGGGGCCGAAGTCCTCCAGCGGCGGCAGCGCCTCGGGTGCCGCGTAGATCGAGGTGATCGCGGCGCTCGCCGTCCAGACCGCGCCGAGCGACGCCGCCCACAGCTCGCGGGGGAGCGCGGGCAGGGTGCGCAGGACGGCGTTCGGGGCGGTGGCGGTGTGCACCATCAGGACGCCGTGGCCGTGCCCGTGATCGAGATAGTGGTGCACGGTGGCCTGGACGAGCGCGGTGAGCTGGGCGCGGACGGCGTCCGGATCGTCGTGCGGCACGCGCAGCGACTCCGCGGTGGCCTGCCAGCCCGGGGTGCCGGGGAGCTGGGCCAGCCCGTCGAGCGGCAGCACCTGCTGCTCGGGGACGGGCGGAAGGGCGGCCAGCGCCTCGGCGGGCGAGGCGGTGCCGGTGGGGTTCACCGAGACGGGCAGGGTGGCGTGACGGGCGGCCCAGTAGCCGAGCGCGTGCGCCAACTCCGCGATGCGCGGCGCCTCTTCACCGTCCTCCAGGAGCGTACGTACGACGTGGCCGACCCGGATGACGGGGTGCGTCGCGGCGCCGGCGATGCCGGGCAGCAGCCGCGGCCACCACTCGGCGAGGACGTCCCGCCACGGGCGTTCGGCGACCAGCCGGGCGAAGTACGCGGTCCAGTCGGTGACCCGGCGCGAATCACCCAGCGCCTCATGCCAGTTGGTGTCGGTGACCGCGTCCTGCGGAC
Source organism: Streptomyces sp. NPDC059788 (assembly GCF_042732265.1). Lineage (NCBI taxonomy): Bacteria > Bacillati > Actinomycetota > Actinomycetes > Kitasatosporales > Streptomycetaceae > Streptomyces > Streptomyces sp. NPDC059788. The sequence continues at coordinate 167,341 of NZ_JBHWHY010000003.1, read as the reverse complement.
TCGGCACGTCCTCCAGTTTCGTTTCGTAGTCGTCGAGCCAGCGGTGGACGGTAGCCGCCTGCCCGTGCCGGACCAGGGCCTCCACCGCCATCGGCCCGTGATTGGCGAGGAATCCCCGAAACTCGGGACCCGAGGTGTGCAGGCGCTCCAGAGCTTCGTCGAGGGTGCCGCTCGTGGTGTCCATGGCCCGAGGCTAGGTCGGCGCGGCGGACGGCCGTAACGGACGCCGGACCTACGCCCGGGTACGGCGATGGTCGTAAGGCCCGGCCACGGCCCGCCCTCGTTTCCCGCCGCCATACCCGACAGAGGGTGTCGGGTATGGCGGGGAGGGTGGGCGCATGACGAGCGACGAGGCAGGCGAGAGCGGCGGGACGACCGGAGCGAGGCCCGAAGCCAGGCCCGGGCCCGGCACCGGGGCCGAGGGCGGGATCGGCGGGGGAGTGGCGTGGGCCGGGTTCGCGGCGGCGCAGCCGGGTTTGGCGCGGCAGGTGGAGGAGCGTTTCGCCGCCCACCGGCACCACGTCCTCGGCACCCTCCACGCCGACGGCGCACCGCGCCTCACCGGCATCGAGGCGGACTTCCGCGCCGGCGAGCTGTGGCTGGGCATGATGGCCAACTCCCGTAAGGCACTGGACCTGCGGCGCGATCCGCGGTTCGCGCTGCACGCCAACCCGGGCCCGGGTACGGACATGGAGGGCGGTGACGTACGGGTCGCCGGGCGGGCCGTGGAGGTGACCGATCCGGCGGTGCTCGCGCGGTACACGGCCGAGACGCGACCGCCCGAGCCCTTCCACCTGTTCCGCGCGGAGCTGACCGAGGTGGTCCGTACGTACGTCGAGGACCCGCACATCGTGCTGGAGACCTGGCGGCCCGGCGGGCCCCTGCGCACCATCCGCCGGGGGAACGGCGCCGAGCCGCCCGAGGTCACGGCCGCGCCCGGGTAGGACGGCGGACGGGTAGGACACAGGGCGGGAGCGGGCGGCACCGCCGTCCGCCTCCAGCTGCCGGCTGTTGACGCGCACCGAGTGGACGCGGGTGTGAGAGCCATGGCGGTGACGCCAGAGCCTCAAGCGCGATCGAGGTCAAGGCGCCGGCAGGGCGGGGGCGGCTGGGACGGGGACGGCTGGGGCACGGGGTGCCTCAGTGGGTGGGGCGGGGGTGGCGGCCTGCCTGGTGTGCCCGGTGCGCTCCGTGTGCCCGGCGCGGGCGGTGTTCCCCGTGGGGCTCGCGGGTGCGGTGGGTACGGAAGACGTACAGGGAGACCACGAGCATCACCGCTCCCATGATCAGACCCATCCGCACCGACTCCAGGATGGACGGTCCGGACGCGCCGCCGGAGATGCTGTACAGGTAGCCCATCGCGCCACCGAACAGCACGGCGTACGACAGGGACCGTACCTCGGTGATCAGGGACGACTGGACGCGCACCAGCGCCAGGCCGAGCACTCCGGTGACGGCGGCCGCGATCAGGCCCAGCAGCCAGGCGTGGCCCAGTGACGAGCCGCTGGTGCGGTCGACGAAGGCGGTCCACAGGCCGTAGAGGGCCGCAGCGGCGACGGGCAGGGCCAGGGTGGCGGGGGACATGCCGCGCGACTTCGGGCGCGACGTGGACGGCGACGGCGACGGTGACGGCGGCTGCGACTGGGCCCGGGGCTGCGGGTCGGCGGTCGCGCCGTGCGGGCGGACGGGTGTCTCCATGACGGGCTCCTCTCACTCGCCCCCACTCCAGGCCACACCCGGGCCCCGCCACCGTCAACCGGAGCGGTTGGTGTTCCGGCCCGGTCCCGCGCGGCCGGCCTTCCCGTACGTACCGACGTGCGTACCGACGTACGTACCGACGTCCCGGAAGACGACCCCGGCCGAGGTGGCATAGGCCAGCTTGATCCGGTTAGGACTACTGGTCACACAACCCAAGAGGCATCCCCTCGCCGGACCGCCCGGGCCGGAAGCCCCGTCCGGAAGGCCCGACGGCCGTCGCCACCGGGCCGGAAGGCCCGTGGCCGGACGGCCTTCGGTCCCGTAGGTCCGCTCCTGGGCAACCAGAAGCGGGTGCGGGCCGTCTTGAGGGGTGGGAGAGCATCCACGGGCGGCGCTGCCCGGGGGGGAACGGCTCCGTGTCGATGGTGCGGGAAGTCTCACGGACGCAGTGGTTGCAGAGGTCCGTGAGGCCGCCGAGGTCGGCCTCCGTGGCCGTTCTGACCTGCACTTCCCGGTACTCCGGCGGCATCCGGCCTCCTCGGTGGGGACGCAGGGTACTGCATGATCACAAAAATAGGTGTGCGGCAGGGGAATTCTGTCCGGATTCCAGCCGTTGTTTCCTTCGGAAGGGGTACACGGGCCTCGCACCCGGTGTCCCACCGCCACCATCCCGCGACCGACTCACGCAGACTCATCGCAAAGGGAGCACACGCATGGCAACCCGTGCCGTCGCCCGACGTCAGGCCACCAGCAGCGGTGCCGACGGGGCCAACAGTGTTCGCGCCGTAGGCGGGGAGATCGCCGACCGCGACCTGGTCGGCATGTACCTCGACGAGATCGCGCGAACACCCCTGCTCGACGCCGCCAGGGAGGTCGAGCTGTCCCAGACCATCGAAGCGGGCGTCTACGCCCGGCAGATCCTCGACGGCGTCGTCGAGGACGGCAACGCCGCCGGCGGCACCCGCGAAGAGCTCGAAGCGCTGGCGGAGGAGGCCGAGAAGGCCAAGGACGTCTTCATCCGGTCCAACCTGCGTCTGGTCGTGGCGGTCGCCCGCCGCTATCCGCGCGCGGGCCTGCCCCTGCTCGACCTGATCCAGGAGGGCAACGCGGGCCTGGTGCGCGCCGTCGAGAAGTTCGACTACGCGAAGGGCTTCAAGTTCTCGACGTACGCGACGTGGTGGATTCGCCAGGCCATCACCCGCTCCATCGCCGACCAGTCGCGCACGATCCGGCTGCCCGTCCACCTCGTGGAGGAGCTGGGCCGCATCCGCCGCGTGCAGCGCGAGTTCAACAGGGAGAACGGCCGCGACCCGGAGCCCGCCGAGGTCGCACAGGAGCTGGGCTCCACGCCCGAGCGCGTCACGGACGTCCTGGACTGGGCCCGCGACCCGGTCAGTCTGAACATGTCGGTCGACGACGAGGGCGACACCCAGTTCGGCGACCTGCTGGAGGACACCTCCGCGGCCTCGCCCGAGCAGTCCGTCCTGACGCTGCTGCGCAGCGAGGAGCTGGAGGACCTCATCGACCGGCTCGACCACCGTACGGCCTCGATCATCAAGGCGCGGTACGGCATCGAGGACGGCCGCGAGCGCACCCTCACCGAGGTCGGCAAGCAGCACGGCCTGACGCGTGAGCGCATCCGGCAGATAGAGAAGCACGCGCTGCTGGAGCTGAAGCGGATGGCGCGCGACACGGGCTTCGACGCGGCGGCGTAGGGGCGCTCGCGCCCCGCGGCAGTGGTGGCCTGACGTGTGGCGCGCGTGCCCGGAGTTCCCCGAGCTTTCCGAGTTCGCCGAGTCCTCCGAATGCCCTGAGTGACCCCTTCCCCATAGACGAGCCCCGGTGCCGACTCCCCCCTCTGGCGCCGGGGCTCTTTGCTGTCCGCTCGGCCGCGTATCCGACGGTCCTCTCGCGCCTGGCCGTGCCCGAGGCTGCCCACTGGTGTCCGTTTACGTTGATCGAGTGCCCGGATGTGTTTACTTCCTGCCCTTCTGGTCGTACCTTGGGCGTGAAACCACACGATCGGGCATGAGGCAGGCGCGAAACCACCATGTACGCAGCGGAGCGGCAGCAGGAGATCCTGCGTCTGGCGCGGGAGAGCGGGCGGGTCGACGTCCTCTCGCTCGCCGAGGAGTTCCAGGTCACCGCCGAGACCGTGCGCAGAGACCTGAAGGCCCTGGACCGGGCCGGGCTGGTGCGCCGGGTGCACGGCGGCGCCATCCCCGCGGGACGTCTGGACTTCGAGCCGGACCTCGCCGAGCGGGACACCGTCGCCGCCGACGAGAAGCAGCGCATCGCGCGGGCCGCGCTCGCCGAGCTGCCCGGCGGCTCCGCGCCCGGCAGCGTGATCCTCGACGCGGGCACCACGGCCGCCCGGATCGCCGCCGAACTGCCGCTGGAGGCCGAGCTGACCGTCGTCACCCACGCCCTCCCGGTCGCCGCCCGGCTGGCCGACCACCCCGGCCTGACCCTGCACCTGGTCGGCGGCCGCATCCGGCACCGTACGCGGGCCGCGGTCGACGACTGGGCGCTGCGCGCCTACCGCGAGATCAACGCGGACGTGGTGTTCCTGGCGACCAACGGCTTCTCCCTGGAGGGCGGCCTGACCACGCCCGACCTCGCCGAGGCGGCCGTCAAGCGGGCGGCGGTCGCCGCCGCGCGGCGGGTCGTGCTCGTCGCGGACAGCAGCAAGTTCGGGCAGGTGCACTTCGCCCGCTTCGGCGGACTCGACGACGTGGACCTGCTCGTCACGGACACCGGGCTCAGCCCCGACGACGCCCTCGCCATCGAGCGCGCGGGCACGGAAGTAGTGCGCGCATGATCCTCACCGTCACCCCCAACCCCAGCCTGGACCGTACGTACGAGATCCCGGCCCTGGTGCGCGGCGCCGTGCTGCGGGCCGGCGCCGACCGGATCGACCCGGGCGGCAAGGGCGTCAACGTGTCCCGGGCCGTCGCCGCGGCCGGGCACCGCACCCTCGCCGTGCTGCCGCTGGGCGGGCCGGCGGGCGCGGCGCTCGGCGGGCTGCTCGAAGCCGAGGGCATCGAGGTCGCGGGCGTACCGGTCGCCGGGCAGACCCGCTCGAACATCTCCGCCGTCGAACCGGACGGCACCCTCACGAAGATCAACGCGGCGGGTCCCGAACTGACCGCGGACGAGTCGCGGGCGCTCCTGGACACCGTACGGAACCGGTCGGCCGGGGCGGACTGGATCGCCTGCTGCGGCAGCCTGCCGCGCGGCCTGGCGCCCTCCTGGTACGCGGAACTGGTCGCCCAGGTGCACCGCGCCGGCGCCCGGATCGCCCTCGACACGTCGGGGCCGTCGCTGACCGAAGCGCTCCGGGCCCGGCCCGACATCGTCAAGCCGAACGCGGAGGAACTGGCCCAGGCCGTGGGCCACCCGCTGCGCACCGTCGGCGACGCGGTGGAGGCCGCGCGCGAACTGCGGGTGCTGGGCGCTGGCGCGGTGCTCGCCTCCCTCGGCGCGGACGGACAACTCCTCGTCGACGAGGACGGCGAGCACTTCGCCTCCGCTCCGGTCGCGACCGTACGCAGCAACGTCGGCGCGGGCGACGCGTCGCTGGCCGGGTTCCTGGCGGCGGGCGGCACCGGCGTACGGGCCCTGGCCGCGGCCGTGGCGTACGGGGCGGCGGCCGTGCAGCTGCCGGGGAGCGCCATGCCGACGCCGAAGGATCTCGATCCTTCGGCGGTGGTGGTGGCCCGCACCGTGCCGGTGGGAGCGGTGCTGCGGGAGCCGGTGGGATGAACGGGGCGGGGCTGAGCGGGGCGGGGTTGAGCGAACCGGTTTCCGTCGGGACCGGGTGTGGACTTGAAGCGAGCGAAGGAGCCCGCGATGAGTGAGCTGATCACCGCGGAACTGGTCGATCTGGACCTGTCCGCCGGTACCAAGGAAGCGGCGGCGCGGTCGCTGGCCGAGCGGATGGCCGCGCGCGGCCGGGTCACCGATCTGGCGGGCTTCCTCGCGGACGTGGCCGCGCGCGAGGCCCAGATGCCGACCGGCCTGGACGGCGGCATCGGCATACCGCACTGCCGCAGCGAGCACGTCACCGAGCCGACGCTCGCCTTCGGGCGCAGCGCCGCCGGGGTCGACTTCGGCGCCGCCGACGGCCCGGCCGACCTGATCTTCCTGATCGCGGCACCGGCGGGCGGCGACGCCGATCATCTGTCGATCCTGTCGACGCTGGCCCGGCACCTGATGGACGAGGAGTTCACGGGCGCGCTGCGCGCGGCGGACGACCCGGCGACGGCCGCGGCCCTCATCCGCGGCGAGGAGCCGCGGGCCGTGACCGAGCCGGAAGCCGTACCCGAGCCGCAGGCCGTGACCGAGCCGGCGACCGTACCAGGGGCGACGGCGGCGGTTCCCGAGCCGGAAGCCGTACCCGAGCCGGAAGCCGTACCCGAGGCGACGGCGGCTCCCGGGGCCGACGTCGGGCCGCAGGCAGCGGCCGCTTCCGCAGCCCCCTTCCGTATCGTCGCCGTCACCTCCTGCCCCACCGGCATCGCCCACACCTACATGGCCGCCGAGGCGCTGGCCAAGGCGGGCAGGGAGGCCGGTGTCGAGCTGGTCGTCGAGACGCAGGGGTCGGCCGGGTTCAAGCGGCTGGACCCGGCGGTCGTCGCCGCGGCGGACGGCGTGATCTTCGCGCACGACGTGGAGGTGCGGGACAAGGCGCGGTTCGCCGGGAAGCCGACGGTCGACGTCGGGGTGAAGGCCGGCGTCAACCGGCCCGCCGAACTGATCGCGGAGGTACGGGAGAAGGCCGCCCGGGGCGACACCTGCGCCCCCGCGGCGGCCGGCCCCGCCGCGCCCATGGACCGGGACGGCGAGGCGGGTGACGGCTTCGGCACCCGGCTGCGCAAGTGGCTGATGACCGGCGTCAGCTACATGGTGCCGTTCGTCGCCGCGGGCGGGCTGCTGATCGCGCTGGCCTTCGCGATCGGCGGGTACGGCATCAACAAGGCGCCGTCCGTCGCCGAGCACTTCGTATGGGGCGAGTCCGCGAGCTGGGCGGCGCTGCTCTTCCAGATCGGCAACGTCGCCTTCGGCTTCCTCGTCCCCGTACTGGCGGGCTTCATCGCGTACGGCATGGCCGACCGGCCGGGCCTGGTACCCGGGTTCGTCGGCGGCTCGATCGCGCTGACGGTCAACGCGGGCTTCCTCGGCGGGCTGATCGCCGGTCTGCTCGCGGGCGCGGTGGTGATGGCGGTCCAGCGGGTCGAGGTGCCGCCCGCACTGCGCGGGATCATGCCCGTCGTCGTCATTCCGCTGCTCTCGTCGGCGGTCGTCGGATTCCTGATGTTCCTGGTGGTCGGCAAGCCCATCGCCGCGCTCCAGAAGGCGCTGACCGACTGGCTGAGCGGGCTGTCCGGCGCCAACGCCGTCATCCTCGGCGTCATCCTCGGGCTGATGATGACCTTCGACCTCGGCGGCCCGCTCAACAAGGTGGCCTACGCGTTCGCCGTGGGCGGCCTCGCCAACCCCAACGACGGCAGCCTGAAGGTGATGGCCGCGGTGATGGCGGCCGGCATGGTGCCGCCGCTGGCGATGGCGCTGGCCACGACCGTACGCGGCCGGCTGTTCACCCGTACCGAGCGGGAGAACGGGAAGGCGGCCTGGGTCCTGGGCGCGTCGTTCATCACCGAGGGTGCGATCCCGTTCGCGGCGGCCGACCCGCTGCGCGTCATCCCGTCCGCGATGGCGGGCGGCGCGGTGACCGGCGCCCTGTCGATGGCCTTCGGCTGCACGCTGCGCGCCCCGCACGGCGGCATCTTCGTGGTGCCGCTGATCGGACAGCCGCTGCTGTACCTGGTGGCCGTGCTGGCCGGTACGGCGGTCACCACCGCCCTGGTCGTCCTCCTGAAGGGCCTGCGCAAGCCGGCCGCGCCGCAGGCGGCCGCCGAGGCGGACCGGGCTCCGGCCGAGAGCACACCGGTGGCGGTCTGACGCACCGAGCGCAGTACGACGGTGGCCGGTCCCCTCGGGGACCGGCCACCGTCATGCCGTCAGGGCCGCGCGGGCCGTGCCGTACGTACGCGGGATCAGGCCGCGCTGCCCGCCTGCCACTCGCTCCACGACATGTTCCAGCCGTTGAGGCCGTTGTCCGGCTTCACGGTGCTGTCGGGCGAGTTCTTGACGACCACGACGTCACCGACGAGCGAGTTCTTGAAGAACCAGCTGCCGTTGGTGTTGCCGCCGCCGCCCTTGTTGTCCTGGAGGCCGACGCAGCCGTGGCTGGTGCCGGACCTGCCGAAGATCGACGGGCTGCCCCAGTAGTTGCCGTGGATGAACGTTCCGGAGCTGGACAGCCGCATCGCGTGCGGGACGTCCTTGATGTCGTACTCACCGCCGAAGCCGACGGTCGAGCCGTCCATGCGGGTCTGCTCGAACTTCTCCGAGATGACCATCTGGCCGTTGTACGTCGGGTTCTTGGGGCTGCCGCCGGAGATCGGGATCGACTTCACGGTCTTGCCGTCCTGGACCACGGTCATGGTCTGGGTGTTCATGTCGACGGTGGAGACCTGGGAGCGGCCGATGGTGAAGGTCACCGTCTTGGACTGCACACCGGTGATGCCCTGGCCGCCCTTGACGCCGTCCAGGTCGATCTTCAGCGTGACCTTGGAGCCGGCCTTCCAGTACTGCTCGGGGCGGAAGTCCAGGCGCTGGGCGCCGAACCAGTGCCCGACGACCTTCTGGCCGCTGCTGGAGGTCACCGTGATGTGGGACTGGACGTCCTTCTTGTTGCTGATGACCTTGTCGAAGTTGAAGGACACCGGCATGCCCACGCCGACGGTCTTGCCGCCGTCGGGCGTGTAGGAGCCGATGAAGCTGTTCTTCGAGGAGACGGTGGTGAAGGTGGCGTTCTCGGTGGCCGCCCGGCCCTTGTCGTCCTTGGCGTTGGCGACCAGCTTGTACTTGGTGCCCCGCTCCAGCTGCGCCGACGGCTTCCAGGAGGAGCCGTCGGCGGCTATCGAGCCCTTGACCACGGCGCCGTTGTCCGCCTGCACCAGCTTGACGTCGGTCAGCTTGCCGCCGCTGACCTTCACCCCGGTGTCGTTGATGCTGGCGTTGGTGGCGCCGTCCTTCGAGGTGACCGAGATCTTCGCCTCGGAGGCGTCCTTGGCGGCCGCGGCGTCCGCGCCGGCCTGCCCCTTGCCGTCCTTGCCGCCCGCCGAGGCGTCACCACCGCAGGCGGACAGGGCCAGGGCACCGGCGGCGAGAAGGGAGGCCGCCGCGAGACCGCGACGCAGCCGGCGCTTGGTGCGGGACGGTGCGGTCGGCGCGGTGTTGTCCGGCAGTGTCACGGGCTGCTCCATGCAGGGGTGTTGTAAGTCAGTGCTGGTAAACAGCAACTACGGGCGGGTTTGGTTGCACTCCCGACTCCCCTGTGAGGAACGTCACATGAGGGGTGGCAGGGGAGCGTCGGTCGGACCGGACAGCCAGGCGCGTACGGGGTCGCCGTGTTCGTCCAGGCCGGGCGGGGCGTGCGGGGCGGTGACCGGTGTGGCGGACAGCCGCAGCGGACTGCGCACCTGCGGAGTACGGTCCGCGCCGACCGGCACGACCGGGTCCAGGCCGAGCCGGTCGGCCAGCCGCAGCGCCTCGCCGACCGTGTTGACCGGACCGCACGGCACTGAAGCGGCGGTCAGCCGCTCGGTCCAGGTCGCGGGCGTCTCCGCCGCCAGCCGCTCTTCCAGCTCCTTGACCAGTTCGGTGCGGTGGCGCACCCGGTCCTGGTTGCGTGCGAAACGCTCGTCCTCGGCGAGCCGGGGCGCGCCCAGCGCGTGCGCCAGTGCCCGGAACTGCCGGTCGTTGCCGACCGCGACGGCCAGTGGCGCGCCGTCCCGGCAGGCCAGCGTCTCGTACGGGGCGATGCTCGGGTGCCGGTTGCCCATCGGGCCGGGGTCGCGGCCGGTGGCCAGGTGCCCGGACGCCTGGTTGACCAGCGCGCCGAGCAGCGACGACAGCAGGTTCACCTCGACGTGCTGCCCCTGCCCCGTACGGTCGCGGTGGCGCAGCGCGGCCAGGACGGCGGTGGTGGCGTCCTTGGCGGTCAGTACGTCGACGAGCGCGACGCCCGCCTTCAGGGGCGGGCCGCCCGGTTCGCCGGTGATGCTCATCAGGCCGCCGGTGGCCTGGACGACGAAGTCGTAGCCCGGCAGGTGCGCGCCGGCCCCGGAGCCGAAGCCGGTGATCGAACAGTGCACCAGGCCGGGGTGGGCGGCGGTGGTCGCCGCGGGGTCCAGGCCGTAGCGGGTGAGCGCGCCCGGCCGGAAGTTCTCGATCAGTACGTCGGCCCGGCGGGCCAACTCGCGGGCCGCCGCGGCGTCGCCGGGGTCGGTGAGGTCCAGGGCGAGGCCCCGTTTGGAGCGGTTGGCGGCGTCGAAGTAGGCGGCCGTGCCGTCGGGCGAGAAGGGCGGGCCCCAGGCGCGGGTGTCGTCGCCGGAGCCGGGCCGCTCCACCTTGATGACGTCGGCGCCGAGGTCGGCCAGGGTGGCGGCGGCGAGCGGGCCGGCCAGGACCCGGCTGAAGTCGGCGACGAGGACGCCCTCCAGGGCCTTCGGCGTGGCGGGCGCCTCCTGGGCGCCGCGCGGGGCGGGCGGCTGCGGCACGTGCGTACTCCTCACGTCGGGAGGGCGGTGTGCCACATGCTCGTGGACGATCTTGGGTGGGGGGAAGGGGGCGTCCGCGTACGGGCGGGGGGCGGACGGGGCTGTGCGCGGGCGGGGCGGGGCGCGTACGAGGCGTCCGCGTGCGGACGGGGACCGGGCGCTAGCCGGGAAGGTGTAGGAAATTCCTCACTTGTGGGACTTAAGTCCCTTCAATCCCCTGACGCAGGTCCCTGACATGGTGTCTACTACTGAAGTCCGCCCGCCGGGGCCAGCACGGGCCCGGAACCGCACCGTCGCGCACCCGACCTGGAGGACCGCATGTTCCCCTCCGTCCCGCTCCTCCAGCAGATCGGCCTGGCCATCCTGCTCACCGTCACCGTGGGCTGGGCCGTGGGCCAGGCCCGGATCGTGCGCGGGCACCGCTTCGAGATTCCGTCCACGAACGGCCCGAGACCGCTGCTGCGCGCGGTACCGCGGCAGACCGGCCCGGCCGGGCCGCCCTCCGAGCGGGTGGAGCTGAGCGCCGCCGAGCGGGAGGCGTTCGCCGGACTCGTACGGCAACTGGACGGCAACGAGCGGCACTGAACGGAGCCGGGCCGCACTGAACGGAGCCGAGCGGGCGCCAACCGGCGCCGCGGGCCCGGTACCTGGAGCCGCGGCCCGGCGTCAGCGCACCGGACCGAGTTTCAGCAGCGCCAGCGAAGCCAGCATCTGCACCGCGACCGCCACCGCCGCCTTGACGGTGGACAGGTGGTGCTGGCCCCTGATGAGCAGGATCGCCAGCAGGTAGCCGAAGCCCCAGGTCGACCAGGCCACGGCCTGGACGAGGGTCGAGCCGTGCGGCAGCCACGTCGCGAGCACCAGCCGCGGCAGATCCGTGATCCAGAACAGCACGATGAACAGGCTGACCGTCGGCTCGAACCTGCCGTTCCCGCCGATCGTGCGCGCTATGGCATGTGTGACCATGCCCAGCGCCAGACTGGCGACCAGCACGCCCGCCTCCGCGATGGCCGCCAGCTCCAGCGCCTGCCGGTGGTCCATGCCCCACTGCTTGCGGAAGGTGTCCACCGAGAGGATGCCGAGGGCGCCGCTGACCAGGCACAGCAGGATCGCCGCGCTCCAGGCGCTGCGGTCGCGCGCCTCGTCCATCACCTCGACCGGCCGGTACCAGAGCCCGAGGAACAGGCGGTGCCACCACAGCCGGCGCCGGTTCGGCGGGTCCGGTTTCTTCTTGGGCGGTGGCTGGACGAGCGTGGGGGGAGGCGGCGGAGCGGACATACGGCCCGTTCTACCACCGGAGTCAGGAGGGCGGCTGCGACGGGTGGAGGTCAGGGCAGGAGGGGTAGAGGTCGCGGTACGACGGGAAGCGGCCGCCCGGAGTGTCCACCGTCTCCGCCGCCAGTACGGCCTTGACCACGGCACGGGTCAGCGCGTCCGCCCCCGCGGCCAGGATCTCGTTGAGCGCCCCGGTCGTGGCGTGCGCCCCGAACACCGGGTCGGCCGCGGCCTCTTCCGGCACCAAAGGCCGGTCCCCTGTGGCGAGCGCGAAGACCGTGTCGCCGTCGGTGAGCAGGTGCACCGGCCGTACCGCGCGGGCCAGCCCGTCGTGCGCGGTGCCCGCCAGCTTCTGGGCCTGGGCGCGGGTCAGGTCCGCGTCGGTCGCGACGACGGCGAGGGTGGTGTTAAGGGGCGGGCGCACGGAAGCGGCCCAGCGGCGCTCGGATTCCGTACGGGCCTCGGCTAGGCGGCGCTGCGCGGCGGCGTGCGCGCCGGGGGTGGGCAGGCCGGGCGAAGACGGGGCTGCGGCAGGCAGGCCGGAGGCGGCCGGGCCGGTGCCGGTTGCGGGCGCCGCTTGTGCCGACTGAGCGCACACCTCCCCGTACTGCCCGTAGAGCACCCCGGTACGCGGATCGACCACCGAGCCCGCCGCGTTGACGGCTACCAGCGCGGCCACCGTGACGCCGGACGGCAGGACCAGGCTCGCGGTGCCGATGCCGCCCTTGAGGCCCCCGGCGACCGCGCCCGTACCGGCGCCGGTGTTGCCCTGGCCGACGGGCGCGCCCGGGTCCGTACCCGCGGCGTCCTCGATGGCGGCGCGACCCAGGGCGGCGTCCGGGCGGGCATGCCAGTCGCCGCCCCGCCCCAGGTCGAACAGCGCCGCGGCCGGTACGACGGGGACGACCTGCGCCGGGTCCGGGCCGACGCGGTAGCCGCGGCCATGCTCCTCCAGCCAGGCCACCGCCCCGGAGGCGGCGTCCAGGCCGAACGCGCTGCCGCCGGTGAGGACGACCGCCTCGATGCGCTGGACCAGGTTGCGCGGGTCCAGGGCGTCCGTCTCGCGGGTGCCGGGCCCGCCGCCGCGTACGTCCACGGCGGCGATGACGCCGCCTTCGGGTGCCAGTACGACGGTGGTGCCGGTGAGCCGCCCCTCGCCCACGCGCCGCGCGTGGCCGACCCGCAGCCCGGCGACATCGGTCAACGCGTCCCGGGGCCCCGGGCGTTGTGGCTCCGCCTCCGCCGGGGCGAACGCGGTGGTGGCGTGGGGCGCGGGTGCGCCGTGCGGTTCCCGGGCGTCAGCGTCGTCGGCCATGGCACATGCGTACCACGGGTGACGCGGTGGCGGTACGGGCGGTGGCGGGCCGCGGATGGTGGCCCGCCCGCCCCGGTGACCAGCTGGTCAGGGGCCCGTCAGGTGGTCAGTGGCCCGCCGGGCCCATCACGATGACCGGGTGCTGGGCCGGGTCCAGCGTCCGCAGCAGTTCCTCCATCACCTCGGGTTTGAGGCTGATGCAGCCCTGCGTCGGGCCGTTGTGGTCCACGTGCAGCCAGACGCCGCCGCCCTTTTCCGCGCCCTGCGGCCGCCGCTGGTCCAGCGGCGAGGAGCCCTTGACGCGGTTGTAGTCGATGGCGATCACGTAGTTGAAGGCGCCGCCCAGCGGCTCGCCCTCCACGCCGGTGCCGTGCGCGACGAAGCTGTCGTTCCGGTCGTACGGCAGCTTGGTGCCCTCGGGGGGCGTCAGCTTGCCGCCCGCGTCGCCGAGCGTGAACACGCCCTGCGGCGAGCGCAGGTCGCCGTAGTGGTGGTCCTTGGTCCAGCCCCGGGACGCGTTGTGCGCCGCCCAGGTGGCGCCGGGCCGCCAGTCGTCGGACTTCTCGGCGCGGGTGTACAGGACGACGGACGAGTCGTGCTGATCCGCACCCTTGCCGGTGACGACCAGGACCTGCCGGGAATCGGCCGGGATCTGCTTGCGCACGGCATCGCTCAGCCCCGGTATCGCGCGCTGCGCCGGGGCCGCGGCGCCGCCGGCGGCGTGGTGCGCGGGGGCCTCCGGTGCCGAGGGGGCCGGGCGGGCCTGCTCGGCGTGGCGACCGCCGTGGTCGTCGCCGGAGGCGGGCCAGGCCCACAGCGCGGTACCGACGAGCGTGGTCAGGGCGAGGCCGCTCACGGCCTTGCCGCGACGGGTCATCCTTATTCGCGTACCGCGTTGCTGGGCGTGGCGGGCGACCATGTCGTGGCGTCTCCTCGCCCGTCGGCTCCGGGCCGGTGGGCTGTCGTAGGTATAAAACGGGCAATCCGCACCCTACACCGTCCGGGGAAACACCCGGCACCGGTCCTCGTGGTCTTTATGCGTCACGAGGGGCCAATGGCCGAAAGGCACGGGACCTTTGGCCGGAACGGTCGGTTCCGTGGGCCTGGACGGGCGTGGGACGACCGGCCTGGCCTCTGCGGGCCGTGTGCCCGTGTGGGCCACGGGCACACGTATGTGGCGGTCGGTCAGCTGTTTGGTGCCTGGCCGCGTACGGCGCTCGGGGCTTCGGCGCCCGGCCCCGGCGCCCGGCCCCGGCGCCCGGCCCCGGTGTGCGGCCCCGGTGTGCGGCCCCGGTGTGCGGTCAGCTCTCCAGCGCCTGGCCCTGGCGTGCCGTCAGCGTCGCGCCCACCGCGACCGTCAGCGCCGCCACCAGACCGGCCAGCAGCACCGCCGCGTGCCCCGCGAACGTACAGGCCAGGACCAGTACGGCGGACACCGGCAGCACCAGCTGCTGGGCCGGGCCGCGCTTCTGGTGGCGGGAATGGATCAGCCACACGGTGAACATGAACAGCGCGCCCGGCACGGTGACGCACGCGGACGCCGCGAACTCCGAGATGTGCGCCTTGCCGACCGACTCCTCCACCGCCACCTCGATGCCCGCGCCGATCGCCGCCGCCGACCCGAAGACCAGGTAGTGGCCGTAACCCCACAGGAACGCCTGGCGGTTCGAGGCGAGGTGCAGGTGGATCGGTACCGCGAAGTAGATCCAGTACGCGGCGAAGATCAGCAGCAGACCGCCCGCCGCGATGGGCAGCAGATCACCCAGCTCGTCCTGCTCGTCCACCGCCGACTGCATCGCCACCGTCGCGGCGGAGACCGTCTCGCCGAGCATGATGATGACGAACAGGCCGTACCGCTCGGCGATGTGCTGCGGATGCCAGGCCGTCTGGTGCCCGCGCTCGGCCAGTGTCGGTACGGCCATCTCCGCGACCGCCAGCGCCAGGAACACCCATGGCCGGACGTCCTGCGGCGACAGCAGCACGGCCAGCCAACCGGCCTGGCACAGCGTCACCCCGGCGGCGTACCGCAGCGCGGTCGCCCGCTCGGAGCCGGTGCTGCCGTACGCGGCCCGCAGCCACTGCGCCACCAGCGCGAGCCGCATCACCAGATAGCCGAACCAGACCACCGCGAAGTCGCCGTCGAAGGCGCGCGGCACACCCGCCGCCAGAATCAGCACACCCGCGATCTGTACGAGCGTCACCACCCGGTACAGCGCGTCGTCGGTGTCGTACGCCGACGAGAACCACGAGAAGTTGACCCAGGCCCACCAAATGGCGAAGAACAGCATCAGATAGCCGGGAATGCCGTGCCCCGGATGGCCCTCGGCGAGCGCGTGCACGAGCTGCCGCCCGGCCTGCGCGACGGCCACCACGAAACACAGGTCGAAGAACAGCTCCAGCGGGGTGGCCGCACGGTGCGACTCGGAGCGGCCGCGCGCCAGCATCCGGGCCATCATGGGCGGACCTTCCGCCCCGCCGGCCTCGTCCGGCTCGTCGTATTCACCCGGTCCGTCCAGCTCATTCGGCGCTCCTTGCTCTCGTTTCGCGTCGAGGGCTGCGTATCAGTACAGCCCGCCCGAACGAAAGCCGCGATGAGACGCGCGGGCGCTGGGGCGGCGGAATGCGGTTCTGGTACGGGGGTCTTGTGCAGGGTTTCCGTGCCGGCTTTCCGTGCCGGGATTCGTATGGGGTTATCCGGCCGGATTTCCTGGATGGGCGTATGGGTGGCGGGAGTCATCGAGGGCCGGGAACTGTTTCCGTGCAACGTGCGTTATCCGTAAAGCATTTGTGCGGGAAATGGGTGCCTGCGCCGTGGCCTGCCGCCGCGAACCGGAGCGGTTCGCGGGCACCGGCGCTTTCCGGCCTGCCGTACCCCTGCGGCGGCTGGTCCTGCCCTCGCCCGTGCGTCCGTTACATGATCAAATGCTACGTATGAGCGATAGCGCGCGTGACACCGTACTGGCCCCGCTCGACGCCCGCATGGCGGACCTCGAATCCCTCTACGAAGACCTCCACCGGCACCCCGAACTGGGCTTCCAGGAAAACCGCACGGCCGCCGAAGCCGCCCGCCGCCTGACCTCGTACGGCTACGAAGTCACCACCGGCATCGGCCGGACCGGCGTGACCGGCGTACTGCGCAACGGCCCCGGGCCGGTCGTCCTGCTGCGGGCCGACATGGACGCCCTGCCCGTCACCGAACGCAGCGACCTGCCGTACGCCTCCGCCGTGCCCGGCGTCATGCACGCCTGCGGCCACGACGTGCACGTCACGTGCCTGGCGGGCGCCGCCGACCTGCTGGCGGCAGGGCGCGGGCACTGGTCCGGCACGCTGGTGGTGCTCTTCCAGCCCGCCGAGGAGGTCGGCGACGGGGCGCGGGCGATGATCGAGGACGGGCTGTTCGCAGAGGGCGGGGGTGCGGAAGGGGCCGGCGTCGACGGGGGTGCGGGCCGGGTGCCCACTCCTGACGTGGTCCTCGCGCAGCACGTCGCGCCGCTCGGCGCGGGACTGATCTCGTACGCCCCCGGCGCCTGTATGGCCGCCTCGGACAGCCTGAAGATCACCTTCCATGGGACCGGCGGCCACGGCTCCCGCCCCGAGACCGCCGTCGACCCGATCCTGATGGCCGCCGCCTTCGTCCAGCGTCTGCAGTCCGTCGTCGCCCGCGAGGTCGCGCCCAAGGACCGGGCCGTCGTCACCGTCGGCTCCTTCCAGGCCGGCGACGCCCCCAACGTCATCCCCGACCAGGCGGTGGTGCAGCTCAGCGTCCGCACCTTCGACGAGGACGTGCGCGGGCAGGTGCTGTCGGCCATCGACCGCATCGCCAAGGCCGAGGCCGCCGCCTCGAACGCGCCGCGCGAGCCGGAGAGCGAGGTGCTGAACACGTTCCCCGTCACCCGCAACGACGACCGGACCCTGGAGCAGGTCAACGCGGCCTTCACCGACCACTTCGGCGCGGAACGGCTGTTCGGCTACGAGCCGGCTGCCGGGAGCGAGGACGCCGGCCTGATCGCCACGGCCGCCGGCGCGCCGCTCTACTACTGGTGGCTCGGCGGCTGGGAACCCGGCGAGTTCCGCGCCGCCATGGCCTCCGGACGCCTCGCCCAGGACATCCCGTCCAACCACTCACCGCACTTCGCCCCGGTCAAGCAGCCGACCCTGACCATGGGCGTCCAGGCGCTCACCGTGGCGGCACTGAGCCATCTGGAGCCGGGGCGGTGACGGCGGGCCAGGGAGCCACGATGCGTTCGACCGGGGCCTGGACGAGTGCGTCCCGTTCGGCCTCCGGGAACACCCCGGGCAGTGTGAGCTGTCCGACGATGAGCCAGCTGAACGCCAGGTAGCGGAGCCGGACGGCAGTCGCGTCCCCGGGCAGGCCGGATTCCGCGTGGTACGCCACATCGGCGTCGGCGCGGACGCGTTCGGTCAGCAGCGCGCGCCGCGCGGGGCGGCGGGTGGCTTCGAGGCGCAGTGCGGGCAATGTCAGGTAGCCGGGGCGGAAAGCGCGGACGCGGCCGACCAGTTCGCGCATCAGCGCCGTCCTTGGCCAGGACCTCGGGCGCGGCGTCGACGAGAGCGGCCCTGCGCTCGTCGTTCCTGCGGACCACTGACCGCGTTCGTAGTACTACATTCGGACCACTTCGGTGAGAACCCTATGGATGGAGTCGTCCGTATGCGCAAGCTCGTCTACTACGTGGCCGTGTCCCTGGACGGCCGCATCGCCGGCCCCGCCGGGGAGTACGACTTCTATCCGGCGGGCGACGAGGGGCAGGCCGCCGCCTACAGCTCCTGGGTCAACGCGCGCTACCCGGAGTTCGTCCCCACCGCGATGCGCGCCGCCCTCGGCCTCGCCGACACGCCCAACCGGCGCTTCGACACCGTGCTGATGGGGCTCGGCAGCTACCGGCCCGCGCTGGACATGGGCATCACCAGCCCGTACGCCCACCTGCGCCAGTACGTCGTGTCGAGCACGCTCGCCCCCGGGACCGACCCCGCCGTGACCGTGGTCCGCGCGAACCCGCTCGGGCTGGTCCGCGACCTGAAGGCGGAGAAGGGGCGGGAGCGGGACATCTGGCTGTGCGGCGGCGGCCGGCTCGCGGGCGCGCTGCTGCCCGAGATCGACGAGCTGATCATCAAGAGCTATCCGGTGGTCGCGGGGGCCGGAATCCCGGTGTTCGACGGGGCCTTCGACCCGACCGTCTTCGAGGTGACCGATCGCACGTCGTTCGACAACGGAGTGACGGTCACGCACTTCGCCCGGGCTTGAGCAGGCGGCCGTTCTTGGGCGGTGGCGGGCCCTTGACCTTGCCCTTGGGGGAAGACGCAGCCTCGTGTGTGCGGGGGATGTCCCCGTACGAGGAGGGCGGGCCGGTGGACGGAGAGACGGGGCCGGGGCCGGAGACGGCGACCGGGGCGGGCGGCAGGGACACCGGGCGGCTGCTGAGCATCGGGGCGTTCGCCAGGGCGGCGCGGCTCTCGCCGAAGGCGTTGCGGCTCTACGACGAGCTGGGGCTGCTGCCACCCGCACAGGTCGACCCCGCCAACGGCTACCGGCGCTACGCGCTCGCCCAACTGGAGCGCGCGCGGCTGGTCGCCTGCCTGCGGCGGATCGGTATGCCGCTGGCCCGCATCCGGGACGTGTGCGAGCTGGCCCCGGGCCCGGCCGCTGGGGCGGTCTCGGCGTACTGGGCGCGAGTCGAGACCGACACCGCCGCCCGGCGCGAACTGGCGGCCTTCCTCGTCGACCACCTCAAGGGGAAGGACACGACGATGACGAAGCCACCGGCAGGGACGCCGCGGACGGGGGAGCCACCGGCAGGGGAGCCGAGGCCGGCCGGAGCGCTCACCATCCGTTACGCGGCGCTCTCGGACACCGGGCTGGTACGGGAGAGCAATCAGGACACGGCGTACGCGGATGACCGGCTGCTGGCCGTGGCCGACGGTTTCGGCCGGTCCGGAGCGTCCGCCGGGGCCGCGGCCGTCGAGGCGCTGCGCGGCCTGGAGGACGTCGGCGCCGGGGTGCTGCGCCCCGGCGACCTCCTCAACGCGTTGGCGGACGCGGCCGACCGGGCGAACCGTTCGGTGCGGGAGGTCGTGGCGGCGGCCGGGCCCGCCGCCGGCTCCGGCGCAGACGCCGCGGGAACGACCCTGACCGCCATGCTCTGGACGGGCTCCCACCTCGCCCTGGTCCACGTCGGCGACTCGCGCGCGTACCTGCTGCGCGACGGTGAGCTGTTCCAGATCACGCACGACCACACGCACGTCCGGTCGCTCGTCGAGGAGGGACGGCTGACACCCGAGGAGGCCGAGTCGCACCCGCAACGCGCCCTGCTGATCAGGGCGCTGGACGGCAGCGCGGGCTTCGAGCCGGAGGTGGGACTGCGGGAGGCGCGCCCCGGGGACCGCTATCTGCTGTGCTCCGACGGCTTGTCCGCGGTGGTGCCCTCCGACGCCGTACGGGACGTCCTCGGAGCGGTCTCCGATCCCGGCCGGGCGGTACGGGACCTGGTGGCGCTGGCGCACGATGCCGGGGCGCCGGACAACGTGAGCTGCGTGGTGGCGGACGTGTCGACGGCCGCGGCGACGGGAGGGGAGGCGGGCGTGTCGGCCGCCGGGTAGCGCGCAGGCGCGCCCGGTATCGTCCTACGACGCCTCCCCCCCCGTACTGCCGCTGGAGCCCCCGTGAACGAGCCGCACGCGAACATCACCGACGGGCGTCGGGCCAAGGGGGAGCGGCGGCGGCGGGCGCTGATCGAGGCCGCGCTGCGCGTCATCGAGCGGGACGGTGCGGCCGGGGTCACCCACCGCACCGTCGCGCGCGAGGCGGACCTGCCGACGACGGCCACGACGTACTACTTCGAGAGCGTCGACGCGCTGCTCACCGCGGCGCTGACCAGCGCGATGGAGATGGACGCCGAACGGGTGCGGCAGCTCACCGCCGCTCCCGTGGACGGTCCGGGCGAGGCGGGCGCGCGCGGCGACAAGCGGCGGATGCTGGCGCGGCTGATGGCCGGGACGCTGGAGGACCGGGGGCTGCTGCTGGCCGAGTTCGAACTGTGCCTGCTCGCCGCCCGCCGCCCGGAGTTGCGCGGCCAGACCTGCCGCTGGTTCGACGCCCTGGCCGATTTCGCGCGGCTCTACACACAGGACCCGATGCGCATCAAGCTCTTCACCCGCGCTTACGACGGGCTGCTGCTGCAAGCCTTGCTGGCCGACGAGCCGCCCGCCGCCGAGGAGTTCGAGGCGATGCTGTGGGAGCTGCTGCCGGACGAGGCCGGGTAGGCGCCGGACGACGCCGGGCGGGCACCGGGGGACCCGGACACCGAACGGGACTCGGTGGTCTCCGAGGCCGCCCGCGCCAGCCGTGCCCGCAGGACGGGCAGGCCGCACAGCCCGGTCAGTACGGCCAGGACGCCCGCCGCGACCGCCACGCCGAACCCGGCCCGTACCCCCGCGCCGTCGTACACCGCGCCGCTGACCGCCGCGCCCGCCGCGATGCCCGTCTGGAGCCCCGCGATCATCCACGTCATGGTCTCCGTCAGCCGGTGGCCGGGCGTCGTGCGCTCCACCATGCTCATGATCACGACCATGGTGGGCGCGAAGAACACCCCGGCCAGGAACACCGCGAAGGACAGCGTCGCCACGCTGTTCACCAGCAGGAACGGCAACGTGGTCAGCGCCGCCCCGGTCAGCCCCGCGAGCAGCAGCCGGGGCAGCGGCCAGCTCACCCGGAGCGCGCCGAAGGCGAGCCCGGCCAGCCCGGAGCCCAGCGCGTACGCCGCGTACACGAACCCCGCCAGCGCCTTGTCGCCCTGCTCGGCGGCGAACGCCAGCCCCATCGTGTCCACGGTCCCGGCGATCGCGCCGCAGAAGAGCAGCGCCAGGGCCGGGACGCACACCGGCGCCGACCGGATCGCCGAGCGGGAACGTTCCCCCGCCGCCGGTGTGTGCGGCCGGACGGGCGGTTCGGTGTGCCGCTGCGGTACGAACAGTGCCACGCCCACCACCAGCAGCACCCCGGCCGCCAGGGGCGCGGCCTGCGGGAAGAGCGTGGTGGACAGGGTCACGGCGACGGCCGGACCGATGACGTACGTCAGCTCGTCGACCACCGACTCCATCGAGTACGCGGTCCTCAGCTGCGGCCTGCCCCGGTAGATCTCCGTCCAGCGGGCCCGCACCATCGCGCCCATGCTCGGCATCAGCCCGGACACCAGCGCGCACAGGAACAGGGTCCAGGCCGGTGCGCCGACGTGCGCGCACAGGATCAGCGCGCCCAGGGCGAGGACGCTCAGACCGGTCGCCACCGGCAGCACCCGGCGCTGTCCGCGGCGGTCCACCAGCCGGGAGACCTGGGGGCCGAGGAAGGCCATGGAGAGGGTGAAGGTGCCCGCCACCAGGCCCGGCAGGGCGTATCCGCCGGTCGTCTCGGACAGCATGGTGAGGATGCCCATGTGTGCCATCGGCAGCGGCAGCCGGGCGAGCAGCCCGGCCGCGCTGAATGCCGTGGTGCCCGGGGCGGTGAAGAGGTCGCGGTAAGGGTTGGCCATCGTGCGTCCTGTCCACGTGGGCCTTCGGCGCGAAGGCAGGCGGGAGCTCCCCGGCGCGCGACCGCACGCCGGGGAGCCGGGCATCAACTGGGACTATCGTCCCACTTTTTTTCGCGCCGTGTCGAGGGGTGACGGGACGGCGGGACGGAGGCGGGTGGACCCCCGCCCGTCCCTCGCCCTCAGGCCAGACCCTTCAGCATCCCCTTGAAGTACAGCTGCGGCAGCCCGTACCGCTTCAGGAACCACATGTCCGTACGCTCCTTCGTCGTGTCGATGAACGGGATGGACGGCGCCGGCTCCAAGTCGTAGTCGAACTCGGCGAGCAGCATCTTGTGGCGGGCGGTGACCAGGGGGCAGGAGGTGTAGCCGTCGTAGCGGGCGGTGGCCGCGCGGCCGCGCAGCCCGGCGCGCAGGTTGGCGGCGACGACCGGGGCCTGCTTGCGGATCGCCGCGCCCGTCTTGGACGTCGGCAGGCTGGCCACGTCGCCGATCGCGAACACCTCGGGGAAGTCCGGGTGCTGCAACGTCGCCCGGTCGGCCTTGGCGTAGCCGAAGGGGGAGGCCGGGTCGGCGAGCGGACTGTCCGCCACCCACTGCGGGGCGCGCTGCGGCGGCACGGCGTGCAGCAGGTCGTAGCGGATCGCCTCCTTCTCGCCGGTCGCGTGGTCGACGATCTCCGCCTCCCGCGCGGCGCCGTCCACCTGCGTCAGCTCGGACTGGAGCCGCACCTCGATGCCGTACCGCCGCGCCGTCTCCTCCAGCGCCGCGTTGAAGACCGGCACCTTGAACATGGCGGGCTCGGGCAGCACCAGGATCGTACGGATACGGCCCAGCAGCCCTCGCTTGCGCCAGTAGTCGGCGGCGAGATACGCGATCTTCTGCGGGGCGCCGCCGCACTTCACCGGCCCCGACGGCATCGTGAACAGTGCCGTACCGCGCTTGGTGCGCCGGATGAAGTCCCAGGTGAGCGGGGCGAGATCGGGGCGGTAGTTGCTGGAGACGCCGCCGTGGCCGAGGGCCCCGGCCAGGCCCGGTATGCCGTCCCAGTCCAGGCTCAGCCCGGGTGCGAGCACCAGCCGGTCGTACGAAACCGTCCGGCCCGAAGCCGTGCCCACCGTACGCGCGGCCGGGTCGACCGAGACGGCGGACTCGCGCAGCCAGCGCACACCGGGCGGTATGACCTCCGCCTCCGTACGCAGCGCGGCTCGCAGCGGCGCCTGGCCGCCGCCGACCAGCGTCCACAGCGGCTGGTACCAGTGCGTCTCGGAGGGCTCCAGCACCGCGATGTCGCGCAGTCCGGCGCGGCGCAGGCGGGCGGCGACGGTGATGCCCGCGCTGCCGCCGCCGATGATGACGACCTGGTGGTGCGACGAGGCGGAAGTCATGTGGTCTTTCCTCCTGGGGGCGGGGGTTTGGGTTCGGGGGTCGGGGGGTCAGGGGACGGGTGGGGCGGGGGTGGTCGGGGTCGGGCCGCGACTGAGCCAGGCCGGTCGGGATTCGGGCCAGGCCGGTCGGGATTCGGGCCAGGCCGGTCGGGATTCGGGCCAGGCCGGTCAGGGTCGGGCCGGTCCGGTCTATAGGCGGGGGATGCTGGTCACCGCCACCGATACGGCGAGCACGGTGACCAGTGAGGCGAACGCCGTGGACAGGGCCTGCGGCCGTACCCGGGCGGCGAGGCGGTTGCCGAGCCAGCTGCCGAGCGCGGCGCAGGCGGCGAGGGTGGCCAGCAGCGGCCAGTCCAGGCCGCCGGCGCCGGCTCGGGTGGCGAACGCCGTGGCGGAGTTGATCAGGATGACGAGGAGTGACGTGCCGACGGCGACGGGCATCTCCAGGCCGAGGACGAGGGTCAGCGCCGGTACGACGACGAAGCCGCCGCCGACCCCGAAGAAGCCGGTCAGCAGGCCGACGGCGGTCGCGGTGGCGCCGATGCGCAGGGCGGAGGCCAGGCGGGTGGTGGCCGTTGCGGGGGAGGTGGGGGAGGCGGAAGTTGCGAGGGTGCCGGTGGTGGCGGGGGTGGGGGCGGTTCGCACGGCGTGCGGGCGGTCACGGACGGCGCGCGTCTTCTCGCGTCCGGGCGTCTTCGCACGTCCGCGCGTCCCCTTCCGTTCGCGCCGCGTCTGTACGAGCATCGCCGCCGCGACCGCCAGCATCATTCCGGCGAACGCCGTCATCAGTACGGTCGGGTCCAGCGACGCGCTCCAACGGGAGCCCAGGAACGTACCGGCGGTACCCAGCCCTCCGAAGGCCGCACCGGCCGCCCAGCGGACCCGGCCCGCGCGGGCGTGAAACGCCAGGCCGGAGGCCGCGCCGATGCCGACGACGACCAGCGCGCCCGCCGTGGCCTCGTGCGGGGACTGGTGCAGCAGGTAGACCAGCGCCGGTACGGCGAGGATCGATCCACCACCGCCGAGCGCGCCCAGCAGCAGCCCGATGACCAGCCCGCACGGCAGCGCCGCGACGGCTATGAGGGGCATGACCGGTGCCGGGATGTCGGAGGCAGAGGTATCAGGCTTGCGGTCGGTGGCAACGGGCCCGCTGCCTTCGGTATCAGGCCCGGTGCCGGCGGTATCGGGCCCGGTACCGGCGCTGTTGGGCCCGGCGTCGGTGCTGTCGGGCTCGCCGCACCGTACGGAACTCGGCCGGCCGTCATGACGGACACGCGGCGCGCGGCGCCAGCTCGACCGCCTGGCTATCGCTGGTCCACTCGGC
The DNA here is from genome assembly GCF_042732265.1 of Streptomyces sp. NPDC059788. Lineage (NCBI taxonomy): Bacteria > Bacillati > Actinomycetota > Actinomycetes > Kitasatosporales > Streptomycetaceae > Streptomyces > Streptomyces sp. NPDC059788. The sequence continues at coordinate 143,171 of NZ_JBHWHY010000003.1, read as the reverse complement.
GACGAAGGTGAAGCGGTCGCCCCGTACGACGGTCTCGCGCCACTCCACCGGCCGCTCCCCGGAGCGCCCCAGCCGCTCGATGGCGAACGCGGGCTCCCGGTCGGCCAGCCCCAGCAGCCACGCCTGCCGGATGTCGGGCAGGAACGGGTGGATGCGCTCCCGGCCGCCGGTGACCTTCACCCCGCAGCGCCGCTGCAGCTCCCCGTACAGCGAGGTGTGCCGGAAGTCCGCGTCGAGCAGCGGCTCCGCGACCTCGGCGGGCAGATACGTGGTGTCGTGGGCCAACGGCTCGCCGTCCGCCAGCCGCAGCCGCTCCAGCACGACCAGCGGCGCGTCCGGGACGAGCCCGAGCTGGTCGGCGACCGGGCCGTCCGCCGTCCGTTCCAGCCGCAGCACCTCGCTGCGCTGCTCCACGCCCTGGCCCTCCAGCTCACGGAAGAGGCTGTAGAGCGAGCCGAGTGGCTGCTGTATGCGCCGGGTGTTCAGGCGGCTGGCGCGGCCACGTTCGGCGATCACCAGGCCGTCCGCGCGCAGCTTGCGCAGCGCCTCGCGGACGGTGTGCCGGCTGACCTCGTACTCCCCGGTGAGACGATGCTCGGCCGGGAACTCGTCGGTGAACTCGCCCGCCTCCATGCGGCGCCGAAGGTCTTCGGAGAGCTGGGCCCACAGGGGCAGCGGCGAGCGCCGGTCCAGGGGGCGCGGGCCCGGGGGGTGTGCGGTCATGAGGGCGCCTCCGAGCGGATACGGGTGGTGCGGGCTGTACGGGAGGTACGAGCTGGACAGGTAGTGCGAGCTGAACGGGTAGTGCGAGCTGAACGGGTGGTACAGGCGATACGGGCGGTACGGGTAGTGCCAGCAGTGCGGGTGGTACCGGTTGTGTGGGTGGTACCGGTTGTGTGGATGGTGGGGAAGGTTCGGATGCTGCGGACCGTGTGAGTGGTGCGGGTGGTGTGGGCCGTACGGGCAGGGTGCTCGGGGCGTGCGGCGTGCCGCTCGGGCGCGTCGCCGTTCCGGAGTCGTACTTCCTCGTACATCCGCGTTCTTCCTCGTGCTTCCGCGTCCTCCTGCACCCTGTCCGTCTCCTTCCGCGTCCTTCCTCGCCCGCTGCCGAACTTGTCGACGGCAGCACCACGTGCCTAATGTACGTACATCCGTGCATCCGCACAACACATCCCCCGCGGGGTCCGCGGTTCAGCGGGCCCGCAGGAACACGGAGGTCGACCGTGCACTTCGCGCAGTACTACCTCGACTGCCTCTCCCAGGCGTCGTACCTGATCGGCGACGAGACCACCGGGCGTGCCGTCCTCGTCGACCCACGCCGCGACATCGACGACTACCTGCGCGACGCGGAAGCCGCCGGGCTGCGTATCGAGCTGATCATCGAGACGCACTTCCACGCCGACTTCCTGTCCGGACACCTCGAACTGGCCCGCGCCACCGGCGCCACCATCGCCTTCGGCGAGGCCGCCGAGACCGGCTACCCGATACGGCGGCTGCGGGACGGGGAGCGGATATCCCTCGGCGGGGCCGGAGCCGAGGCCGGAGCTGGAGCCGAGGCCGGAGAGACGGAGCCCGCCGGCGTCACCCTCACCGTCCTCGCCACCCCCGGCCACACCCCGGAATCCATCTGCCTGGTCGTCCACGAACAGCCGGAAGCGGCCGAGCCGTATGGCGTCCTGACCGGCGACACCCTGTTCGTCGGCGACGTGGGCCGCCCCGACCTGCTCGCCGCGGCCGGCCTGACGCCCGAGGACATGGCGGGCCGCCTCTACAGCTCCCTGCACGACAAGCTGCTGACCCTCCCCGACGCCACCCGCGTCTTCCCCGCCCACGGCGCCGGCTCGGCCTGTGGCCGCAACCTCTCCACCGAGACCACCTCCACCATCGGCGAGCAGCGGCGCTACAACTACGCGCTGCAGCCCATGCCGGAGGCCGACTTCATCCGTCTGGTCACGGCCGGGCAGCCCGCCACCCCCGGCTACTTCGCCCACGACGCGGCCCTCAACCGCGACGGCCACCCGCTCCTGGACACCACACCGCCCGCCGCCCTCACCCTCGACGAGGCGCTGGCCGCCCGCCGGGACGCCGGGGCCGTCCTCCTCGACAGCCGGTCCCTCGCCGCGTACACCGAGGCGCACTTCACGGGTTCGCTGCACACCAGCCTGGACACCCGGTTCGCCGAGTACGCGGGCAGCGTGGTGGAGCCCGGCACGCCGATCGTCCTCGTCAGCGACCCGGGTACGGAAGCCGAGGCGCGCCTCCGCCTGGCCCGCATCGGCTACGACCACGTCCTCGGGCACGTCCTGGACCCGGCCGCCGAACTCGCCCGCCACCCCGAGCTGGTGTCGCGCACCCGCCGCCTGGCGGCGGGGGAAGCCCCGGACGGGGAGACGCAGTTGATCGACGTCCGCAACCCGTCCGAGTACGAGGCGGGCGCCCTGCCCGGCGCGGTCAACCTGCCCCTGGCGAGCCTTTCCGGCGACTGCGCGTCCCTGGACCCGGACCGTCCGGTCGTCCTCTACTGCCGCGGCGGCAGCCGCTCCGTGATCGCCGCGGCGCTGCTGGAGTCCCGCGGCTTCCGGGACGTACGGGACATCACCGGGGGATACGAGGCGGCGGTGTCCGCCCGCGGATGAAGCCCGCGCCCCACCTGCCTCACGCCTTACGCCCCGGTGCCCGCCTCACGCCCTACGTCCCGGTCCGCTGTTCCCTTTCGCTGCTTGTGGAGCTTTGGCCGCCTCCGCAGGAGGAGAGCCAGGCAGGCGGCCGCGCATCCGGTGGCGGCCAGACGTAGTGCGCCGCCCGGGTCCGTGCCGGCGGGCGCTAGGCCCAGCCCGGCCGTCACCGTGATCGCGCACTTGGTCAGCCCGGACGCCTCGCCCGCGCGGTCCGGGCGCACCACGGCCTGAGTCGCGGTCAGTGCCAGGGCGCCCGCCACCCCTAGGGCCCCCGCGGCCACGGTGACCGCCGACAGCAGTAAGGCCAGTGAGGCGTGGCCGACCCTCGCCGACGCCGTCAACGCGGCGGCGGCGAGGCCGAGGCAGGCGGCCATCGCGGGCTCGGTGGCGCCGGGGGGCACCCGCCCGGCCACCGGCCCGGCCGCGGCCATCGCCACCGCCGGCACGAGGAAGGCGGCCCCCGCGCCCAGCACGGACAACCCCTGCGCCTCCTGAAGCATGAGCGGAACCACGTAGAGCAGCGCCACGGTCGCCGCATTGGCCACCGCACCGGCCGAAGTGAGCGCTACGTAGGGCGCGTTACGGAAGAGGGAGAGATCGAGCAGCGGGAAACGCGACCGGCGCTCGGCGCGTACGAACAGCGCCCCGGACACCACCGCGCCCACGCCCCACCCACACGCCCGCCACCACACCCCCACGCCGCCGCTCGCACCCATTCCCGTACTCACACTCGCGACGGCCATCGCCAGACAGGCAGGCACCCCGCTCCCGCTGACCAACGAGCCCCAGCTATCCCAGAGGCCCCGACTACCCCAGCTGCTCCAACTACGCCAGCTGCGCCGACTGTTCCGACTGCCCCGAGTGGCCCGAGTGGCCCGAGTGGTCCGGAACCACCGACTGCCGCGGACACGCCGACTGCCGCGGACACGCCGACCGCCCCGGGTGGCCGGGGCGCCCCCGTCGCCCTGAGCGGCCAGAGATCCCCCACCGCTTTCGACTTGCCGCAGTGGCCTCCAATCGCCACAGGTGCGGCCAGAGGAACGGCCGCTGGCCCCTGTGCCGTACGGTGCCTGGCCGTACGGTGCCCGGCCGTACGGAGCTCGAAGAAACGTTCCCTCCCGAGGTTCCCGCACGCGCCGGGCGCACAGCAGTGCCGCGGCGCACAGCGGCACATTGCTCCAGAACACCGCACGCCAGGACAGCTCCTGGGCCAGCGCCCCGCCCACGAACGGGCCGCACGCGGTGGCCAGCCCGGCCAGCCCCAAGGCGTACCCCGTCGCCACGCGTGCCCGCCCCGGCGGGAAGGAACGTGTCAGCAGTGCCAGCCCCACCGGCATGACCAGCGCCCCGCCCACCCCTTGCACCACACGAGCCACCACCAGCAACGACAACGAGGGCGCCAGCGCGCACCCCGCCGACGCGCCCCCGAAGAGCGCGAGCCCGAGAAGCAGCAGCCGCCGCCTCCCGAACAGATCGCCCAGCCGCCCGGCCGCGGGCATCAGGGACCCGGCCGCCAACAGATATCCACTGATCACCCACGGGCCCGCCGCCGCGGAGGCTTGCAGGTCACGGCGGAGCACCGGCAGCGCCATGTTCAGCGCAAAGGCATCCAGCTGCACACAGAACCCACCGATCGCAACCGCCACCACAGCCCACAACCGCCCCCACACCACCCCTGCACCACCGACACGGCGTCGCTCGTCACTCTGCTCGTCGCCCCTTTTCGCACCACTCTGCTCGGACATCCGGCACACCGGTCCACCTCTCGCGCCGCGCGGGTCGGCGCGGCGCAGTACGTACGGATGAGGAAGGTGAAGGGTGGGGGATTGCGTGTGCCGAAGACGGGGCAGAGACGTGGGGGTGCAAGACGTGGCGCACCGTGGGAAACCCACGGACACCTGCGGCTTTTCACGGGCACGTCGCCCAAGGGCACGAGAAGCGACGCCGTCCGAGGGGCGTCGCGAAGGCGGTGCGTACGTCGCGCGGTCCGCGTCGTACAGCGGATGTTCAGCGGTTGTTGATCGCTGATCTTCAGGCTGGTCCGCATGTTGCGCCGTGTGATCTCCCAGCATGAGGAAACGACCCGGGAACCGCAAGAGCCCCCGGCGTCCCCGTCCCCGATAGCCCTCACCTGGCACGGAGAGCCGGGACGTCACGAGGAGCTGACCCACACCATGCTGATGGGCCAGGCCAAGCGGGCCGCCGCGGCGCTGGCCCGGCTCGGGGTGCGGGCCGGCGACCGGGTCGCGGTGCATCTGCCGCTGGTGCCGGAGTCGGTGATCGCCACGCTCGCCTGCGGTCGGCTGGGTGCCGTCCGTACGACGCTGCCGGTCTACCTGACCGTTCCGGAACTCGCCGACCAGGCCCGGGAGTCCGGCGCCAAGGTGATCATCACGGCGGACGCCGCGTTCTGGGACGGTGCCGTACGGCCGGTCAAGCCCGTGCTGGACCGGGCACTGCGGCACGGCTGCCCCCAGGTACGGGCCGTCCTGGTCGTGAACCGCACCAGCCGCCCGGTGTCCTGGACGGCGGGCCGCGACCACTGGTGGCACGAGGCCCTCGCCACCCGCTGACGCGCCCCCGCGCACCCGGCGCCCAATCCCCGCACCCCCGCGCCGCCGTCCGCGGGCTCCGCGCAGCCCCCACCACCGACCGCGCGCCGCCGTCGCGTGGGCCGCTATCCCGTGGGCCGCCGTCCTGCGCGCCGCCGTCCGCCGCCCCGTGGGCCTCCGCGCCGCGCCGATTCCGCGCGCGCCGCACCGCTCCGGCCCTTGCGCCGCACCGCATTCGGCTCGCGCTCCGTGCTGGCTCCGGCCCTGGTACCGCGCCGTCTTCGGTCCGAGCTCCGTGCTGGCTTCGGCCTTGGTGCCGCGCCGTCTTCGGCCCGCGCTCCACGCTGGCTCTGGCCCTGATACCGCGTCGCCTTCGGCCCGCGTTCCGTGCTGGCTCCGGCCCTGGCCCGCGTCGCCTTCGGCCTGCGCTCCACGCCGCCGCCGGCGCTGGCGCCGCACCGGCCTCAGCTCGCGCTCCGCGCTGGCCTCGCCCGCGCGCCGCGCGCCGTCGTCCCGCAGCCCCCGCGCAGCGCGGACTCTGCCTCCGAGGCCCTCCGCCGACGCTTGCCGCCAATGCGCCCGTTACGTCGGCCCCTGCCGCCCCACCTGCGCGGCCGGTACCCGTGCCTCGCCCGCGTCCCCCTCCCGCTCGTCGCTCTCGCCGAACGTCGTGGCCGAGTACCCGCCCACCCGCGCGATGCGCCGCCGCAACGCGAGCCGCCCCTCGACGTCATGCGCGAACCGATTCCAGTGATGCACGAGGCAGAACGCCCGCCGCGCCATCACCACCCGCCCCAAAGCCCCCACCAGCTCCCGCAACTCAGGCCGCTCACCCCCCAACGCCTCATCCCCGAAGTCCACCCACCACCCGGCCACGTCCCACCCTTGCCGCTCGGCATAGGTGCGACACCCGGCGAGCCGCAGCTCCAACATGGCGTGCGATCGCGTGGCGCAACGGTCGTAGACGAAGGCGAGCGGGGGTGTGGTGGGCATGGCGGTTCCCCTTGCGCGTGTCGTGCTGATCGGCGATACGGCACGACCGTAGAAGCGCTCACGGGGTGGGAGGGACACAGATCGTGTCCGTCACCCCACAGTTCTCAGGCGGCCAGCAAGCCGATCTTCTGGGCCAGTTCGGATGCCCGGTGACGACGGGACGGCACCTTCGACTCGGTTTCCTCCAGCACGATCCGTTTCGCATAGCCGTTGTAGCGGACTGTCTCCGGGGCGGCCTCGTACGCCTGGGCGAGTGTCGCCAGCGCTACGTCCCCCTGTCTGTCGAGCTGGTAGCCGCGGGCCTGCTCGATACGGTGCCGGGCCCGGCGCGGCCTGGAGGGGATGACGCCGGCTTCGGCCCGTTCCGCCTGCCTGACGGACTCGGTACCGGAGTGCAGTTCGACCGCGACGGTTACCGCGTGGGCTCCCATGATGCCGCGGGAGAACGAAGTGACCGGGTGGAAGTACTCAGCGGGCAACCGCTCAGCCATCTCACGCGCGATGTCCCAGTAGCGCCATGCCGTGCCCGTGTCCCCACGCCGGGCTGCCGTGTAGCCGACCTCGAACTGCAAGGCCCCGGCGATGGCGAGCACGTCATCGGCAGCCTCTGCCAGCAGAGGGCCCAGGAAGCGGAGCGTCGCCTGGTTGATCTCGTCGGCGGCGTCGTAGTGTCGCGGACCGGCGTCCCGGTATGCCTGTCCGGTGAGCCAGGCTGCCACGCCGATCGCGTGGGGGTCCTCGGACTCCTGCGCCGCGACCATGCTGCGTTCGGCGACGCGCCACAGGAGCGCGGCATCCGGCTGGTAGGCGATGAAGAACTGGCTGAGGCTGTAGACCTCCGAGAGAAGACTCTGCGCGGTACGTCGTTCGGCAGCTGAGTCGGCCTGACGGACGGCGATCCGGGCATCGCGGATGAGATCCGGAAGCAGCCCACCGATGACGTCGCGGTGGTGCGGAGCCGAGTGCCGTGCCGACCAGGCGTGAGCCAGCCGCGACCGCAGGTGCGCCGCCGAAGGCGCGGCGCGGTCCGCCTCGAAGGGGAACTGGTTCACCGCCGAGGCGACTGCTGGCAGCAGCCGGTGCCCGGGCCCGGCGAACAGGCCGACCCGCACCGACCCGGACCCCGTGAGCTCGGCAAGCTCCCGTACGCGCAGTGCCTCGGCCACCCGCAGGACCATGTCCAACCCGGGCGTCTTCAACTGCCCGTTCTCCACCCGCTTCACCCACGATTCCGACATGCCGATGAGCCCTGCCAGCACCGTGCGGGTCATTCCGCGACGCTGCCGCAGAATCTGCATTCGCTGGCCGAAGACCAGGGGCGCGGGGGAGTCGGGGTGGGCACCTTCTTGAGACACGATCTTGCCCCTCTCTGAAGAGTCCGGCACGGCTCAGAGTAGGGGGAGGGGCTGACAGCACGTCCGGCTTGGAAGGGACCAGTGGCCATCGTCGGCTGGAGGGAAGCGCCCCCGGAGGTGGCGGTGACGGGCGCCAGGTGGGTCCTCCCGTCGCGTAGGGACGTGCCGGGGCCCCGCGTGCTCGCCAGCCGTACCCTGGAGGGGTGAGTAAGACCCCCGAATCCCGGCCCGAGGCCGATAAGGACCCGCAGGAGAGCGCCGAGCAGCCGGAGAGCGCCGAGCGGGCCGAGCAGCCGGAGAGCGCCGAGCAGTCGGAGCAGTCCGAGCGTGTGGCGCGGGCCAAGGCGCGTGCGGCGCTTGTCTTCGACGATCCGTTGAGCCGGCCGTCGGCGGACGACACCGACCATGGCTGGGGTGAGCGTCCGTCCAGCGGTGACGGCGCCGCCGACCTGGCGCGCTTTCTCGACGAGAAGCCGCCCCACCACCTCTGACCGAGGCGCCGGGGCGGCTTCGCCGCGGGACCGGAGCCCTCTACTGCTGCGTCTTCTGCGTGACCACCGAGCCGGAGCCGCCACCGGCGGCCGAGGCCGTGGACGAACCGGACAGTGAGCCGTTGCGCTGCGCGACGAGCGCGTCGCGGATCTCCGTCAGCAGTTCGACCTCGGTCGGGTCCACCGGGGCGTCGTCCGCCGGCTTCTTGGCGTCCTGACGCGCCTTCCACTTGTTCATCGGCAGGATCATGAGGAAGTACACGACCGCGGCGGTGATCACGAAGGTCAGGACCGCGCTGAGCACCGATCCCCACAGGATGTAGATGCCGTCGGTGTAGTCGCCCGTCTTGGCGTCCGTGGTGCAGGTGGTGAGGCAGGTCTTGTAGTGGTCGAGGTTCTGCGAGCCGAGGGCACCGACGATCGGGTTGATGACGCCCTTGACCACGGCATTCACGATGTTCGTGAACGCGGCTCCGACCACGACGGCGACCGCGAGCTCGATCACGTTGCCGCGCAGCAAGAATTCCTTGAATCCCGCGAGTACGCCCGTCGTCTTCTCGCTCACCTGAAAGCCTCTTTCCACACTCACTACGAACCGTGCAACGAACAGCACCGCAACCTACGGCAGGGCAGGGCAGGGCTGTCCAATCCCATAACCTGAACCGGTGAGCGGACGATACGTCCGTACGGATCGGCGCCGCGTCACGGTCGGCCGGGGAAGAGCCTTCCCGTCGGCACGCCAAACGCACCCCGCCACTTTCGCCAGTGTCGCGCGCATATCGGGCAAAGGCCACTCGATCTTCGTCCGGCGCGGTTCGGGCCGTCATGACTGCCCCCAGCCGGGACGGGCCCCGGACGACGGTGCGGCGCAGGCGTTCGCGGCGCTCGAAGCGCCCCCTTCGCCGCTCTGGTGGACCGTGGCGGTCAGGGCCGCGGCCGTCATCGCCAGCCCTGCCGTCACGGCCCGCCGTCGGCGCCGTACCGCGCGATGGAGCCGGTGGCGCCCGCCCTGGGGCCGTACGGGAGGGAAGTGCGCAACCTCACATGGCGGGGGCAGGGGGAGGGGCGGGGTGAAGCTGTCGAGAGTCGGGGTCGGGCCGGGGCCTGGGGCGGGTGTGGTGCCGGGGGCCGTGATGGTGTTGGGGCCGTTGCCGGGGCCGGGGCCCGTAGTGGTGTCGGTAATGGGGTTGAGGTCGGTGTCGGGATAGCTGGGATGGGAGGGCTGAGGCACGGTAACCACCGCCTGAGGTGCCGGAATCGGTGTGGACGATCCCCACCGTGCCGGACTTCGCCGGAGCCCGCTCGGCCCTGTGGACAACCGCGACCGGCGCCCGCCGGCCCCGGACCGCTACCCACGAGTTGTGAAAAAGGGCGTCACCCTCTTGTGCCTCAGGTGCAACTTGCACCCCACACGCCACTCACGCCCAGTGCCACCCCACCTCAGTGCCACCCCCACCCAGTGCCGCTCCCCCCAGTGCCGCTCCCCCCAGCCCCCTCACGGCAACTGGATTCCCAGCTCCCAGCCCGCGTGTGCCTCCGCGCACAGGCAGCCCCGCTCCGCGGACGCCGGCAGCGCGCCCACCGCGTCGAACAGCACCTCGCGCAGCCGCCCCACGTTTCGGCCGAAGACCTCAAGCACTTCCTCGTGCGAGACGCCCTCGCCCGCTTCCGTACCCGCGTCCAGGTCCGTGACCAGCGTCAACGACGTGTAGCAAAGCCCCAGCTCGCGGGCCAGCGCCGCTTCGGGGTGGCCGGTCATGCCCACCACCGACCAGCCCTGTGCCGCGTGCCACCGCGACTCCGCGCGGGTCGAGAAGCGCGGCCCCTCGACGACCACGAGCGTGCCGCCGTCCACCGGCTCCCACGCGCGCCCCCGTGCCGCCGTCAGCGCCGTCTCCCGGCCGACCGGGCAGTACGGGTCGGCGAACGACACGTGCACCACGTTCGGCACGCTGCCGTCCGGCAGCGGTACCCCGTCGAAGTACGTCTGCGCCCTGGCCTTCGTACGGTCCACGATCTGGTCCGGTACGAGCAGCGTCCCCGGCCCGTACTCCGCCCGCAGCCCGCCCACCGCACACGGGCCGAGCACCTGACGGACTCCGACCGACCGCAGTGCCCACAGGTTGGCGCGGTAGTTGATGCGGTGCGGCGGGAGGTGGTGCCTGCGGCCGTGCCGGGGCAGGAAGGCGACGGTGCGGCCGGCCACCTCGCCGAGGAAGAGCGAGTCGCTCGGGGCGCCGTAGGGAGTGTCGACCGTGATCTCCGTCACGTCGTCCAGGAAGGAGTAGAAGCCGGACCCACCGATGACACCGATCTCCGCGTCAGCCATGCGGTCACATTAATCGCGGGGAGGGGTGTTCGAGGAGGCCGCGTGAGAAGGGAGCGCGCCTGGGAGGGGGCGCCTGAGGAAGGTGCCTGGTGGAGAACGTCCGGGAGACGGCACCTGAGGAGCGTGATCGAGAGAGCGCCTGAGAGGGCCGGGGTGGTGCCTCGGAAGGCCGCCGGCGCGCCCCCGTCGAAGTCCCCGAACGCCAAAGCCCCGCCGTCACTGACAGGACGGCGGGGCTTGTGCGAAGAGTTGTCCGGTGTGCCGCTCAGGCGGCCGAGGTGCTCGGCGTCGAGCTGGAGCCCGTACCCGAAGAGCTCGACGAGCCGCTGGACGACTTCGACTCGCCACCCGAAGACGACGAGGACGACGACCCGGAGTCCGAGGAAGACGACCCGGACGACGAGGACGAGCTCGACGCGGGCGTGCTGCTAGACGACGAGCCGCGGCTGTCGTTCCGGTAGAACCCGGAGCCCTTGAACACGATGCCGACCGCGGAGAACACCTTCTTGAGGCGTCCGTTGCAGGCGGGGCACTCGGTGAGCGCGTCGTCGGTGAACTTCTGCACCGCCTCAAGGCCCTCGCCGCACTCGGTGCACTGATACTGGTAGGTCGGCACTGTGACTTCCTCCTGGCACTCTCACTCAATGAGTGCTAACGACGCTCCATAGTGCAGTATTCCGGCCCGTCAGTCCACTGTCACCGGAGTACGGTGACCGACCCCACGTCCGACGACCAGGGTTTCGGAGCGCGGCACCAGGTGTCCCCGGAACACCGCCAGCACCACCAGCGCCAGCCCCGTACCGCACAGCGGCACCAGGAATCCGGCATGCGGACCGAAGTGGTCCGCCAGCAGGCCGGCGATCGTCGACGCCGCCGCCTGGCCGAGGCCGACCGCGCCGGTCAGCCAGGTGAAGGCCTCCGTACGGGCCGAGGCCGGCACCAGCGAGTCGACCAGCGTGTAGCCGGTGATCAGCGCGGGGGCGATGCACAGGCCGACCAGCAGGCCCACCGCGCCCATCAGCGGCGCCACGCTCACCGCCCACAGCGGGGTGGTCATCAGCGCCAGCAGCGCGTACCCGACCAGCAGGCGGCGCCGGGGGCCGATCTTCCAGGCGATCGCGCCGCACACGATGCCGGCCAGCATGTTGCCCGCCGCGAACACCCCGTACAGCAGGCCGTTGATACCGGGCTGCCCGATGTCCTCGGCGAAGGCCGTGAGGGAGACCTGCATCCCGCCGAAGACCGTGCCGATGCCGAAGAGCCCCGCGATCAGGACCCGCAGGCCGGGCACGGACAGCGCGGAGGTGCGCTCGGCGGAGCCGTCCGCGGACCGGTGCACCGGCGGCTGGCTGCGCCGCTGCGCCGCGAACAGCAGCCCGCCGCCCAGCGTCAGGGCACCCTCGGCGACCAGGCCGGCCGCCGGGTGGATGCCGGTGCACAGCGCGGTCGCCAGCACCGAGCCGACGACGAAGGTGAACTCGTCGGTCACCGACTCGAAGGCGGTGGACGTCGGCATCAGGGGCGTACCGGTCAGCTTGGCGGCCCACCGGGAGCGCACCATGGGGCCGATCTGCGGCGTCGAGGCGCCGGTCGGTACGGCGATCACCAGCAGCGCCCACAGCGGGGCGTGCGACAGCGCCAGCGTGATCATCGCGGCGACCGCCGCGGCGTGCACCAGTACGCCGGGCACGAGCACCGCGCGCTGCCCGAACCGGTCCGCCAGCTTGCCGCTCTGCGGCGCGAACAGCGCCATCGAGACGCCGGTCACCGCCGAGACGACACCGGCGGTGCCGTACGAGCCGGTGGTGTGCTGGACGAGCAGCAGGATGCTGAACGTCAGCATCGCGAAGGGCTGGCGGGCCAGGAAGCCCGGCAGCAGGAACGCCCATGCGCCGGGGGTGCGCAGCAGCTGCCCGTAACCGGGACGGGCGTCCTTGGCGGGTGTCTGCTGTGCGGGGGCGGTCGCGCCCTGGGCGTCCTCGCCCTGAGCGTCCCTGCCCGCGTTGTCCTTGACCGCGGATGCCACGGCCGAGCCTTTCTACCGCCTGGTAGCGCGCCGCCCGCGAGGTTGTCACGGGGTTGCGCGCCGAGAGCTGTCCTCTCGCGCAGGACCGAGTGATACCGCGTGGTCCGCACCGGGGAGGTGGCTGCGTGTGGCAGGGGACCGCGGCCGCCGAGCGGTCGCGCCAGCTCTGCGTCAGGCAGAGTTGGTTCCTTTGATTGCTACGCCATAGTACAGGCCGATACGGGGTGAAGCCCTGGCCTCGACCAGGGCTTCACCCGGAATTTTCCCGGGCCGGCGAAGGGGCGCGAGGGACCTGTGGGGCGCGCAGGGCGCATGGGGGTCAGCGCGCCGGCGTATGCGGCGGCCGTCCTCCGGCCATTCCGTCCGGCCGTCCCCCGGCCTCCCCGCCCGGCAGCCCTCCGGCCTTCCCGCCCGGCCGCTCACCGGGCCGGTCGCCGGACCGCGTCCCCGCCTTCCGGCCGGGCCGCCGCCCGGCAGGCGTGCTCGGCGCCAGCCATCCGGCCAGCTTGCCGTGCTTGGAGACCGCCTGGAGCCGGTTCTCGACCGCGTCCCGCACCGGGTCCGTGGCCACCACCAGCAGGTCGTCCCCGCGCCGCAGCACGGTCGTCGGTGTCGGTACGAAGCTGGTCCCGTCCCGTACGACGAGGGTGACCGCGGCGCCCGGCGGCAGCCGCAGCTCGCTGATCTCCACGCCGTGCATGCGGGACTTCACGCTGATCGTGGTGGACAGCAGATGGCCGCGCAGCCGCTCCAGCGGCGCCGACTCGATGCCCAGGTCGGCGGCCTCCTCGTCGTCCCCCAGGTGCAGCTTCCTGGCGAGCCAGGGCAGCGTCGGGCCCTGGATCAGCGTGTAGACGACGACCAGGATGAAGACGATGTTGAAGACCCGGTCGCTGCCGGGCACGCCGCCCACCATGGGGATGGTGGCCAGCACGATCGGTACGGCGCCGCGCAGCCCGGCCCACGACAGGAGTGCTTTCTCGCGCCAGGGCACCTTGAAGGGCAGCAGCCCGAGGAACACCGATGTGGGGCGGGCGACGATCGTCAGGATGAGGCCGATGATCAGCGCCGGCACCGCGTCGTCGAAGAGCGTGTGCGGGGTGACCAGCAGGCCGAGCAGGACGAACATGCCGATCTGGCCGATCCAGCCGAGGCCTTCGGCGAAGCCGCGGGTGGCGGCCGAGTGCGGCAGTTTCGCGTTGCCGAGGATCAGCGCGGCGAGGTAGACCGCGAGGAAGCCGGAGCCGTGCGCCAGCGCGCCGGCCGCGTAGGCGGAGACCGCGATGGCCATCACGGCGATCGGGTACAGGCCGGAGGCGGGCAGCGCCACGTGCCGCATCCCGTACGCGCCCAGCCAGCCGACGGCCAGGCCGATGGCCGCGCCGATCGTCAGCTCCAGGGCGATGTCGCCGATGAGCGTGTACCAGTGCTCCACCGGTCCCGCGGTGGAGAAGGCCACGACGAGGATGACCACGGGGGCGTCGTTGAAGCCGGACTCGGCCTCCAGGACACCGGTCAGCCGGGCGGGCAGCGGCACGTTGCGCAGCACGGAGAAGACCGCCGCCGCGTCCGTGGAGGAGACCACCGCGCCGATGAGCAGCGCCTGGCGCCAGTCCAGGCCGACGAGGTAGTGCGCTCCGGCCGCGGTGACCCCCACGCTCACCGCGACACCGAACGTCGACAGCACCGCGGCCCTGGGCAGCGCGGGTTTGATCTCTTTCCACTTCGTGCCGAGGCCGCCCTCGGCCAGGATCACGACCAGCGCGGTGTAGCCCAGTATCTGGGTCAGTTCGGCGTTGTCGAAGACGACGCCGCCGAGGCCGTCCTGCCCTATGGCGATGCCTATCCCCAGGTAGATGAGCAGGCTGGGGAGGCCGCTTCGGGAGGAGAGGCGGACCGCGGCCACCGCGACGAGCAGGACGAGGGCGCAGATCAGCAGGAGTTCGTTGAGGCGGTCGACAGTCAGGGCTGGTCCTTCCTCGTGGCGGGCCGGGGCTGGCACGGGAGGCGGGCACGGGAGTGGATCGGGCGGTCTTTCCTTACTGTATCTAGTTACTGAGACTAACAATTTACCATTGCTTGAACCTTGAAGGTGCCGGTGGCTACACCGCGTAGGGCTCGGCGGACCCGTGCGCCTATGGTTGCTCCAGCACTCCCACCCTGCCCCTCGAAGGACAGAGATGCCCGCCACCAAGTCCGCCCCCGCCCCTGACAAGGCTGCGAAGAAGCCGAAGAAGAAGGGGCGGCGCGGCCGCCTCGTCGCGATCACGGTCGTGCTTCTGCTCGTGGCGGGCATCGGCTACGGCGCGTTCTGGGGCGTCAGCACCGTCCGCGCCTCGTACCCCCAGACCACCGGTTCCCTGAAGCTGGCCGGTCTGAGCGCCCCCGTCGACGTCTCGCGCGACGGCAACGGGATTCCGCAGATCTACGCCGACACCGACGAGGACCTCTTCCGCGCCCAGGGCTTCGTACAGGCCCAGGACCGCTTCTGGGAGATGGACGTGCGCCGCCACATGACGGCCGGCCGCCTCTCCGAGATGTTCGGCCAGAGCCAGGTCGACACGGACTCCTTCCTGCGTACGCTCGGCTGGCACCACGTCGCGCAGCAGGAGTACGACACCAAGCTCTCCCCGCAGACGAAGAAGTACCTCCAGGCATACGCCGACGGCGTCAACGCCTACCTCAAGGACCACGAGGGGGCGGCGCTCTCCCTGGAGTACGCGGCGCTCGGTTTCCAGAACGACTACAAGCCCCAGAAGTGGACCCCGGTCGACTCGGTGGCCTGGCTCAAGGCCATGGCCTGGGACCTGCGCGGCAACATGCAGGAGGAGATCGACCGTGCCCTGCTGACCAGCCGTTTCAGCCCGACGCAGATCGACCAGATGTACCCGAAGTACCCGGCCAAGCGGAACCGGCCGATCGTCGACGGCGGCGCGGTCGACCCGGCCACCAAGGAGTTCGACCCCAAGGCCACCCCGAGCGGCGGCGCGCAGAGCAACTCCGGGACGGGCCAGGGCACGGGCTCCGGTACGGGCACGGGTACGGGCAGCGGCACGGGTACGGGTACCGGCTCCGGAAGCGGCACCGGTACGGGCACGGGAACCGGCACGGGAACAGGTACGGGCACGGGTTCCAGCGCCGGTACCGGTACCGGCACCAACTCCGCCTCCGGCACCGCCCGCGGCGTGAAGACCCAGCTCTCCGCGGTCTCCAAGTCCCTGGAGCAGATCCCGGCCCTGCTCGGCCCCAACGGCAACGGCATCGGCTCCAACTCCTGGGTCGTCTCCGGCGCCCACACCACCACCGGGAAGCCGCTGCTCGCCAACGACCCGCACCTGGCCCCCCAGATGCCGTCGCTCTGGTACCAGATGGGCCTGCACTGCCGCACCACCAGCGCCAAGTGCAACTACGACGTCTCCGGCTACACCTTCTCCGGGATGCCGGGCGTGGTCATCGGCCACAACCAGGACATCTCCTGGGGCATGACCAACCTCGGCGCCGACGTCACCGACCTGTACCTGGAGAAGATCACCGCCAACGGGTACCTGTCCAAGGACAAGGTGCAGCCGTACAAGACCCGCAAGGAGACCATCAAGGTCGCCGGCGGCACGGACCGCGAGATCACGGTCCGCTCGACCGACAACGGCCCGTTGATCTCCGACCGTGACGACGAGATGTCCAAGGTCGGCAAGCAGGCCCCGGTCGGCAACGCGGCACCGGACCGCGGCGACGGCTACGGCATCTCACTGCGCTGGACCGCCCTGGACCCGGGCAACTCGATGGACGCGGTCTTCGAGCTGAACCGGTCCAAGAACTGGACGGACTTCCGCAAGGCCGCCGCGCACTTCGAGGTGCCCTCGCAGAACCTGATCTACGCCGACACCAAGGGCAACATCGGCTACCAGGCGCCCGGCCGCATCCCGGTCCGCGGCAAGGGCTACGACGGCACCCTGCCCGCCCCGGGCTGGGACCCGAAGGCCCGGTGGGACGGCTATGTGCCCCAGAAGGCGCTGCCCAACGAGTACAACCCGGCACGCGGCTACATCGTCACCGCCAACCAGGCCGTCGTCGACCCGGACAAGTACCCGTACCTGCTGACCAAGGACTGGGGCTACGGCGCCCGCAGCCAGCGGATCAACGACCTCATCCAGTCGAAGATCAAGGACGGCGGCAAGGTCTCCACCGACGACATGCAGACCATGCAGATGGACAACAGCAGCGAGATCGCCAAGCTGCTGACGCCCTACCTGCAGAAGATCGACGTCAAGGACCCGTACGTCCGCGAGGCGCAGAAGCTGCTGGAGGGCTGGGACTACACCCAGGAGCCCGACTCCGCCGCCGCCGCGTACTTCAACGCGGTCTGGCGCAACACCCTCAAGCTGGCCTTCGGCAACAAGATGCCCAAGGAGCTGCGGGTCGAGGGCCAGTGCCTCTACGTCCGCCCGGCCGACGACACCGGCCCGGCCGACGACCAGGACAAGCCCGTGCGCGAGTGCGGCGAGCGGGCCCCCGACCAGGCGCAGCCGGACGGTGGCGACCGCTGGTACGAGGTCGTCCGGTCCATCATCGAGGACCCGAAGAACGACTGGTGGAAGACCGAGTCCCGGCCCGGCCGCGTCCTCGACGCCAACCGTGACCAGCTCCTCGCGCACGCCATGAAGGACGCGCGCTACGAGCTGACCAGCAAGCTCGGCAAGAACGTCGACAACTGGAGCTGGGGCCGCCTGCACCAGATGTTCCTGAAGAACCAGACCCTGGGCACCAGCGGTCCCGGCCCCCTCCAGGGCCTGTTCAACCGCGGCCCGTGGAACCTGGGCGGCGGCGAGGCGGCCGTCGACGCCACCGGCTGGAACGCGGCCGGCGGCTACGAGGTCACCTGGGTCCCGTCGATGCGGATGGTCGTCAACCTGGCCGACTTGGACAAGTCGCGCTGGATCAACCTGACGGGTGCCTCCGGGCACGCGTACAACGGGCACTACTACGACCAGACGGACAAGTGGGCCAAGGGCGAACTGCTGCCGTGGGCCTTCTCCAAGAAGGCCGTTAAGGCCGCCGCGGAGGACACGCTGACGCTGTCGCCGTGACGATTGCCGCGACGGGGCGCTGACCCCGCGCGCCGGGCGGGTCCGAGTCTCTTCGGGCCCGCCCGGCGCCGTTCAGGGGCACATACCGGGTACGTCCCGGGCGCGCGCTACACACCACTGGGTACGTCCCGGGGCGCGCTCTATGCGCCGCTGGTTACGCCCGGGGACGCGCGCGCAACGCGCCACCGGGTACGCCCGGAGATACGCGTAACGCCCTTACGTTGCGAACCGGTGCACGCCCCCCGGCGTCACCGCCACATCCACCGGCCGGTCGTGCTCCTCGGCCGGCACCTCCGCCAGCACCTCCGCGCCGTACAGCAGCACCACCCGCGCCGGCCGTACGCCCGCCTTCTCCAGCCGCTCCAGGACCCGGTCGTACGACCCGCCGCCGCGCCCCAGCCGCATGCCGCGCCGGTCCACCGCCAGCCCCGGCAGCAGCACCGCGTCGGCGCCGGTGACGGCCTGCGGGCCCAGCAGGGGGCCGGCAGGCTCCAGCAGCCCCCGCCCGGCGCGTACGAGGCCGTCGGAGCCCTCGTAGGGAGCCCAGTCCAGGTCGTTGTCCGGCAGCAGTACGGGCAGCAGCACCCGCACCCCGGCCGCGTGCAGCTGGTCCAACAGCGCGTGCGTGGAGGGCTCGCGCCCCACCGACACGTACGCGGCGACCGTTCCCGCCCCCGCCAACTCCGCCAGCCCCAGCGCCCGGCGCGCCAGCACCGCCCCCGTCGCCCGGACTTCATCCGGCGGCAACTGCGCCCTCATGTCCAGGAGTGCGCGCCGCAACCCGCGCTTCGTACCGTCGTAACCGCCCATGATGCGCCGTCGCTCCCGCTTCCGTGGCCCGTTCCCAGGACCCCATCTTCCGGCGCAATGTGCCGGTTATCGTGATCCGCATGACTCCATCGCGTACTCGGATCACCAAGGCTGTCATTCCGGCGGCCGGTCTCGGGACCCGCTTCCTCCCGGCGACCAAGGCCACGCCCAAGGAGATGCTGCCGGTCGTCGACAAACCCGCCATCCAGTACGTCGTGGAGGAGGCCGCCACCGCCGGGCTCTGCGATGTCCTGATGGTCACCGGACGCAACAAGCGGCCCCTTGAAGACCACTTCGACCGCAACTACGAACTCGAAGAGGCGCTGGACCGCAAGGGCGACGAGTCCCGGCTCGCCCGCGTCCAGGAGTCCAGCGACCTGGCGACCATGCACTACGTCCGCCAGGGCGACCCCAGGGGCCTCGGCCACGCCGTGCTGTGCGCCGAGCCGCACGTCGGCGACCAGCCCTTCGCGGTGCTGCTCGGCGACGACCTGATCGACCCCCGCGACCCGCTGCTCCAGCGCATGATCGAGGTGCAGGAGCAGCACGGCGGCTCGGTCATCGCCCTCATGGAGGTCGACCCGGCACAGATCCACCTCTACGGCTGCGCGGCCGCCGCCCCCGACGGCGACGACGACGTCGTACTCGTCTCCGACCTGGTCGAGAAGCCCGATCCGGCCGACGCCCCCAGCAATCTCGCCATCATCGGCCGGTACGTCCTCGACCCGGCCGTCTTCGAGGTGCTGCGCACCACCGAGCCGGGCCGCGGCGGCGAGATCCAGCTGACCGACGCCCTCCAGGCGCTCGCCGCCGACCCCGGCCTCGGCGGTCCCGTACACGGCGTGGTCTTCAAGGGGCGCCGCTATGACACCGGCGACCGTGGCGACTACCTCCGCGCCATTGTCAGACTGGCGTGCGAACGTGAAGACCTGGGCCCGGAGTTCCGGACCTGGCTGCGCAGCTTCGTCAGCGAGGAGATGTGACACCGTGAGCGCCCCCACCGGCCGGACCACCCACCAGGAACGCGTCTGGTCGGTGGCCGACCACCTCGACGACGTACTGTCCAAGATCCACCCGCTGGAGCCGATCGACCTGCATCTGCTCGACGCGCAGGGCTGCGTCCTGGTGGAGGACGTCACCGTCAACGTCGCCCTGCCGCCGTTCGACAACAGCTCCATGGACGGTTACGCGGTCCGTGTCGGCGATGTCGCGGGCGCCACCGAGGACTTCCCCGCCGCGCTGACCGTGGTCGGCGACATCGCGGCGGGCAGCGCCGTACCGCTCGCCGTCGGCCCCGGCGAGGCCGCCCGCATCATGACCGGCGCGCCGCTGCCGCCCGGCGCCGAGGCCGTCGTCCCCGTGGAGTGGACCGACGGCGGTACGGGCCGCGGGCCCGCCGAGGCGATGCGCGCGCACAGCGCCGCGCCCGAGGCCGCGGGCGGCGAGGTCCGGGTGTACCGCCCGGTCGCCGAGCGGCAGTACGTCCGCCCCCGCGGCAGCGACGTACCGGCCGGCGAACTGGCCCTGTCGGCCGGCACCGTCCTCGGCGCCGCCCAGATCGGCCTGCTCGCCGCCATCGGCCGCGCCACGGTCCGGGTGCGGCCCCGCCCCCGTGTCGTGGTGCTGTCCACCGGCAGCGAACTGGTCCAGCCCGGCGAGCCCTTGGCGCCCGGACAGATCCACGACTCCAACAGCTTCCAGCTCACCGCAGCCGCCCGCGCGGCCGGCGCCATCGCCTACCGGGTCGGCGCCGTGGCCGACGACGCCGAGACGCTGCGCGCCACCCTGGAGGACCAGCTCATCCGCGCCGACATCCTCGTGACCAGCGGCGGCGTCAGCGTCGGCGCGTACGACGTCGTCAAGGAGACCCTCGCCGACCTCTCCGCCGAGGAGGGCACCGTCGAGTTCCGCACGCTGGCCATGCAGCCCGGCAAGCCGCAGGGCTTCGGCCTGATCGGCCCGGACCGCACCCCGCTGCTGGCCCTGCCCGGCAATCCGGTCAGCTCCTACGTCTCCTTCGAGCTGTTCGTGCGCCCCGCCATCCGTACGCTCATGGGCCTGCCCGATGTCCACCGCCACACCTCCAAGGCCGTCTGCGGCGCGCCCATCACCTCCTCGCCCGAGGGCAAGCGGCAGTTCCTGCGCGGCCGGTACGACGCCGACACCGCCACCGTCACCCCCGTGGGCGGCGCCGGGTCCCACCTGATCAAGGCGCTGTCCCGGGCCGACGCGCTGATCGTGGTCCCGGAGGAGGCGACGGAGGTCGCGGAGGGGGCGGAGGTGGAGGTGGTGCTGTTGGGGTGACGGGGGAGCGGGGGACGTAGCGGGTATCGGGGGATTCGGGGCTCGTACGGAGGCGGGTGTGTGGCGCGCGCCGTACGGGGGATCGCACGGGTGCGCGGTGCCCGAGAGTTCGCGCGGGCTTCCGTGGGCTCGCCGTGACGTCCGTAGGCACGCCGGGGCCTCTCCGGGGTGTGTGCTCCGGGTCCGGTGGGCCGGGGGCGCCGTCCTCGCCGGGTAGCCGGGTGGCGGCCCACGCCTGCGGGTACGGTGTCGTCGCACAGGCGGCACGGTCCGGACCGGGAGAACGATGAGCAGCGGCCAGCAAGACCTCACCCACCTCGACGCGTCGGGCGCGGCCCGCATGGTCGACGTCTCCGAGAAGGACGTCACCGCGCGCACCGCCCGCGCCAGCGGTCGCGTCCTGGTCGCGCCGCGCGTCGTCGAGCTGCTGCGCGGCGAAGGCGTGCCGAAGGGCGACGCGCTCGCCACCGCCCGGATCGCGGGCATCATGGGCGCCAAGCGCACCCCCGATCTCATCCCGCTGTGCCACCCGCTGGCGGTGTCCGGGGTCGAGGTGGACCTGCGCGTGACCGACGACGCCGTGGAGATCCTGGCCACGGTCCGCACCACCGACCGCACGGGCGTCGAGATGGAGGCGCTGACGGCCGTCTCGGTCGCGGCCCTCACCGTCGTGGACATGGTCAAGGCCGTCGACAAGGGCGCGGTCGTCACGGACGTACGGGTCGAGGAGAAGACGGGCGGCAAGTCGGGCCACTGGAGCCGGTCATGACCGCGGACCGGCGCGAAAAGCGGGGCGTACGGGGCGAAACGGCCGACCCGGGCCCGGCCGCCGCACCCGGCGGCGAGCGGCGCACCACCGCGAACCCGGGCCCGGACGCGGCCACCGACCGGCCTTCCACCACGCCCCCCAACCCCGGGCCGGGCACGGCCGCCGGCTCCGGCGGCCCGGGCCCAGGGGGCACCGCCAATCCGGGCCCGGGGTCCACCGCCGACCCGAGTCCGGACGTCACCGGCAACCCGGGCCCGGGACCCACCGCCGACCACCCAGGCCCCGCCGCTGCCCGGGCCCTCGTCATCACCGCGTCCAACCGCGCGGCGGCCGGTGTGTACGCGGACAAGGGCGGGCCGCTGCTCGCCGAGGGCCTGGCCGCGCTGGGCTTCACGGTCGACGGACCGCAGGTCGTCCCGGACGGCGACCCCGTCGAAGCGGCCCTCCGCGCCGCCGTCGCCGCCGCGTACGACGTCGTCCTGACCACCGGCGGTACGGGCGTCTCGCCCACCGACCGCACCCCCGACGCCACCCGCCGCGTCATCGACTACGACATCCCCGGCATCCCCGAGGCGATCCGCGCCGCGGGCCGCGCGAAGGTGCCCACCGCCGCGCTCTCCCGGGGCCTGGCCGGGGTCGCGAACCGTACGCTGATCGTCAATCTGCCCGGCTCCACCGGCGGCGTACGCGACGGGCTCGCCGTCCTCGCCGACCTCCTCCCGCACGCGGTGGACCAGCTGCGCGGCGGCGACCACACCCGCCCGGACGCCACCGGGAGCGCACACTGAACGCCCCCTGGCCGGTCGTGCTGGCGGACGGTGAGACCGCGCTCCGCCCCATAAAACTGCGCGACCAACGGGCCTGGCGCGAGGTCAACCGCCGCAACCGCGACTGGCTGCGCCCCTGGGAGGCGACCATTCCGCCGCCCCCGCCCGGCATCCCGGCGCCGCATCGCCCCACGTACCGTCAGATGGTCCGCCACCTGCGCGCCGAGGCGCACGCGGGCCGGATGCTGCCCTTCGTCGTCGAACACCGCGGCCGTCTGGCCGGGCAGCTGACGGTGGCGGGCATCACCTGGGGCTCGATGTGTTCGGGCCATGTGGGCTACTGGGTCGACGAGTCGGTGGCCGGCCGCGGCGTCATACCGACCGCGGTGGCGCTCGCCGTCGACCACTGCTTCCGCTCGGTGGGGCTGCACCGCATCGAGGTCTGTATTCGGCCGGAGAACCTGCCGAGCCGCCGGGTCGTGGAGAAACTCGGCTTTCGCGAGGAGGGTCTGCGGCCGCGCTATCTGCACATCGACGGGGCCTGGCGCGACCACCTTGTATTCGCGCTGACCGCGGAGGAGGTGCCCGAGGGCCTGCTCAGCCGCTGGCACCGGGAGAAGCCCAGCACACCCCACAAATAAAATATGTGTTCGAATTAATTCACCAATTGACCACAACTGCATGCGGCTGATCTCAACAATCACAAAAAAAGTTCGAGATATCAGCCAGATCGTGCGACACACCGGCTCAATTGGCGGATGGCCCCATGCAAACCCCTCTACCGTGTGAGACGTGAGCAGCAGCGGCCTCATCTACGCAGTCATCGTCGGGGCCTGGGCCGCCTACTTGGTGCCGATGTGGCTCCGTAGGCAGGACGAGCTCAATGAAGCCCGGCCGACGGAACGCTTCAGTACCGCCATCCGGCTCCTGTCCGGGCGGGCGGCCATGGAGCGCCGTTACGCCAAGGGGCTTCAGGGGCAGGGCGGCCGTTCCACCGACGATGCGAGCGATACGCGGGAGCCGGACGCCGTGGCCGACGAGGCCGCCGTCCGGGACTTCGACGCGCCCGCGGAGCGTCCCGCGGACCGTGCGGACGAAGCCCCGCCCGCCGCTCAGCGCCAGCCGGCGGCCGCGGCCGGCAGCGGGTCGCCCGGCGCCGTACCGGCCGGTGGGGCGTCGCCCGGCAGCGGGCCATCCGGCGCCGCGTCGCCCGGCGGCGGGGCCGCCCCGGCGGAGGCCGCCCGCCTCCGCTACGGCAGGAAGCCCGGCTTCGGCCGGCCCTCCCTCTCCACCACCGACCGCATGAAGCGGGCCAAAGTCCTGGCCCGCCGCCGGCGCACCACCACGGTCCTCTTCCTCGCCTTCACCGTCGGCACGATCATCGCGGCCGTCGGCGGCCTCGCCTTCCTCTGGGCGCCGGCCATCCCGGCCATACTCCTCAGCTCGTACATCGTCTACCTCCGCGCCCAGGAGCGCCGCCGGTTCACCTTCACCATGGATCAGCGCCAGGCGGAAGCGGCAGCGCAACGGCTACGGGAGGGCAGGCCACGCCCTCCGCAGGCGTCCCAGCAGCCCCCCGCCGACGAAGCCCCCGCTGAGGACGCCGCCCCCCTTCCCGTCCCGGCGCGCCCCGCCGCACCCGTCGCCCGCCCCGAGCCGGCGTCGACAGCCGGCCGCCGGGCCCTGGTGGAGGAGACCGACCACGCGGAGTGGGTGGACCAGCAGCGCGAACGCGAGCGCACCGAGCCCGGCGGCTGGGACCCCGTCCCGGTCCCGCTCCCGACCTACGTCACGGCCCCGGTCGCCCCGCGCGCCACCAGCCACGTCGACCTCGACGCCGACGACGCCTGGAGCTCCGCCCGCTCCGGCCCGGCCACCGAAACCCCCCAGCCGGCCCCCACGGCCGACACCGCCCGCCGTTCCACGCCCGGCCGCCGCGCCCGCAGCCGCACCCCTCTGTTCGACCAGTACGCGGACGACGACCGCCCCCGCGCGGCGAACGAGTGAACCCCCCGCAGCTGACCAGCACGGGAAGCGATTTCCGAGCACCCCGAGATGGATGCTAGAGTTTCACTCGTCGCAAGGGCCTGTGGCGCAGCTGGTAGCGCACCTCGTTCGCAACGAGGGGGTCAGGGGTTCGAATCCCCTCAGGTCCACCGACGGACTGTTCTTGAGTCAGCTCGGGAGTAGTTCATGAGATCCCGTCCGATCTGTTGATCGGGCGGGATTTCTGCTTTCCCGGGGGTTGTTCGACGGGCAGGTGGGGGCGCTCTGCGGTAAGCGGTCGAGCAGTCGCCCGTCGACCGGCCTGTCTCCCGGTCGACATCCCGGCGGTGCCCGGCCTTCGATGCGCACGCCGCCTGTCGGTACCCGGCCGCGGGGTGCGAGCCGAGCCGCGTTCGCGCTTCGGCGCCGAAAGCCCCTGATTACCCCTGTGGGCCCCGGATCGCCCGTGTCGGCTCCGGATTGCCCCTCACGGTCCCTGATGCTCCTGATACTCCAGCGCCCGTAACCACAGTTATCCACAGGCCAGTTGCATGTCGGGCCCGGGCCCTAAAGTTGTTGTTCGCGGGGCCGGTGGGCTTCGCCAATGGGTACGTGATCGGGTATCCGATGGCGGTGGCAACGGGAGGACACATGGCCAAGGAACGGGCGTTCGGGCCGCATCAGCTGGCCGAGTGGCTGGGGATCGAGCCGCGGCATGTACGGCGTGCCGAGACCAGGGGGCTGATTCCGCCCCCGGACGTCGGGGACGAGCGGTGGTCGGAGGCGGTGGCCAAGACGCTGCCGGACCGGGTCGAGGAGATCCTGTCCGTGGTGGGCGACGAGAACTACGGCACGGCGCCGGACGGGAGCAAGGCCGGGCACCGTAAGCCGGTCAAGCGGGAGGCCTTCGGGCCGCAGCAGTTGGCGGGTGAGCTGGATCTTCAGCGGTGGCAGGTCGGGCGGGCCGAGCAGCAGGGGATGATTCCGCCGCCGGACGTGGACGGCAAGCGCTGGTCGGGGGCGGTTGTGGAGGGGTTGCGGGAGAGAGGGGCGGAGATCCGGGAAGTGCTCGGCGATCATCCTGGGCTGGGGTCGATCGACGCGGCGAAGCGTCTGGCCGGGCGTACGGAGCTGGAGGTCGAGCGGGAGGACGTACGGGTCCTGGCGGGGGAGGGGCATCTCCAGCCGGTGGGGGAGTTCCGCGGGTATCCGATGTACAGCCTGGGGAGCCTTGACGGGCTGGACAGGGAGTTGGTCGCGGGTGTGGTGGGTGAGCGGCAGCTGTGGATGGAGCGGAGCGTGACGGCCAAGGAGGCGGCGGCACTCCTGGGGTGGTCGGCCGGAAGATTCGAGGTGACGGCGGAGCGGAACGGTCTGGTGCCCGGGCGGCTCGGTCGGTACGACCGGGTGGAGGTCGAGGGGCTGCCCGAGCGGGACGGGGCGAGAGGGAGTGGGGCATAGGGGGTCGGGGAGGCAGGCGGGAAGGAGGGGAAGCGGGCGGCTCGGGGGTGGTGGGGCTAGTGGGGGAGGGCTCGGTGGGTGATGCGGATGCCGCGTCGGGCTAGGTAGGTGAGGGGGTTGATGTCGGAGCCGTACCGGCGTGTTCTGCGGACCTCGAAGTGGAGGTGGGGGCCGGTGGTGCGGCCGGTGGCGCCGCTGTAGCCGATACGGGTGCCGGCCCGGACGCGCTGGCCGACGTGGGCCGTGATGCGGGAGAGATGTCCGAAGAGGGTGTAGTAGCCGTCGGTCATGCGGATGGTGACGGCCAGGCCGTAGTCGCCCGAGCGCTTGGCCAGGACGACGGTGCCTGCCCCGACCGAGGAGACCGGGGTGCCGGTGCGGACGGCGAAGTCGACGCCGGTGTGGTGGCCGGCGGCCCAGTTGCCCTTGACGCCGTAGGGCGAGCTGATGCGGGCATTGGCGGCGATCGGACGCGTCCACGGGCCCGCCGCCACGGCCGGGACCGCCTCGGTCACGGCCAGGCTGAGTACGGTGCCGATGGCCGCCGGGACCACGCCGTGCAGCAGGAGTCGTCTGCGGAGCCAGTTCATAGTTGTGAGGACACGCCCTGGGACGGGCGGGCGCATCCGGACACGCGCGGTGGACGCCCGAACGGCGGAGAGGTTCCCCGTACCGGGTGGTAACTGGAGTGGGACGAGACGGAAGGGGAAACGGGGCGCGGAGGCAGAGGATCACGGTGCGGGGGAGAGGGGATCACGGCGCGGAGGGAGGGGCGCGGCGCGTCGGCGGTGCGGCACGGTGCGGGCGGAGGAGCCCGGCGCGGGAGGAGGAGCACGGTGCGGGAGGAGGGGCCCGGCGCGGGAGGAGGAGCGCGGCGCCTCGGCGGTGGAGCCCGGTGCGGAGGGAGCGGTGCGGGCGGCGGATCACGGTGCTGAGGGCGGCGCGCGGGCGGGGGATTACGGCGCGCGGGTGGTGCTTTCGCGGAGGTCGAGGTGCGGGAGCTCGGCCTGGAGGCGGCGGGTGGGCGCGCCGTCGAGGACGGACAGGAGTTCCTGGGCGGCCAGGCGGCCGAAGCCGGCGGTGTCGCGGACGAGCGAGGTCAGACGTGGGTGGGTGACGCGGCACAGTGGGGAGTCGTCCCAGGCCACGATGGACAGGGCGCCGGGTACGGGCACGCCGCGCCCGGCGGCCACGGCGGCTCCGGCCACGGCCATCACGTCGTTGTCGTAGACGATCGCGGTGGGCGGGCAGGGGGCGGCGAGGAGGCGGCGGGTGGCTTCGGCGCCTTGCTCGTCGGAGTAGTCGGTGGAGACGGAACGGACGTGGGCGGCGTCCAGGCCGAGGCGGGCGGCCTCGGTGCGCAGGGCCGCGACGCGGCGCTCGGTGTGCGCGAGGCCGGGCAGACCGGCGATGTGGACGATACGGCGGTGCCCCAGCTCGTACAGGTGGTCGATGATCGACCGCATCGCGGCGGCGTCGTCGGCCCAGATGGTGGAGAGGGGAGGTGGGGGAGGCGGGGGGAGAGGGGGAAGGGCCGTTCCCGGGCCTGTCTGTGGGGCTGCTTCCGGGGCCGCCGCTGGGCCTGCTTCCGGGCCCGGGCCCGGCCCTGGCTCCGATCCCGGTCGCGTCGCCGGGTCCGGCCTCGTGCCCGGCTCCGCCTTCGCCTCCGGGCCCGCCCCTGTCTCCGTTCCCGATCCCGTCGCCGGCCCTGGCCCCGATCCCGTCGCCGGGCCCGGCCTTGTGCCCGCCTTCGCCTCCGGGCCCGCCCCCGTCTCCGTTCCCGGCCCCGGGCCCAGCCCTGGCCCCGATCCAGGCCCCGATCCCGATCCCGTCCCCGGCACAGGGCCTGCCCCCGTCTCCGGGCCCGTTCCTGCCCCCGTCCCCGTCTCCGGGCCCGCCTCCATCCCCGCCCCCGCCCCCGTCCGTGTGTCGCCGATGACGACGGCGGGCAGGGCGAGGGAGGTGAGGAGGTCCGGGCGGGGGTCTTCGGTGCGGGGGTCGACGACGAGGACGCCGTCCACGCGGCGCTCGGCCCACCAGCGGCGGTAGGTCGCGCACTCGGCCTCCAGGTCCTCGACGACCTGGAAGAGGAGTGCGACGCGCCGGGCGGCCAGGGCCTCCTGGATGCCGGAGACCAGTTGGAGGAAGAAGGATTCGACGCCGAGGGTGTGGGCGGGGCGGGCGAGGACGAGGCCGACGCAGCCGGAGCGTTCGCCGGACAGGGCGCGGGCGGCGCTGTTGGGCTGCCAGCCCAGTTCTTCGGCGACCTCGCGGATACGGGCGCGGGTGCCGGGGGAGACGCCGTCGCGGTCGTTGAGGGCGAAGGAGACGGCCGAGGGGGAGACGCCGGCGCGTTCGGCGATGTCCTTCATGGTCGGGCGGCGGCGCGGGGGTGTGGCGGGGAGGCGGGGGCCGTCGGGGTTGGCGGCCGGGGTGCCGGTGGTCATGTCGTCCGTCAGCTCCTCCGGCCGGTACGGCGGCCCGTTGGCCCGGTGGCCAGTTGGCTCGGCGGTCAGTTGATCCGTCGGCTGGTTGGCTCTGCGGGCTCGGCGGTCCGCTGTTCCCCGGCCCGGTCTTCATGGGTGGGTGAGGGTGAGAGGAAGGTGGGGTGTAAACGGTGGGAGGCGTGGTGGTGGCTTGGCTAAACCGCATTAGCTTGCCGGGCTAAACCGCATTAGGGGATCAGGATCACCGGGTGGTGGTGGGAAGTCAATCGGTGGTCGGGAGTTGAGGTCGCGGGGCGAAGTCGGCTGCGTCGTTATGGAATTGAGATAGCGGTGGGGTGAAGGGCTGAGCTTTAGCGCATTAGTGCAGTTGGGGAGGGGTGCTGGGGCGGAGCGGGGAAGGGTGGTGGTGAGGGGGATCGGGGATGAAGTGAAGGTGTGTGCGGGAAAGTTGGGGCTTGTGCATTGACGGAAGTGAGGGTGGACGACAACGTTGGCACCGCCATCCGGCGGCGCGGCCGGTCGAGTGCTGGTCCGTGCGTGGTTCTTCGCTGTTTCCTCGCGGTTCACCGACGCGGAAGCGCCCTCCTCCGTGGGTGCGCATCCCGAGCAGAAGCGTTTTTCCCGACGCGTTTCCCCGACGCAGGAGTGACCATGACGCGCAGGCACTTGGCCCCCGTACGCAACGTCCGCCACGACCGTTCCCGGATCGTGCTCGCCACCGCCCTCGCGGGTGCCCTGATGTCCGTCACGGCCGCCTGCGGCGTCGGCGGCGCGGAGGACTCGTCGGCCGCCGAGGGGCAGCCGAAGCGGAGCGGCAAGGTCTCCGGCGAGATCACCTTCCGTACGCTCCAGCTCAAGCCGAACTTCACCGCGTACGTGCAGGGCGTCATCGACGCGTTCGAGAAGAAGTACCCGGACGTGAAGGTGACCTGGGAGGACGTCCCGGGCGACGGCTACAACGAGAAGCTCGTCGCGGACGCGCAGGCCGGCGGGCTGCCGGACGTGGTCAACCTGAACACCGACTCCTTCCAACTGCTCGGCGAACGGGGGATGCTCGCGGACGTCGCCCGGCTGGACCCGGGGGTGGCGAAGGAGTACGTGCCGGGTGCCTGGGAGCAGTACAAGCTGCCGGGCAAGGGGGA
Source organism: Streptomyces sp. NPDC059788 (assembly GCF_042732265.1). NCBI lineage: Bacteria > Bacillati > Actinomycetota > Actinomycetes > Kitasatosporales > Streptomycetaceae > Streptomyces > Streptomyces sp. NPDC059788. The sequence continues at coordinate 113,977 of NZ_JBHWHY010000003.1, read as the reverse complement.
CGGGGTCTACGCGTATCCCTGGTATGTGACGCCCGAGATCCTCACGTACAACAAGGACCTGTTCGCCAAGGCCGGGCTCGATGTGAACAAGCCGCCGACCGGCGTCGAGCAGTTCTTCGACTACGCGGAGCGGATCGCCGGGGCCGGCACCGGGGCCTCTGGCGGCCGGTTCGCCGCGTTCATGGCGGACCCGAAGGGGAGACTGCCCGGCGACTGGCAGAAGATGGGCGTACCGATCCTCGACAAGAAGAAGAGTCGGTTTGTCTTCGACACTCCGAAGGCCGTCGAGTGGGTGCAGCGGATGAAGAAGCTGTACGCGATGGGGGCGATGCCGAAGGAGTCGCTGACCAAGGCCGACGACCTCGCGCAGCTCTACGGGGCGGGGAAGCTGGCGTTCGGGCCCGGTTCGCCGGGTGTCCTCAAGGACGTGAAGCGCAACTCCCCATCGGCGTACGGGAAGACGCAAGTTGCCAAGGCCGTCACCGGGACGCTCGGGCACATCGGCGTCTACACGCAGTCGCTGGGCGTGCGCAAGGACACCAAGCACCCGGACGCGGCGGCGGAGTTCGCCAAGTGGGTGACCAACGGGCCCAACCAGGTCGCGTTCTCGAAGCAGGTGACGATCTACCCGTCGAACGCGAAGGGCCTCGCCGACCCGTACTTCGCCGACCGGGGCGACGGCAAGGACCCCGAGACGATGGCCCGCGTCGTCGGCGCCGAGGAGCTGAAGTCGGCCCAGCTCGACGCCAATACGCCCGTGGAGTGGACCACTCAGGTCGGTGACGCGGTGGTGCGGGAGATGCAGAAGGGGATCAAGGGGGAAGAGGAGCCTGCGACTGCGGTGAAGAACGCGCAGGAAGCGGCCAACAAGATCCTCGCGCAGCAGCAGAAGCGGCAGTGATCGGCGATGGCCCGGACCGAGCGTATGGATGGCAGGGGCAACAGGGGCAACAGGGGCAACAGGGGCAACAGGGGCAACAGGGGCAACAGGGGCGAGAAGGGCGAGAGGGAGGGTAAGGGCGACACGGCAGTCGAAGCGCCGACCGGCCCGGCCTCCGACCCACGTGCCGCACCCGACCCACGCGCCGAGCCCGGTCGGCGTGCCGCCTCCGACCCACGCGCCGAGCCCGGTCGGCGTGCCGCACCCGGCCCACGTGCCGCCCCCGGCCCACGCGCCGCCCGCCGTCGTGGCAAGGGCATGGGTGCGGAGACCGGCCTTGTGCACCGCCGGTGGTGGACGCCGTACCTGTTCCTGTTGCCGGGGCTGGTCATGGTGGTGCTGTTCAGCCTCTGGCCGTTCGTCAACACCGTCATCCTGTCGCTCACCGACGCGCAGATCCTGCGCGGCGGCCGGTTCGTCGGCCTGGAGAACTACGGTCGGGCGCTGGACGACCCCGACTTCTGGACGGCGACGGTCAACAGCGTCGTCTACCTGGCCGTCGTCGTGCCCTGCCTGGTGCTGCTGCCGCTGGCGCTGGCCGTCCTCGTACAGCGCAAGGTCCCCGGCATCGGCTTCTTCCGCTCCGCCTTCTACACGCCCGTGATCGCCTCAGCGGTCGTCGTCGGGCTGATCTGGCAGTGGGTGCTCCGCAGCGACGGCCTGGTCAACACCGTCTTCGAGAAGCTGCACATGATCTCCGGGCCGGTGCCGTTCCTCACCGACTCCACGATGCTGCTGGTGTCCGCCATGATCGTCACGGTCTGGAAGGGCCTGGGCTACTACATGGTCTTCTACCTCGCGGCGCTGGGGAACGTACCGGCGTCGCTGTACGAGGCCGCGGCGCTCGACGGCGCCGGCGCCCCGCGCCGCTTCTTCAGCATCACCATCCCCAGCGTCAAGCCGATGATGCTGCTGGTCGGGACGCTGTCGGCGATCTCCGCGCTGCGCGTGTTCACCGAGATCTACATCCTCGGCGGGGAGAGCGGCGGCCCCGGAGGCGGCGCGCGGACGCTGCCGTTCCTGATCCGCCAGGTCGGGCTGGGCTTCGCCGGGGAGACCGGTTACGCGGCGGCCATCTCGATCCTGCTGTTCCTGCTGACGCTGGCGTTCAGCCTGCTGGGGCACCGGTTGTCGAAGGGAGACGAGAGGTGACTTCGCTGTCCTCACCAGGCGCACGGCCTTCGCCAGATGGACGGCCTTCGCCAGGTGCACGACCTTCGCCACGGATACGGCGACCCCTCGACCGTGGCCAAAACCGCAGCCGCACCCACAGCTTCAACCGCAACCGCAACCGCAACCGCAACCGCAACCGCACCCGCAAGGCCGCCCTCGGACTGACCGGCCGCTACCTGACCCTGTGTCTGATGCTTGTGGTGATGCTGGGGCCCATCGTCTGGCAGTTCCTGACCTCGCTGAAGGGGCGGGGGGAGGACGTGTACGGGGGAGTGCTGCCCAGTCAGCCCACCCTGGACAACTACCTGCGGGTCGCCGAGTCCTTCCCCCTGGTGCAGTACGTCGGCAACACGCTGATCGTGGCCGCGCTGGCCGTGACCTCCAACTGCGTGTTCGCGGCGATGGGCGGTTACGCGCTGTCGCGGGCCGGGTGGCGCGGGCGGCGGATCGTCTTCACGGTGCTGGTCGCGACGCTGATGTTTCCGTTCGAGTCCGTGATGATCTCGATGTTCCTCACCGTCCGCTCGATGGGGCTGGTGGACACGCTCGTCGGGGTCTGGCTGCCCGGCGCGGTCTCCGTGCTCAACCTGATGATCATGCGGGCCGCTTTCCTCGCCGTACCGGCGGAGGTGGAGGAGGCCGCCGTCCTGGACGGGGCCGACGAGTGGCAGCGCTTCACGAAGGTGTTCGTGCCGGCCGCCAAGGGGGCGCTGGCGGTGGTCTGCCTGACCAGCTTCATGGGCGCCTGGGACGACTTCCTGTGGCCGCTGATCGTCCTGACCAACAGCGATCACTACACCCTGCAACTCGGACTGAAGTCGCTGGCCGGAGCCACCACCGTCAACGACCAGCGGCTCATCGCGGCGGGGGCGATGGCCGCGCTGATCCCGATGATGGCGCTGTTCTTCGCCCTCCAGAGGTTCTTCTTCCGGGGCGTGGGCGAAGGCGCGCTCAAGACGTGAAGGCGCGCTCAAGACGTGAAGGCGCGCCCAAGCCCCGAAGCCGCGCGCTCAGGACATCAGAAGCGCGCCCAAGCCCCGAATCCGGGCGTCCAAGCCCCCAAGCCCCCACGCCGGGCGCCCAAGACGTGAAGGGAAGCGATGCGAAGCGATGTGACGACGTCCGCAGGGCGGCCGGACGGGGTGCCGCGTCTCGGCGCCAACTACACCCCCAGGACCGGCTGGTTCCATCACTGGCTGGACTTCGACCTCGACGACGTACGGCGTGACCTGGACGCACTCGCCGCGCTCGGCCTGGACCACGTCCGCGTCTTCGCGCTCTGGCCGGTCTTCCAGCCCAACCGTGCCCTCGTCCGCCCGCGCGCCGTCGAGCAGCTCGGGCACCTGGTGGACGCGGCGGCGCAGTGCGGCCTCGACGTCGCCGTGGACGCCCTCCAGGGCCACTTGTCCAGCTTCGACTTCGTACCGTCCTGGCTGCGCACGTGGCACCGGCGGAACCTGTTCACCGACCCCGAGGCGGTCGACGGCGCGGCCCACTACCTGGAGACACTCGCCTCCTCCCTGGCCGAACGTCCCAACTTCCTGGGTATGACGCTGGGAAACGAGATCAACCAGTTCTCCGGACCGCCGCATCCGGACCCCGACCCGTGCACGTACGAGCAGGCCGGGCAGTGGCTGACGCGGCTGCTGGAGGTCTGCGAGCGGGCCGCGCCGGGGCGGCTGCACACCCACGCCGAGTACGACGCGGTGTGGTTCCAGGACGGCCACCCCTTCACGCCCGCGCAGGCCGCGCGCCTCGGCCGGGCCACCACCATCCACTCCTGGGTCTTCAACGGCACCGCCCAGCGGTACGGGCACGACGGGACCGGTACGGTCCGGCTGGCGGAGTACCTGATCGAGCTGGCGACTGCCTGGGCGGACGACCCGGCGCGGCCGGTCTGGCTCCAGGAAGTCGGCGCGCCCGCCCCGCTCGTACCGCCCGAGCACGCCGCCGCGTTCGCCACCGCGACCATCGACAACGCCCTGACCTGCGAACACCTCTCCGGTATCACCTGGTGGTGCTCGCACGACGTATCCCGCGAGCTGGCCGACTTCCCCGAGCTGGAGTACGGGCTCGGGCTGCTCGCCTCGGACGGGCGGACGAAACCGGCCGGGCGCGCGGTCGCCGACGTGGCGGCCCGGCTGCGGGACGGGTGGCCACGGCCGGAGCGCCGTACGACCGCGCTGGTCCTGGACGCGGGGGAGGAGGGCACGGCGCCGCACCGGTCGGTGTGCGCGCCGGGTGGTTCCTTCGCCGAGGCGTGGGTACGGCTGGCCGACCAGGGCGTCCGGGCGGGAGCCGTGCTGGCGGGCCGGGCGCGGGACGCCGCACACCTGGCGGGCCGGGGGATCACGGAGGTGGTGTGGCCGTCGGACGTGAAGTGAACGCCCTCCGCCACTGGGCCCACCTGGACAGCCGGCTGCCGCCACGGCCGTATTCACCTGGTAAGCCACCCGCCCGGGGGGCAGAAAACCCGCAGAACCGCGCAGCCCGTTCGTGATCACCCACCCTCACACACCCACCGGAGCACCCTCATGCACGACGACCGCAGCATCGTGGAACACCGTCTACGCCGTGTCCTGAACGACCGCATCCTGCCCGCCGTCCGCAGCCGGTCCGCGCCGCTGACGGTCGAACGCTGGGAGGCGCCGGGCGAGCCGGTGCCGCCGGCCGAGGGCCTGGCCGCCGCGTACGAACCGACGAAGGCCGGGGAGCCGTGGGGACCCGCCTGGGGCACTACCTGGTTCCGGGTCACCGGGCAGGTCCCGGCGGAGTGGGCCGGGCACACCGTCGAAGCCGTACTGGACCTGGGCTTCGACGCGAACATGCCCGGCTTCCAGTGCGAGGGCCTGGTCTACCGGCCCGACGGCGAGGCGGTGAAGGGCCTCAACCCCCGCAACGACTGGGTGCGCGTCGCCGCGCCGGCCGCGGGCGGTGAGGAGGTCGAGCTGTACGTGGAGGCGGCCTCCAACCCCGTACTGGCGGACCACCGGCCCACCTACGAGGGCGACCGGCTCACCGCGGGCCACGCGCCGCTGTACCGGGTGCGGCGCATGGACCTCGTCGTCTTCGAGACCGAGGTCTGGGAACTCGTCCAGGATCTGGAGGTGCTGGGCGCTCTGATGCGGGAACTGGACGTCGCCGACGCGCGCCGCCACGGCATCCTGCGGGCCGTCGAACGGGCCCTGGACGCCGTCGACCTGAAGGACGTCCCCGGCACCGCGGCGCGGGCCCGCGAGCGGCTCGCGGACGTCCTGACGTCCCCCGCCGTCGCCTCGGCCCACCGCGTCAGCGCGGTCGGCCACGCGCACATCGACTCGGCCTGGCTGTGGCCGCTGCGCGAGACGGTCCGCAAGGTGGCCCGCACCTCCTCGAACATGGTCAACCTGATGGACGACCACCCCGAGTTCGTCTTCGCCATGTCGCAGGCGCAGCAGCTCGCGTGGATCAAGGAGCACCGGCCCGAGGTGTTCGCCAGGGTCAAGGCGAAGATCGAGGCGGGGCAGTTCGTCCCGGTCGGCGGCATGTGGGTGGAGTCGGACACCAACATGGTCGGCGGCGAGGCGATGGCCCGGCAGTTCCTGTACGGGAAGAAGTTCTTCCTCGACGAGTTCGGGATCGAGACGAAGGAGGTGTGGCTGCCGGACTCCTTCGGCTACACCGCGGCCATGCCGCAGCTGGTGAAGCTGTCGGGCTCGACCTGGTTCCTGACGCAGAAGATCTCCTGGAGCCAGGTCAACAAGTTCCCGCACCACACCTTCTGGTGGGAGGGCATCGACGGCACCCGCGTCTTCACCCACTTCCCGCCCGTCGACACCTACAACTCCGACCTCGGCGGCAAGGAGATGGCGCACGCCGCGCGCAACTACCGCGAGAAGGGCCGGGGCTCACGGTCGCTGGCGCCCTTCGGGTGGGGCGACGGAGGCGGCGGCGCCACCCGCGAGATGCTGGCGCGCGCCGCCCGGCTGCGCGACCTGGAGGGCTCGCCGCGGGTCGAGATCGAGCGGCCCGACGCGTTCTTCGAGAAGGCGCACGCGGAGTACCCGGACGCGCCGGTGTGGGCGGGCGAGCTGTACCTGGAGCTGCACCGCGGCACGTACACCTCGCAGGCCAAGACCAAGCAGGGCAACCGGCACAGCGAGTCCCTGCTGCGCGAGGCCGAACTGTGGTCCGCGACCGCCGCCGTACGGGTTCCGGGCTACTCCTACCCGTACGAGGACCTGGAGCGGATCTGGAAGACGGTGCTGCTGCACCAGTTCCACGACATCCTGCCCGGCTCGTCGATCGCCTGGGTGCACCGGGAGGCCCGCGAGACGTACGCGCGGGTCCGCGAGGAGCTGACCGCGATCGTCGTCGCGGCGCAGACCGCGCTGGCCGGCCCGGGGGACCAGGAGATCGTCTTCAACGCCGCGCCGCACGCGCGCGGCGGCGTCCCGGCGGGCGGCGCCGAGCCCGCGCCCGGCCGGGGCGGCACGCCCGTCGCCGTACGTCCGGTGACCGTCGAGCCGCTGACCGTGGACGGCCGGGCCACCGGCGGCCACCGGCTCGCCAACGACCGGCTGCGCGTCGACGTCGACGCGCGCGGCCTGGTCGTGTCCGCATATGACATCGAGGCCGGACGGGAGGCCGTCGCACCGGGCGCGGCGGCCAACCTCCTCCAGATCCACCCGGACTTCCCCAACATGTGGGACGCCTGGGACGTGGACGAGTTCTACCGCCACAACGTCACCGACCTGGTGGCCGTGGACGAGCTGACGATCACCGAAGCCGGTCCCGAGCAGGTGCGCGTCAAGGTCGTCCGGTCCTTCGGGCACGGCTCCACCGTCGCTCAGACGCTGACGCTGCGGGCCGGCGCCAAGGTCCTGGACATCGACACCGAGGTGGACTGGCGGGAGACCGAGACGTTCCTCAAGGCCGCCTTCCCGCTGGACGTGAAGGCCGACCGGTCCGCGTCCGAGACCCAGTTCGGGCACGTCTTCCGCGCCACCCACACGAACACGTCCTGGGAGGCCGCCAAGTTCGAGATCTGCGCGCACCGCTGGATTCAGGTCGAGGAGCCGGGCTGGGGCGCGGCGCTGGTCAACGACTCCACGTACGGGCACGACGTCACCCGCGACATCCGCCCGGACGGCGGCCAGACCACGACCGTACGGCTGTCCCTGCTGCGCGCTCCCCGCTATCCGGACCCGGAGACCGACCAGGGCCGCCACCGGCTGCGGTACGCGCTCGCGCCCGGCGCGGCGGTCCCGGACGCGGTCCGGGAGGGGCACTGGATCAACCTGCCGGAGCGCACGGTGCAGGGCGGCGGGCCGGTCGCGCCGCTGGTCGGCGTGGACAACGACGCGGTCGTCGTCGAGGCCGTCAAGCTGGCCGAGGACCGGAGCGGGGATGTCGTGGTCCGGCTGTACGAGTCGGGCGGCGGGCGGGCTTCGGCCACCCTCTCGGCCGGGTTCCCGGTGGCGGGGGCCGTGGAGACGGACCTGTTGGAGCGGGAGACGGCGGGTTCGGCCGTCGGTGAGGTGCGGGACGGGCAGGTGGCGCTGACGCTGCGGCCGTTCCAGATCGTGACCGTACGGCTGACGCGCGGAGCGGAGGGCTGAGGAGCCCGGGGCGGGGCGGGGTGTGTCGGTCCCGCCCCGCCTCATGCGCCGCTCTCCACCACCTTGAGCACCTCGCCCACGCCGTCCTCCGCGGCCACGCGCCGTGCGATCGCGGCGGCGCGTTCGCGGTAGGAGGGTTCCCGTACGGCGCGGGCGACGGCGTCGGCCAGGCGGCCGGCGGAACCTTCCTCCTGCGACAGCGCGCGGAACGGCACCGGATCGGTACCGGCCCCCACCGCGGCCAGCCGGGCGGCCCAGAAAGGCTGGTCGGCGGCCACCGGAACCGGTACGGCCGGGACACCGGCCCGCAGCGCGGCGGCCGTCGTGCCCGCACCCGCGTGGTGCACGACGGCCGCCGTGCGCGGGAAGAGCAGGGCGTGCGGCACCTCGCCGACGGTGAGGATGCCGTCGCCGCTCTCCGGCCCGGCCAGGCCCGCCCAACCGGACTGGATCACGCCCCGCACCTCGGCGCGGCGCAGGGCGGCGACGACGTTCGCGGCGAGCCGCGCGGACGTGCCGTCGTCCCGGGCTCCCGCCGCCATGCTGCCGAAGCCGACGAAGACGGGCGGCGGGCCCGCCGCGAGGAAGTCCTCCAGTACGGGCGGGAGGACGGCGTCCGGTGCGGTGTACGGCCACCAGTTGCCGACCAGTTCCAGGCCCGGACGCCAGTCCGCGGGGCGGGGGACGAGCGCCGGGCTGACGCCGTGCAGCACCGGACGGGCGTTCTGGGCCCGGCGGCGGCGCACCGCGCGCGCGGAGACGGGCGGCAGGCCCAGCCGGGCGCGCACATCCCGTACCCCGTCCGCGTAGAGGCGGTCCACCACCCGCAGGGAAAAACGGCCCGCGGCACGGTTGCCCCGGCGGCCCAGCGAGCGGGTGCCCGCGACCACGGGCGGGAAGTCCCCGGTGGGGGCGTTCGGCTGGAGCGGCAGGTCCAGCGACGGGATGCCCATCGCCTCGGCGACGTGCCTGCCGAGCGGGGCCGTGGTCGCCGACAGGAGCAGCACGTCGGCGCCCTGGGCGGCGGCGTCGGCGACACCCGGCCCGAGTTCTCGTACGAAGGCGGCGGCCCGGCGCATCAGCTCCCGCTGCCCGCGGGGAGCCCCGCCCTGCTCCCTTCGCGGATCGGCGGGCAGTGGGCGGAATTCCAGCCCCGCGGCCCGTACGAGCTGCGCGTACGAGGCGTCGGCGGCCAGGGCGACGCTGTGCCCGGCTTCCCGGAGGCGGGCGCCGAGGCCGGTGTACGGGGCGACGTCGCCGTACGAACCGGCGGCCGTGATGAGGATCTTCATGACTGCTCCGGGAGGGAGGACGGTGCGGTCTCGGAGGGGCCCGGGGCGCGCCGTACCGCGTTGGCCAGCACCGCCGTCCGCAGGTACGCGGCCAGGCCGGGGCGCTGCTGGGACGGCGGTACGACGAGGGCGAAGGCCCGCGGATCGGCCGCGAAGTCCTCGGCGATCCGGCCGTGCATGTCGGTGGGGCACGGCGTGAACCAGCGGGTGATGTGGGACCGGTGCTCCTCGGCCAGGTCCATCGCCCGGTCGCCGTCGGCGGCCTCCCCGGCGTCGAAGGCGGCGAGCAGCCGGTGCCGCCACGCCCCGGCCTCGGCCATGATCCGGCCCCAGTCCTCCTTGGTGTGCGCGGCGGCCCGCGCCATGGAGCGCTGGTGGCCCGCGCTGTGCTGCCACTTCAGGTGCGCCTCGGTGGCGTAGCTGAGGTCGAAGGTGACCTCGCCGAAGACCTCGAAGCGTTCCTCGGGCGTCAGTTCCACCCCCGTACGCTGCACCTCCATGGCCCGCTCGGCGACCTCGACCAGCCGCCGCAGCTCGGTGATCTGCTCGTTGAGCAGGCGGTGCCGGGCGCGCAGGTGGTCCAGGGCGTCGGCCTGCGGGTCCTGGAGGATGGCGGCGATCTCGTCGAGGCCGAAGCCGAGCTGCCGGTAGAAGAGGATCTGCTGGAGGCGGGCCAGATCGGCGTCGCTGTAGAGGCGGTAGCCGGCGGGGCTGCGGGCGCCGGGGGAGAGCAGGCCGGTCCTGTCGTAGTGGTGCAGGGTGCGGACCGTGATGCCCGCGAAACCGGAGACCTGCCCGACCGAGTACGCCATGGAACCGCCTTTCGCGCCACGGCCCGCCCGTACGGCGCGGACCGCCGTACGGCCCGTGCCGTACGGACAAAGGCTGCGGCCTGACGTGGGGTGAGGGTCAAGCGAGGGCGTCGGCGGGTGGTCGCCACCGGTGGGGCGGGCGCCGCCGCCCAACGATGGGCCCCTGTTACAAGGCCGTGGGACCGCCGTGAAACAGACTGCTTAGCGTGGGGGCAATCTGGGCGGACACGGTTACCTTTGTCGTAAAAGCCCAAAAGTCCAGCCCAGGGCACCCGACGGCGCCCCGACGGCATTCCGGTGCCACCCCCAAGCCCATCCCAGCCGACCGAGGGACACGTGCGCTCACTCACCGCGTCCGCCTGCGTCGCCGCACTGTCCGCGGCGGCGCTGCTGCTGTCCGGCTGCTCCGACCCGCGCGGCCTGCGGGTGGCCGGCCCCGCCGTGTCCCCCTCGCCGCCGGACGGCCCGGCCCGGGTCACCGACCCCGTCTACGTCTCCGACGCGGCCCGCCGCCCGTTGCAGCGCCCGGCCTCCTTCGTCATCAACGCGTCCATCAGCCTGACCGGCCTGCGCTGGAGCACCTGGGGCGAGGCGACCGCCGAGGCCACCGGCGGACTCAGCGGCGACTGGTGCCGGCCGGGCTGCGGGACCCAGCCGTATCCGGTCAAGGTCACCCTCAGCGGGCTGACCAAGCAGGAGAAGCAGGACCGGCCGGCGTTCTACTCCCGCGCCACCCTCGTCTCCGACCGCCTGCCGCCCCAGAAGGCCGCCGAGCTGGGCAGGGTCAGCCTGCACACCCCGGAGTTCTAGGCCGCCATGGGGTTGCGCGCGAAGATCGGCATAGCGATCGCCGCCACGGCCGCCGTGGTGGCGGTCCTCATCGGGGTGCTCGTGCACAACCGGACCGTGGACGCCCAGTTCGACCTGGCGGCCGAGTCGATCGACGGGCGGCTGCAGAGCCTGGTGCAGGACCGGGCGGCCGGCGTGGACACCGGCCGGGCGATCATCGATCCGCCCGACCTCCCCGGCCCGCTGAAGGACGCCGTAGAACACGGCAAGCGCGGCGTCTACCTCGAACCCGACGGCCCCGAACCGCACCTGTGGGCCGCGACCGGGCTGAACGGCGACATCATCGCGCTCAAGCGCCCGTACGTACGGGAGCGGGAGACCCTGCGCAGCCTGGACCGCGTCCTGTGGCTGTCCGGCATCGCGGGCACCGCCCTGGGCTGCGTCGTCGGTCTGCTGGTCGCCCAGCGGCTGGGACGGCGGCTGACCGCCTCGGCCGGCACCGCCCAGCGGATCGCCGAGGGCGATCTGACCGCGCGGCTGCCGCGGGGCGGCAAGGACGAGATAGCCCAGCTGACCACCGCGGTGAACACCATGGCCGACGCCCTGGCCGCCCGCCTCCAGGCCGAGCGCGACGTGACCGCGAACATCGCCCACGAGCTGCGTACCCCCGTCGCCGGGCTGGTCGCGGCGGCCGGTCTGCTGCCGCCGTCGCGCCCCACCGAGATGGTCCAGGACCGGGCACAGCGGGTACGGGGGCTGATGGAGGACGTGCTGGAGGTGGCGCGGCTGGACGCGCGTACCGAGAAGGCCGACACGGAGCTGCGCCCGCTGGCCGAGCTGGCGCGGCGGACGGTGGCGGCGATGGGCGGGGCCGCCCGCTCGGGCGTCACCGTGCGCGTGGTCTCGGACGGGCTGGTGGAGACCGACCCGCGGCGGGTCGAGCGCATCCTCGTCAACCTGGTCGGCAACGCGCTGCGGCACGGTGCCGCCCCCGTGGTCATCGAGATCGAGCGCGGTGTCCTGCGCGTCCACGACAGCGGGCCGGGCTTCCCGGAGGCGCTGCTGGCGCACGGGCCGCAGCGCTTCCGTACGGGCGGCGGTTCGGACGGCCACGGGCTCGGCCTCGGGCTGACCATCGCGTCCGGGCAGGCGCGGGTGCTGGGCGCGCGGCTGACGTTCGCCAACGCGGCGGGCGGCGGGGCGCGGGCGACGCTGGATCTCACCGACGCGCTGCGTACGGAGGAGGCGGGCGAGGCGGAGCAGGCGGGGGAGGCGGAGGCGAAATCCGCCGGCACCCCTTCCGCCGACGGTCCCTGACGTGCGTACCGGCCAAGTGGCGCCAAGAGTGGTGTGAGACGCCCGCGGCCGGAGCAGGCGTGTGATGACCGGCCGTGACCGAGCCGGCCGCAACGAGACCTCGACGAGCTGACCCCTGGAGCCGCCGCGATGGAAGACAACGTGCTCTTCATGGACCTCACCAGCGCCGGTGAGGGGGCGGCGCGACGCGCCCTGGACGCGCTGCGCCACGAGGACGCCGAACACCGGATCACGCTGCGCGAGGCCACCGTGATCGCCCGGGACGCCGACGGCAACGTCACCTTCCCCGACAGCGAGGACCACACGGGCACCGCGCGCGGCTTCGCCGTCGGCGGCCTGGTCGGCGGGCTCGCCGGACTGCTGGGCGGGCCGCTGGGCGTCATGATCGGGTTCGGCGCCGGCGGCCTGCTCGGCGGCGCGCACGACGCGCGCCGGGCCAGCGCGGACAACGCGGCCGTCGACATGCTGGCGGCGGAGGTGCCGCCGGGCAGCACCATCCTGGTCGCCGAGGTCACGGAACCGGCCAGGGGCCCGGTCGACGCGGCGCTGGCGGGCGTCGGCGAGGAAGTCGTCCGCTATCCGGCGGCCGAGGTCCGCAAGCACGTGGAAGAGGCGATCGCGGAGGGCCGCTGAGGCCGCGCGCCCGGGGCGGTCGGCTGCCGCGGCGTACGCCCGGTGCGAGCCGCTGAGGCCTCGCGCGCCCGGAGCAAGTCGCCGACCACGCGCCCCGGCCCTTCACCCCGCCGGGTACGGGCTCCCGTCGGGTACGGGCCCTCGCCGGCTACCGCTCACCCCGCCGGATACCGCTCCTCCAGCACCGCGTTCAGCAGCGCCTGCACGTCCTCCCTGGCCAGGCCCTGGGTCCGGGCCCGTTCCATCCAGGTCCGCAGTTCCTCGCGCAGCAGCGCGTCGGTCGCCGCCGAGGACTCGGGCCGGGCCAGCGACCGGCTCACGAACGTGCCCAGGCCGGGCCGCGGCTCCACCAGCCCCTCGCGCTCCAGTTCCCGGTACGCCTTCAGGGTCGTGTTCGGGTTGACCTTGGTCGTGGCCGCGACCTGCGCGGCCGTGGGCAGCCGGTCGCCCTCGACGAGGATGCCCAGCCGCAGCGCCTGCCGGACCTGCTGGACGATCTGGAGGTAGGTGGCGACGCCGCTGCGCCGGTCGATACGGAACTCGACCACGCTCACCGCCTCCCCGCTGCCCGTGCGGGCGCCTGCCCCCGCACCGTTGTCGACGCCCGCGCCGACTTGTACGGCGGCGTCCGTTTCGGCTTGATGATCGGCCCACTCGTACGGGGTGTCAAAGCGGTGCCGCTCAGAGTGGCCGGCGCCGCGCCCACCACACGACGAACACCGTCACCGCCGCGGCCAGCGCCACCAGGATGCCCGCACCGAGCCACTGCATACCTGCCATCTGGTCGTAGCCGTAGTAGTCGGTGGCCCGGTTGACGATGCCGAGCTTCGCGCGGCACGCCTCGCCGGTGCCGTCGGAACAGGTCCCGATGCCATAGACCTTGCCGTCCGCGGTGGCCTTCCAGTCGTCCATCCGCACGGCGCCGCCGGGCAGGAGCGGGTCGCCCTGGTCGTACGGGTACAGCTTGCGGCGCAGCGGGGCCAGCATCGGCCACACCTTCTCGCTCCAGAAGACGCCGAACACGAAGCCGAAGACGAAGACGGCCGCCATCGAGGCGACGACGTGCCGCAGCAGCATCCCCACCGCGATGCCGACGACCGTCAGGAACAGGGAGCGCGCCACCGGCACCGGGCCGGTGGCCTCCAGCACGCCGCTGCTGAACCAGTCGCCCATCATGGCCAGCTCGCGCGCCGGGTGCCACAGCCAGGTGAACACGGCCGACATCAGCGACGTGCACACGAACGCCACGAGCAGCGGCACGCCCAGCTTCGCCGCGATCCAGCGGCCGCGGGAGACGGACTGGGTGGTGGCCAGCCGGATCGTGCCCTGTTCCTGTTCGGAGGCGATCAGCGGGACGCCGACGAACATGCCGAGGACGATCGGTACCCCCTTCAGGATGGTGATGTCCTGGTTGAACAGCGAGTTGAAGCGGTCCTGGAACTTCATCAGCAGCTCGCCGTCGTCGTGTGACGACAGGCCCATGGTGTGCGGGTGCGCCCGGAGGAAGTCCATGAGGCCGATGCGCTGGTAGGCGAAGAGCGCGCAGGCCAGTGCGGTGACGGCGAAGCCGATGAGGAAGGTGCCGCGGTGGCGGCGCCAGACGAGCCAGGTCGTGCCGTGCAGCAGGCCGCGGCGGGCGGCGGAGGGGCCCGCCTCGGCTCCGGCGCGTTTGGCCGTACGGGAGAGCGCGCTCATGCCGCGGCCCCCTGACCGCCGCCGGCACCCGTACCCGTACCCGTACCGGCACCCGTACCCGTACCCGAGCCCGTTTCGACCCGCGCCTCCTCGGCGATCAGCGGCGGGGCTCCGGGGGAGCGCAGATAGGCCAGCAAGACTTCCTCCATGCTCGGTTCGTTCGTCTCCCACGAGTCGGGGAGCGGGCCGCCGGGGCGGATCAGGGCGGTGAACTGCCGCCCGGTGACGCGGGACTCCACGACGGTGTGGCGCTCGGCCAGCTCGGCGGGCACGCCGTCGGGGACTCCGGCCCCGGGCCCCGCACCCCCCTGCTCGGCGAGCCCGGTCACCAGCAGGTGCCCGGGCACCAGCTCGTCGGTCTGCCCGGCCATCCGCACCTGCCCCTCCCCGAGCACCACCAGGTAGTCGCACATGTCCGCCATCTCGGAGAGCAGGTGCGAGGACATCACCACGGTCGTGCCGTGCTCGGCGGCCTCCGCCATCAGCAGCCCCGACAGCTCGTGCCGGGCGAGCGGGTCCAGGTCCGACATCGGCTCGTCGAGCAGGAGCAGCTTCGGCCGCTTGCCGAAGGCGAGCGCGAGCGCGACCCGGGTGCGCTGGCCGCCGGAGAGCGTGCTGATGCGGGCGTCCAGGGGCAGCTGCCCGGCGCGGACGATCCGCTCGGCGATCTCGGGGTCCCAGCGCGGGTTCAGTTCCCGCCCCAGCCGCAGGGTCTCGGCGACCGTGAAGCGCGCGTACAGCGGCTTGTCCTGGGCGAGGAAGGCGACGTGTTCCAGTACGGCCGGGTCGCTCACGGGCACCCCGAACAGCCGCAGCGTCCCGGTGGTCGGCCGCACCAGCCGGGTGGCGGCACCGAGGAAGGTGCTCTTGCCCGCGCCGTTCGGCCCGACCAGCGCGCAGACGTGGCCGGCCGGGAGCCGGAAGGAACAGTCCCGCAGGGCCCAGCCGCGCCGGTACTTCTTCCCGAGGCCGTACGCCTCGATCGCCCATGGGCTCGGGTCGCTCACCCGAATCCCCCCTTCCACTAGTTCATTAGTGGAATGAGTATGGGGAGCGCCGGTGATCGATGTCAACGCGATCTTGGTTGGGCCCGTACCGGCGGATGCGGACGAATGCGGATGGGTGCGGACGGGTGCGGACGTGCTTTACGGCGCGTGCGCCTCCACGCGCCCGCCGGGCACCGCCTCCACGTCATCCACCAGCGACTTCGCCATGCACCGGCTCTCCTCGTACATCCGGTACAGCCCGAACTTCGGCGCCGTCCGGTAGCCGCACGACGCGTACAGCGCCAGCGCCTCGGGCTGCTTGATGCCGGTCTCCAGCACCATCCGGGTACGGCCCGCGGCGCGCGCGTCCGCCTCCAGGGCCGCGAGGATGCGCCGGGCCAGGCCGCGCCCGCGGGCCTCCGCCACCACGAACATCCGCTTGATCTCGGCGTCCCCGTCCGCGTAGCCCTCCGGATTGGCGTCCTGGGACCGCCAGCCGCCGGTGGCCAGCGGGCGCCCGTCCTCGTACGCGAGCAGGTACAGACCGTGCGGCGGCCGGAACATCCCCGGATCGAGCGGCGTCACATCCCCCTCGTCGTCATACCGCTGCGCGTACTCGCGCTGCACCAGCCGGTCGAGGAGGACGGCGTCGGGGTGGTCATAGGGGACGGGCCGGATATCCATCCGCCGAATCGTACGGACGTCCGGGCGCCGGGGCGAGAGTGCCAGGTGGGAACCGGCCCGGCCCCCTTTCCGCGGCCTCCGCTCCTTTACCGGACCCGGCCTCCGCCCACTTCTCCCCTTCGGCGGTTCGGCTCAGCCAAAGCACCCGATGGGGGTGTGTCGGTACGGCAGAGGACAGACCGCCCCGCCGACGGGGAACGGCTGCTGGGCCACTTACGCTGAACCGAAGGAGAAAGCCATGCGTCTGCGTCCCGTGCTGGCCACCGCCGCCGCCGTACTCTCCCTGTCCGCAACCGGTCTGACCGGAGCTGCCGTGGCGGCGGCCCCGGCGGACCCCGCGCCGCCGGTCACCTTCGGCAGCCAGCCGAACGACGACGGCGGGAACGGTGACGGCCGCGGCGGCCAGGACTACCCCGGCACCATCGGGTGGGGCCACAAGCCGTACCAGCTCCTCGGCGACCGGAACGGCAAGTACGTCATCACCGCGGTCAACAAGACCGACAGCGACCGGCTGCCGACCTGCTACCGCGACCTGTACGCGACCCCGTCCTCCTCGATCTGCCACTGACCGGGACGGCCCACCACGGTGCCCGGCGCCCGCGGCGCCGGGCACCGGCGCGTGTAGTGCCGAATCGCCGCTGTTCCCCCTCATCGCGTAGGCTGCGCTGCCGCCAGCGCGATGAGGGAGCAAATAGTGCTAACTGTGACAACCGTGAACGTGAACGGGCTGCGCGCCGCGGCCAAGAAGGGCTTCCTGCCGTGGCTGGCGGAGACCGACGCCGACGTGATCTGCCTCCAGGAGGTACGCGCCGAGCCGGGCCAGCTCCCCGCCGAGGCCCGCGAGCCCGAGGGCTGGCACACGGTGCACGCGCCCGCGGCGGCCAAGGGCCGGGCCGGCGTCTCCCTCTACACGCGCCGCGAGCCCGAGCGCGTACAGATCGGATTCGGCTCCGCCGAGTTCGACACCAGCGGCCGCTACGTCGAGATCGACCTGCCCGGCGTGACGGTGGCCAGCCTCTACCTGCCCTCCGGTGACGTCGGGACCGAGCGGCAGGACGAGAAGGAACGCTTCATGGCCGAGTTCCTCCCGTACCTCGCCGCGCTGCGCGAGCGGGCCGCCGCGTCCGGCCGCGAGGTCCTGGTGTGCGGCGACTGGAACATCGCCCACCAGGAAGCCGATCTGAAGAACTGGAAGGCCAACCAGAAGAAGGCCGGCTTCCTCCCCGAGGAGCGCGCCTGGCTCACCCGCGTCTTCGACGAGGCGGGCTACACCGACGTCGTCCGCGCCCTCCACCCGGACACCGAGGGCCCGTACTCCTGGTGGTCCTACCGAGGCCGCGCCTTCGACAACGACGCCGGCTGGCGCATCGACTACCACGTCGCCACCCCCGGCCTCGCCACCCGCGCGGTCAAGGGTTTCGTGGAGCGCGCCGCGTCCTACGACACCCGGTGGTCGGACCACGCACCGGTGACGGTTGCCTACGATCAGGGCTGACGCCTGAGCCGTGGGGCCGGGCGCGACCGTGACCACAGGAGTGGAGCACCGCTGAACCACCAGCCGTCCCATCACTGGCCGCCCGGCCTCGACCGCAGCGACATACCGGCGTACGCGCTGGTGAACACCGACGACGACAGCCCGTGGGGAGTCTGCGCCGACGTCACCGGCCTGTACGCCGACCCGCCCCGCCGGTCATACGAACTCCTCGGCTGCGCCCCGACCGGCCCCTTCCTCGACGCGATGCGAGCCGTTTCGGCTGCCGGTGCCGGTGCCGGTGCCGGTGCCGGTGCCGCCCGGCTCGGCGACATCTGGCTACGACCCGAGGCGGACGACCGATGCCCCGCGGGCTCCGAACGGCTGGACGCCTGGCGCCTGCTCGACGTACGCGTCACCGGCAGCCGCCGCAACCCCGCCGACGCCGAGCGCTGGGACATCACCGTCGACGGCGTCGAAGACTTCTACGGCGAACCCGAGGACCCGTACCTCGCGGCAGGCGTGTCCCTGCACGACGAACGCACCTGGCTCGGCCACTGCCGCGACCTCTCGGTCGTCCTCCCACCGGACGACGAGCCGTCCGGCCCGCCCTTCCAGCTCCTCGGCTGCGCCCCCGGCGCCACCCTCGGCGCCGTGCTGTCCACCGGCACCCGCCGCTCCCTGTTCCTCGACGAGGCCGAACTCCGCATCCTCGACCACACCGGTACGGAGCTGACCGACCGCCTGGTGTCCGGCCTCCACATATCCGGCTGGCGCCCGTCCGCCCTCGGCGACGGCCTGCTCGACATCGACCTCACCCGCGCGCCCTACCCGCAGATCCCCACCTGGGCCCGCCCCCTGTGGACCCGCTGGCTCACCGGACCACCCATCGCCCCCAACCTCTGGGCCGCCTACCCCGCCCGCGAGCGCGAGCAGTGGCTCGACATCGTCCGAGAACGAGGCTGCCGCCTCTCCGGCCACGCTCCGGACCGCCCACCCGGCCGCGTCTACGACCTCGACGGCCGCCACATCAGCGACGAGACCGGCCTGTACTGCGCCCTCGGCGAAGCGATCAACGGCCCCGGCGGCTACTTCGGCGGCTGCCGCAACGCCCTGTCCGACTGCCTCTCCGGCCGCTTCGGCGCCACCACGCCCTTCACCCTCCGCTGGCACCACTCCCACGTGGCCCGCCACCATCTGAGCCACCGCCTCTCACCCGACGGCACGCCCTACAACTGCTTCGAGGAGCTGGTGGCCGTGTTGGAGGAGAGGCGGGTGGAGGTCGTACTGAGGTGAGCGGTACGGCTCAGCCGGGAAAGGTGCCGCTCTTGACGCATGAGATGAAGGCGCCAAACACGCTTACGGGGAGGCCGAGTACGGGACCAGTCGGGTCCATGCTGCCGCGGACGGGAACGGCACCGGCTGCTGTGCCGGAGGTGGGGTTCCAGTCCGGGCTGTTGCCGCCATCTGGGTTGCTGTGGCTGGACTTGGTCCAGATAAGGGGCGGAGATGGAGTCATATCGCCTCCAGTAACTGTCTGGTGGGTTGCCCGGCCTAGAGGCTGATCCCCGAGAGCTTGGACAGTCGGAGCAGTTCCGGCTTGCTGCGTCTGTGCAGGGAGGACAGTACGCGGAAGACCTCCCGGGCCGTCGGGTGGATACGTGCCATCTGCGGGGCCGCGTCCCATGCGGCGGTCAGGCTCTCCAGGGCTCCGTCACGGTCGCCGATGTCGAGCTGAGCACGGGCGAGGTTCATCTTGGACGGGCCGACGCGGGTGGCGGGCAGACCCGCCAGAGCCGTGTCGAGGTTCTCCGCCACGGTCAGGGCTTCGTGCGGGCGGCCCAGGTCGAGGCGGGTGGCGAGGACATGAGTGGTGGTGTTCCGCGGACCGAAGATCATGTTGTGTCGGTGCCAGTCCCGGCTGTCGAACCATTCGGCGGCCTCATAGGCGGACGCGATGTGCCGTTCCGCTTCCCGCTTGCCCTCCTCCTTGTCGTTCAGTCGCCCGGCAAGGGTCATGCCCCGAAGGTTCAGCACGCCTACGGCGAAGGCCCGGTCCTGCCCCGACAGGCCGGACTGGGCCTGTGCGATGGCACGGTCGACTATGGTCAGACCGCCTTCGAAGTCGCCGCCGTTGAGATACGCCCCGGCCCGGTCACGGGCGGCGATGGCCACCCCCAGCGCATTGGGCTGCTGCTCGACGGCCCACCGCTGCCGGGTCACGGCCAGTTCCGCCATGTCCATCCAGCGGTGCCGGGCGGCCAGCCAGTACACGCTGCTGTAGACCTCGGACAATGCCATCCACGCGTCCGTCGTGTTGACGGTGTGCGCATGGGTGGTGGCACTCCTCAGCAACTTGGGAAGCAGGGCCAGCAGCCGGTCCACCTCTGCGGCGTCGCGGTGTCGCCTGGCCGTTTCCAGGGCTGCGAGTATGCCGTCCTCGGTGACCTCGTGGCGTCCGGGCAGGTCGTAGTCCCGGATCGCGGAACGCAGGTCCGCCAGCCGTTGTGCGTCGCCCTGGGGGACGGAGGCCCGGCCCAGCACCTCGGCCATGCTGAGCCCCATGGGCTTGCCCAGGGCAGCCGCTACGGCAGGCGTCAGAGCCCTGTCGCCCACTTCGATCTTGGACAGGAGGGAGACGGAGATGTTCGCCCGCCACGCCAGCTGGGTCTGGGACATGCCGTGCGCCTTGCGGAGTGCTGCGAGGTTCGCGCCCGGTGCCAATTCCGTGGTCGCCATGTGATCAGCCCTACCCGAGGAGGTGCGTTCTCCGGCCATGGTCGCAAGCCCTGCGGGTACCCGCACACCCTTTGTGCCGGCCAGACGCAAGTTCATCGTCGCCAGCCGAGTTGGCTGGTCGCGTGACGATCTCCAGGTCCTCGCAGGAGCAGCCGGTGGAGCTGCCACGGCCCCACCGGCTGCCCTATTTCCGGGGTGTCGCTTTCCGCGCCATGCTGTCGGAGTAGTTCAACAGCGCGGTCACCGTGTCCCGTGCCAATCCGAGGTGGGCGTTGTCTCCCGGGGACAGGGTGACCTCGGCGTAGGAGTTCCCCCGGACTCCGCCGCATTCCCAGAACGCGGCAACGGTGACTCCCTGGAAGCAGAACAAGCCGACATTCGTGTCTTCCTGGGCGGGGGTGTCGTAATGCTTGAAGTGCCGCATGGCTTCCGTTCCCCGTACGGTGGCGTCATCGGCGTCCGGGTACACCTCCAGGTACGCCGCGATGGCGAACTGCTCGGTGTTGTCGTCGCCCGGGACGAAGGGGCTGTACTTGGGGTCCACCTTGATTTTCAGCTCTACGGCGGTGAGCTTCTTCGCGCCTGAGTCTTTCCCGACGTTGGCAAGCGTGATCCCGTCTGCCAGCAGCGGTGTGGGCAGACGCTGATCGAACGGCCCTCTTTCCACGTACGCGGCCATCGCGGTGGAGTCGACCTCAGGGCTGCCCTCCTCGTCACCCGGGTCGATCAGCAGTATCGGCAGAACACCCGAAGCCGCCACGAAGATCCCCGCGACGGTCCCCAGACGGACGCGCCAAGACCGGGGGATGAGCAGGGTTATCGCCACGATGATGGCGCAGGCGCTGACGGTTATCGCCAGACGCCACCATTTCGCGTGCACGAACAGGTTCATCGAGAGTACGAGCGCGATGACGATCAGCGTGAGAACACCGGCCGAGTAGAGCTTGCTCTTGGCGGTGGAGTTCGAAGGGGCCGCGTCCGGGGAAGTGGCTGCCGCGCCTGCCTCATCTCCCTGGAGCGATGTCACGTCCTGATCGCTCTCTTCCGGCGGGTCTCCGCGGGGAGGGGCGGGTGAGTTCGTCATGCCTGGCCACTCCTCCGTTCGGGAGCCGCTCCCCGGCGCGACGCCGCCGGCGCCCATGAGCGGTGTACGAGGTCATGGTGGCAAGGTAGCGGGATCGGCGCCAACTGCCGCGTCAGCGGCTGTGCTTGGGTGCTCGGTGTCTGAGTCTTGAGGGCGGGCGGCGGGCTGCGGTGCCGATGGGCCCCCGGGGCCCCTTCCGTCATCGCAGGGCCGGTTACCGACTCCACGCCCCATCGGAGAACGCGCCGCTCTTGACGCCCGCGATGAAGTCCGCGAACGCGGTGGAGGGGAAGGTGAGGGTGGGGCCGTGCGGGTTCTTGCTGTCGCGGACGGGGACGGTGCCGGTTGCTATGCCGGAAGTGGGGCTCCACTCCAGGCAGTTACCCCCGTCCGGGCTGCTGTGGCTCGACTTGACCCACCGAGTCGGACTGATCTTCACGTCAGTTTCTCCATCTGCTCAGCGATCAGACGTGCGCTTTCCCGTGTGGGCAGCGCGTCACCGGTGAGTTCATCGTAGGCCCGCAGTGCTGCTCGAACGAGGTCCGGATCTTCCAGGATGCCAGCCGTCCGGTAGTTCTCCACGCAGATGGACACGCTGTGGCTGGGGGAGGTGATGAGCGAAACCGGGCACTCGATGAACAGGTGGGCAGGCGCGTCCATGGGGAGGACCTGCACGCGGACCGTGGGGCGCGACCCGGCGGTGAGCAGGGCTTTCAACTGCTGACGCATGACCTCGGGAGGGCAGAAGTGGCGGCGCAGTACTGACTCGCACAGCACCACGCGTACGTCAGGCGGCATGTCTCCGTCGAACAGGGCTTTCCTTGCCATTCGATCGTTCACGAAAGCTGAGGTTTCCCTCGCGCTGGCACGCGGATAGCCGCCCTTGAACAGACAGCGTGCGTAGTCCGCGGTCTGGAACAACCCTGGGATGAGAGTTGGCGACCACTCCCGAATGGTCACGGCCACGCGTTCCATGGCCATACGTCGCCGGTAGACCGATGGGAACGACGCTGTGACTGCGTCCTCGTGAAGCCGTTTGAACTTCCCATCCGTCGCGAACACCTCGTCCAGCAGCGGCGGAAGGTCAGGGGGGATCGCCCCATGGCACGTCTCCAGGCGCGAGATCGTGCTTTTCGAGGTGCGTACCAGTCTGGCCAGCTGGGCCTGTGTCAACGGCGCCGGGTCGTGCAGTTCGCGTGCGCTGCGGCATTCCTCGGCGAACTCCCGGCGTGGGTCCTCCGGGGTATCGGTCTCTTCGTCCACGATTCTCCCGACTCAAGGTCTGGTCATGGCCCCGGGAAATGGCGTTTGCGCTGGTCAGCGGCGCGTGCATATGCCCCAGAGTCCAACCCTCAGGTTGGGTGCCCGAATCCCCCAAGGCTACTGAATCGTGCGCCACTCTGTAACCAGTTGGGCGCACTGAGTGAATGTGCGGTTCGGGAACAGGTGAAGGGCTGTCCATGGGTGACGTTGAACAGGTCGGTGCGACCGTTGAGGACGCATGGGCGAGGAGGCAGTCGTGACGGCCCTGCGTACGTCTCAAGAGGGCGCCGTGGAGTGCGCGGGGTGCGCGGAGTTGGCGCGCGCCCTGGTCGTCGCACTGAAGGCCGGGGACCTGTCCAAGGTGACGGACTGCCAGGTACTGATTCGCAGGCACCCCGACCACGGCGGTCCGCCCGCCGACGGAGGAACCCGCCCACTGTAAGGCGCCTCCGTGAACCCACGGTCGCGTATCGCGCAACAGCCAGGAGGTATCCGTACGATGACGACAACTCCCCGTCACAGCCAGGGTGGCGACAAGCTCCCAGGCGAGCCCTACCCCGGCCCGCATCAGCCGCCGACGCCCGACGGCGGCCCCGGTGTCCCCAACCCGCCGAAGGCCGCGTAGGCATGGCGCGCGAATGTCCGGGGCGCCCCAGCCGCAGTGAGCTGGGAAGTGCCCTCAGGGCAGGTGGAGCGATGTCCGCCGACTGGGCGCCGTCCTTCGCCGCCGTACCCCGGGCCGCCTTCCTCCCCGATCTCATGTGGCCGTGGGATATGGAAGCCGGGCGGAGTGTTGCCGTTTCCCGTGTGGACGAGCCGGAGCGGTGGCGGGGGTATGCCGAGGCGGACTGTCCGGTGGTCACGCAGTGGGACGACGGGGAGCACGTCGGTACGGAGCCGGGGAGAGTGGCCACCAGTTCCGCGTCCATGCCGTCGGTGGTGTTCCGGATGCTGCGGGACCTGGATGTGCGTTCCGGTCACCGGGTGCTGGAGATCGGTACGGCTACGGGGCGGAACGCCGCGCTGCTGGCCCATCGGGCGGCCGGGCGCGGGCGCGTGGTCACGATGGAGGTGGACGCGGCGGTGGCCGGCCGGGCCCGTACGGCCTTGGCGGCGTTCGGGAGCGCGGCCGAGGCCGTGCACGGTGACGGGTTCCGGGGGCGGCCGGAAGGGGCTCCGTACGACCGGGTGATCGGTACCTGTGGGCTACGGCGCTTTCCGTGGGCCTGGGTGGAACAGTGCCGTCCCGGGGGGATTCTGGTCGCGCCGTGGGGGACGCACTTCAGCAATGCCGATGCGGTGGTCCGCCTGGTGGTGGCGGGGGACGGGCGCAGTGCTTCGGGGCGGTTCACCGGGCCGGTGGAGTTCATGAAACTGCGGGCGCAGCGTCTTCCGCTGGTGGTGCACGGCGAATACGTACGGGGCAGCGTGGCCGAGGGGTGGGAGACCTCTACGGATGTCACGGAGGCGGAGTTTCTGGGTGGGGCGTTCGGGCCTCAGCGGTTCGTCATGGGGCTGCGGGTGCCGGACTGTCTGCAAGTGGAGGCGGAGAAACGCGCGGGGGCGCGGCCGGTGTGGTTCTACGGGCTGCGGGACCGGTCGTGGGCGTGCGTGCAGTTCCGCGATGGCGGGGCGGCCCGGGTCTGGCAGTACGGGGTGCGTCGGCTCTGGGACGAGGTGGAGGCCGCGTATCGGTGGTGGGCCGGGAAGGGGCGGCCCGGTTATGAGCGGTTCGGGCTGACCGTCGCCGAGGAGGGCGAACGGGTGTGGCTGGACGAGCCGGGAGAAATGTGCGGACTTCCGCGGGCGAGTGGCGACTTGGGTGGCGACCGGAGTCGTTGAGCATTTCGGATACGGTGATCGGCTGTTCCGGGGTCTTTGCCGGTCCGGGGCCTGTTCAAGAGCCGGTGCCGACGTCGTGAAGCGCCGCCGCAGTGGTGTGGCCGTCCGGCTCGGCCGGCTGGTGAGCGGCTTGGGCCGGACGGTTCGAGGCGAAGGCTGTGGCGAGCTGTTCGAGCAGGGGCGCCGTGCGGGGGTGGGAGTTGCGGCGCGGTGTGACGGTGTAGACGCCGCGGATCGGGGGATCGACGAGGCCGACCGTGGTGACGTCGGCCCGTAGCGCGCGCGTCAGCACTCCGGGGATCAACGCGATGGCGTGTCCGGTGGCGACCAGGGCCAGCTTGCCGGGCAGATCGGCCGCGGTGAGGTCGATGCGGGCGCTGACTCCGGCGCGGGCGGCGTGCTGGCGCAACAGTGCCGCTGAGCCGTCGTTGTCCTCGACCCAGGTCTGGTCGGCCAGTGCCCGGATGGGGACAGGCCCGTGTCCGGCCTGCGGGTGGCCGACGGGCAGGACGACGACCATGTCGTCCAGCCCGAGGAACCGGCGTTCGACCCGCTGGTCGTGCGGCAGCCCCGGCGGGGCGTCGGTGACGACGGCGAGGTCGAGATCGCCGGTGATCACGCGGTGGTGCAGCTGTGCGCTCAGGCATGGGAGCAGGCTCCAGCGGAAGGGTCCGGCCTGCTCCTGCAGGGCCCGGATGGCCTCCGGCACGATTCCCGCGGCGAGAGAGGGGGGTGCGCCGACGGCCAGCGGCCGATCGGACGCCCCGTCGTGCACGTCCCGTGCGGCGCGCACGGCGCGGTCGGCCTCGTTGAGCGTGATCAGGGCGTGCCGCCGGAACGCCTCGCCGGCCGGCGTCGGGCGCACACCTCGTGCATGGCGCTCCATCAGCGGCACGCCGAGCTGCCGTTCCAGCCCGGCAATCTGCCGGGAGACGGCCGACTGGGTGTGATGCAACTCCGCTGCCGCCGCCGACAGCGAACCGAGCCGGCACACGGTCACGAAGGTGCGCCACACTGCCAGATCCATGGCACCCAGTATGGGCTGCTGATATGCCTGTGCCGCAGGGCGGACATGCGAGATCTGCGCTTGTCGCAGGCCGGCGAGGTGCAGCACTGTGGCGCGCATGACCACACCGCACTCGATCGCTGTCCTGGGCCTGGGCCGCATGGGCGGCGCCATCGCGTCCCGACTCACCGGCCAGGGCTGGGACGTCGTCGGCTGGACCCGTTCAGGGCGTACACCGGACGCGGTCAGGACGACCCGCGTGCCCAACGAGGCCGTGGCCGGGGCCGACGTCGTACTCCTGGCACTGTTCGACGGCCCGGCCTGCCGACAGGTCCTCGATGATGTTCACGGCTCGTTGCGAACGGACACGGTCGTTGTGAACGTCAGCACTGTCGCGCCCGTCGAAGCGGCGGAGTTCGCGCGGCAATTCGGCCCGTCCTACGTGCACGCTCCCGTGCTCGGCTCGGTGCCGGCTGTCGCCGCCGGCACCCTGCGCATTCTCGCCGCTGCCGGCCAGGACGCGTTCGACCGGGTACGGCCGGTTCTGGACGCGCTGGGCACGGCGCAACGCGTGGAGGGGGCCTCCATCGCCGCTGCATTGAAGCTGATCACCAACAACAGCCTTGCCGGGGCCGTCCTCGCGCTACGTGACACGCTGCGACAAGCCGACGCCCTCGGTCTGCCCCGCACCCAGGTGCTCGACATCCTCGAACTCGGCCAGCTCGGCGGGCTCGTGGCCCGCAAACGCCCCTTTCTCCTGGGCGAGGCGCCCGCCGCCACAGCCGACTTCACGATCGGGGCGCTGGCCAAGGACATGGCATTGCTGGCCGCCGCATCGGGCACCCCTTTGCGCAGTGCGGCCGGCCTGGCCGACAGCCCGGCCGCCCCCCAAGCCGACATCGCTGTCGCCGCTACGGTCCCCGCCGTACAGGATGCCGTGCTCGAACCGCTGCACGCCTACATCCGCGGACACGCCACCGGCGACTCCGCCCACTTCCGCGCCGCGTTCCTGCCCACCGCCCATGTCGAAGGAATGCGGGACGGCGCATTCGTCTCCTGGTCGCTGGACGAATACACCGCTCTCTTCCGGGGCAGGCCGGCCCCGGACGAACCGACCCGCTCCCGCCGCGTCGACTCCATCGATGTCCATGGCACCGTCGCGACCGCGACCATGACGCTCTCACACGGTGCGGACACCTTCACCGACATCTTCCTGCTGGTCCGCGTCGAGGGCGGCTGGCGCATCGCCAACAAGGTCTACCGTCGGCACTTCCGCGAGGAGAACGGTCAACCGGCACTCCTGTGAGGGGAGGATCAACCGGATTGCTTCGGGCCGGCCTCCTCGTCCCGCTCCCGGTGCCAGGTCTCCAGTTCGGTACGGACCCTGCGGTCCATCGCCATGGAGAGTTCCGCGTCGACGATGCCCTTGGAGATGGGGCGGAGCTTTTCGATGGTCTGGGTGATGCGGGCGGCCTCGGTGGGGTCGAGGGGGTCGCCGGCGGCGGCGCGGTCGAGGACGTCGGTCAGGACGTGGGTGCGGATGACCTTGATGAACAGGTCGGCGAGGGCGTCGGCGTGGGTGCGGACCTCGCGGCCCGCTTCGAGGACGGCGGCCAGGGGCACGCCGCCGGCGACGAGTTCCGTGGAGGCGTCCAGCAGGCGGCGGCTGATGTGGACGAACTCGTCGCCGTCGACGGCGAGATAGCCGATGTCGAGGGAGGCGGCGAGGTTCTCCGGGGTGACGTCGTCCTTGAAGTGGTCGGCGAGCTCCTCCGGGGTGAGGCGTACGGGGGTCTCCTCGGACCAGGGGGCGACGAGGGTGTCCTCCAGGCCGAGGAGTTCGCCGACGTCGCGGCCGTTGTCGAAGGCGGAGAGGAGTTCGGCGGTGCCGCCGAGCGTGTGGCCGCGCTCCAGCAGGCCGGCGATGGTGCGCAGGCGGGCGAGGTGGTGTTCGTTGTACCAGGCGATGCGGCCCTCGCGGCGCGGTGGCGGGATGAGTTTGCGCTCGCGGTAGAAGCGGAGGGTGCGGACGGTGATGCCGGCTTCCCTGGCGAGGTCGGCCATGCGGTATTCGCGGGGGCCGGAGTCGGCGGTGGGTACGGCCGTGGCGTCCGGCCCGGGGTTGCCGCCGCCGCCCGTCACGGGGGCGCCGCCCCCGCCCGGGACCGCGTCATCCGGGGCGGGTGCCCTGTTCCTGTTCTCTGCCACGGGTTCACCCTATGTCGCCGCCCCGGGGCCGGGCCGAGGTGCAACCAGCGGTAACTTCCCGCCGCGCACCCCCTACCGCTCAGTACGCGGGTGTCCTACCCTCCAATCGTGCCAGTGATTGCTGGCGCGGTTTGAGGCGAAGGCTTGACGTTCTGACGGTCGAACTCGGGAGGCGGCGGCATGGCCGAGCGCGAACACGAGCACGTGCGGGTGGCGGTGATCGGATCGGGGTTCGGTGGTCTGGGGGCGGCCGTACGGCTGCGGCGCCAGGGGATCACCGACTTCGTGGTCCTGGAGCGGGCCGGCTCGGTGGGCGGTACCTGGCGTGACAACAGCTATCCGGGATGCGCGTGCGACGTGCCCTCGCACCTGTACTCGTTCTCCTTCGCGCCCAACCCCGAGTGGCCGCGCAACTTCTCCGGGCAGCCGCACATCCGCGCGTACCTGGAGCGGGTCACCGACACCTTCGGGCTGCGGCCGCACCTGCGCTTCGACTCGGAGGTGCGCAGCCTGCGGTGGAACGGGGAGGGGCTGTACTGGGAGGTGGAGACCGCCAGGGGGGCGCTGACCGCCGATGTGGTCGTCTCGGCCACCGGGCCGCTCTCCGACCCCAAGGTGCCCGACATCCCGGGGCTGGACACGTTCCCGGGCAAGGTGTTCCACAGCGCCCGCTGGGATCACGACTACGACCTGCGCGGCAAGCGGGTCGCGATGATCGGTACGGGCGCCTCGGCGATCCAGATCGTGCCGGCCGTCCAGCCGACGGTCGACCGGCTCACCCTCTTCCAGCGCACCCCGGCCTGGGTGCTGCCGCGCGCCGACCGCAAGATCAGCGGTCTGGAGCGCTGGCTGCACACGAAGGTCCCGGCGACCCGGGCCGCGCGCCGCGGGCTGCTGTGGGGGATCAGGGAGCTGCAGGTCAGCGCCTTCACCAAGCGCCCGAACGAGCTGGGCCTGATCGAGGGGCTGGCCAAGGGACACATGAGGCGGGCCGTGAAGGACCCGGTGCTACAGGCCAAGCTCACGCCCGATTACCGCATCGGGTGCAAGCGGATTCTGCTGTCGAACTCGTACTATCCGGCCCTCACCCAGCCGAACGTGGACGTCGTGGCGGGCGGGCTGCGGGAGGTCCGGGGCAATGTGCTCATCGCCTCGGACGGTACGGAGACCGAGGCGGACGCGATCGTCTTCGGTACGGGCTTCCACGTGACGGACATGCCGATCGCCCACCGCGTCACCGGCGCCAACGGCACCACGCTGGCCGAGGAGTGGAAGGACGGGATGGAGGCGCTGCGCGGCACCAGCGCGGCCGGATTCCCCAACTTCCTCACCATCATCGGCCCCAACACGGGCCTGGGGAACAGCTCGATGATCCTGATGATCGAGTCGCAGCTGAACTACCTGGTCGACTACATGAGGCAGTTGGACGTGCTGGGCGGAAAGATCGCGCTCAACGCGCGCCCCTCGGCGGTGCACGCCTGGACCCGGCGCATCCAGAAGCGCATGGAGCGCACGGTGTGGACCACCGGCGGTTGCGACAGCTGGTACCTGGACTCCAACGGCCGCAACACGACGGCCTGGCCCGGTACGACCGCCGAGTTCAGGAAGGTGACCCGGGAGGTGGACCTCGCCGAGTACGAGGTGCTGCGCATCCCCGGCCGGCCCGCGGGGGCGCGGCCCGCCGACACCGCGAAGGCGGTGGCGTGATGGCACCGACGCCCATGACCAGCGGCCGGTACGCCCCGCCCGCCCCGCGCCGGGAGCTGACCGCGGCCTCGGCCGACGGGTCCCGGCTGCACGTGGAGATCCACGGGCCGGACGACCCGGGCCTGCCCGCCGTCGTCCTGTCGCACGGCTGGACCTGCTCCACCGCCTTCTGGGCCCCGGTCGTACGGGACCTGGCCGCCGACCACAAGGTGGTGCTCTACGACCAGCGGGGGCACGGCCGCACCCCGGCGGTGGGCCCGCGCGGCTACTCCACCACCGCGCTCGCCGACGACCTGGCAGCCGTCCTCGGCGCGGCCCTCGAACCGGGGGAGCGGGCCGTGCTGGCCGGGCACTCCATGGGCGGCATGACGATGATGGCGTCCGCCGAGCGCCCGGAGTTCCGGGAGCGGGCCGCGGCCGTCCTGCTGTGCAGCACGGGAAGCTCGAACCTGCCGTCGGAGTCCATGGTGATACCGCTGCGCTCGCCGGGCGGGCGGCGCGTCGCGCACCGCGCCGTACTCGGATCGCGGGCGCCGCTCGGTCCGGTCACCGCGCCCGCCAAGCGCATCCTGAAGTACGCCACGATGGGGCCGGCCGCCACCCCCGAGCAGGTGGAGGCGTGCGCGCGCATCGTGCACGCCTGCCCGGTGGGCGTGCGGTCCCGCTGGGGCAAGGTCCTCGCGGAGCTGGAACTGACCGGCGGCGCGGCCCGGCTGGAGGTGCCGACCGGCATCGTCGCGGGGACCGCGGACCGGCTCACCCCGATCGTGCACTCGCGGCGGCTGGCCTCCGTACTGCCGCAGTTCCTGGGGATGACCGAACTGCCCGGGGCCGGGCACATGACGCCCATCGAGGCGCCGGACACGGTCGCGGGCCGCATCCGGGAACTGGTCCGCGACCACCTGAGCGACCACCTGGGCGGCGACGGGACGACGACGGCCGGAGCGGCCGCCGAGGCGAAGGAGAGGACCGCATGAGCGCACGCAGGAGCCTGGAGGGGCAGGTCGCCGTCGTCACCGGCGCGGCCCGCGGGGTCGGCGAACTCCTCGCCCGCAAACTGTCCGCACGGGGCGCCACGCTCGCTCTGGTCGGCCTGGAGCCGGAGGAACTGGCCCGCGTCGCCGCCTCCTTGCACGGCGAGGCCGCGCACTGGCACGCCGACGTCACCGACCACGAGGCGATGGCCGAGGTCGCGCGCGAGGTCAAGGCCCGCTTCGGCAAGGTGGACATCGTCGTCGCCAACGCCGGGGTGGCCACCGGCGGCCCGTTCGTCGAGTCCGACCCGGTGTCCTGGCGGCGGGTCATCGAGGTCAACCTCATCGGCGGCGCCGTCACGGGACGGGCGTTCCTGCCCGTCCTGATGGAGTCGCGCGGCTACTTCCTCCAGATCGCCTCGTTCGCCGCTCTCGCCCCGGCGCCGATGATGACCGCGTACTGCGCGTCCAAATCCGGCGTCGAGGCGTTCGCGCACAGCCTGCGCGCCGAGGTCGGCCACAAGGGCGTACGGGTCGGCGTCGGCTACCTGAGCTGGACCGACACGGACATGGTGCGCGGCGCCGACCAGGACGACGTGATGCGCGAACTGCGCCGGCGGCTGCCCTGGCCGTCGAACAAGACGTACCCGCTGGGCCCGGCCGTCGACCGGATCGTCGCGGGCATCGAGCGCCGCTCCGCGCATGTGTACGGGCAGTGGTGGCTGCGCGGGATGCAGTCGGTGCGCGGCTATCTGCCGTCCCTTATCGGCACGGTGGGGCAGCGCGAGATGCGCCGCTTCGGCGACCGGGTCGAAGGGCTGCGCGTGGGCCTGGTGGGCGCGGGCGGGGAGGCGGACGAGAAGGTGCGGACGAACCGCTGAGAAGGGTTCCGCGTGCCGCCCGCGTACGAGGGGGCGCCCGTGGCGACGGGTGCCCCTCCGCCCGGAGGCCGCTACCTGACGACCTTGAGCGACGTCGGCCAGCCGTACCGCTGCGCCGCCGCGAACAGGTGCTTGATGTCCGCCGGAGCCAGTTTCACGCAGCCCAGTGAGCGGTAGTCGACGTCCCCGTCCCAGCGGTACGGGCTGTCGCGGCCCGGACGCGCGACGCCCTGGCTGCCGTCCGGCCGCATCTCACTGTGCAGGAACAGGGCGGTGCGCTGGGTCCGGCCGTCCCGGCACACCTTGTCCGCGACCCGGATCGCGTACCCGTTGATGCCGTCGCGCCCGCCCCGTTTCCCCGTGGTGTGCGAGAGCACCTGATACGTGCCGTCCGGCAGCCAGCCCTTGTTCTTCGCGCATTCGTCGAGGCCCGCCGTACCGCCCTGTCCGGACCCCGAGCGGTAGTCGGCCAGCACCCGCCCCGTACCGGACTGCACCAGACGGAGGCGGGACATGGACGGGTCGCGCTGGTTCTTGTCGAACCGCAGGTACGTCCCGTCGGCCCGCGTGGAGGGGGCGGGCGGTTCGGCGGCGTGGGCGGGTGAGGCGGTGGCGAGCCCGGCCGTCAACGCTGCGGTGACGGTCAGTGACGCTGTGCATATGCGCGTTCCCATGCAGGTGCTCCTGTCGGTGTGCGGTCGGTGCTCAGCCGCTCCGCGGCGGCAGTTCGGGACGCCGCCGGTCCGGTACGTCCGACAGGTCCGGCGGCGTCGCGGCGGGGTGGCGCTCCAGCAGGTCCAGCGCGGTACGGACGGCGACGCCGAGCTGCGGGTGGCGGCCCTCGGCCCAGTCCAGCGGCGAGCGCGGCGCCTCGATGTCCGGCTCCACGCCGTGGTTCTCCACGCCCCAGCCGTACGCCTCGAACCACGCGGCGTTCATCGGCACCGTGATGTACGTACCGTCGCCCAGCCGGTGCCGCCCGGTCATCCCGACCACCCCGCCCCAGGTGCGCAGGCCCACGACCGGGCCGATGCCCTGCAGTTTGAACGCCGCGGTGATCATGTCGCCGTCGGAGGAGGTCATCTCGTCGGCGACGGCGACGACCGGGCCGCGCGGCGCGTTGCTCGCGTAGCTGACGGGCTGGGCGTCGCGCGTCAGGTCCCAGCCGACGATGGTGCGGGTCAGCTTCTCGACGACCAGTTCGGAGATGTTGCCGCCCGCGTTGCCCCGTACGTCCACGATCAGCGCGGGCCGGGAGACCTCCATGCGCAGGTCGCGGTTGAACTGCGCCCAGCCGGAGCCGCCCATGTCGGGGATGTGCAGATAGCCGCAGCGGCCGTCGCTCAGCTCCCGCACCACCGCCCGGCGCTTGGCCACCCAGTCCTGGTAGCGCAGCGGCCGCTCGTCGACCAGCGGGACCACCGCCACCCGCCGCGACGGCCCGCCGCCTTCCGGCGCGAAGGTCAGCTCGACGGTGGTGCCGCCGGCCGCGGACAGCAGCGGATACGGACCGGCCACCGGATCGACCCGGCGGCCGTCCACGTGCGTCAGCGCCGCGCCCTCGCGGATGCCCGTACCGGCCAGCGGCGAGCGGGCCCGGGAGTCGGAGGAGTCGCCGGGCAGGATGCGCCGCACCACCCAGTAGCCGTCCTTGAAGACGAAGTTGGCGCCGAGCAGGCCGATGGCGCGCTGGTAGTGCGGGGGCCCCTCGTTGCGCTTGCCCGCCGTCACGTACGCGTGCGAAGTGCCCAGCTCGCCCAGCACCTCGCGCAGCAGGTCGGCGAACTCGTCGGGGGAGGCGACCCGTTCGACCAGCGGGCGGTACTGGTCGAGCACCCCGTCCCAGTCCACGCCGCTCAGCCCGGGGTCCCAGAAGTACGCGCGGATGATCCGTCCCGCCTCGTCGTACGCCTGGCGCCACTCGGCCGGCGGGTCCACGTCGTGCAGGATGCGCCGCGGGTCCAGGTAGACGGTCGAGTCGGCGTCCGGCGGCTCGGTCGCCGGCACCGCGCGCAGGTCGCCCTCGTCGTTGACGACCAGCCGGGTGCCGTCGCCGCTGAGCGCGTACGAGTCGATGGCGCCGGTCAGTTCGGTGCGCTTGGCCTTGACCAGGTCGAAGTGCTCCAGCGTCGGCTGGCCCGAGGTGTTGTCGGGACTGGCGAACGTCTCGCCGAGCGCGCCGGAGATCGGCCAGCGCAGCCAGACCAGCCCGCCGCCCGCGACCGGGCGCAGCGCCGAGTACTTCGACGCCGACACCGGGAACGGCGTCACCCGGCTCGCCAGCCCCTCCATTTCCACCAGCGCCGTCCCCTCGGCCGTCACCGGCGCCTGGGCCGGGTCCAGGCCGCCCGCCGCGGGCCGTCCGTCGGCGGACAGCTGGAAGGGGGAGGGCGTCGCGGAGGACAGCGGTACGAGGTAGGGGCGGCAGCCGAGCGGGAAGGACAGGTCGCCGGTGTGCACGTCGTAGACCGGGTCGAAGCCGCGCCAGGACAGGAACGCGAGGTAGCGGCCGTCGCGGGTGAAGACCGGCTGTTCGTCCTCGAAGCGGCCGTTGGTGACGTCCACGACGCCGCGGGCGGCCGGCTCGCCGTCCCCGGCGCCGTTGCCGGTGAGCCGGGCCATCTTGATCTGCCGCAGGGTGCGGCCGATGCCCGGGTGGGACCAGGTCAGCCAGCCCGAGTCGGGGGAGAAGGCCAGGTCGCGGACCGGGCCGTTGTCGGACCTGATCAGCTCGGCGACCCCGCCCTCGCCGTCGCCGTCCGCCGGGACGTCGACGAGCAGCAGCCGTCCGTCGTGCGCGGCCACCGCCAGCCGTTCGCCGTCCGGCGCGGCGGCCAGTTCGTGGACGCGGCCCAGCCGCCCGGCCGCGAGGCGGCGCGGCGCGCGCGGGATGCCCGCCTTGGGCAGGTCGGCGATCTCGATGGCGTCGTCACCCGCCGCGGAGGTGACGTAGGCGATCCGGCCGGTGGAGCCGAGCATCTCGGGCAGCCGGACGCGTACCCCCGGCTCGTCGTGGATGGTGCGGGCCGGGCCGTCGCGGTGGGTGAGCCAGTACAGGCTGCCGCGTACGCCGACGGCGCTGGCCCGCCCGGTGGTGTCCACGGCGAGGGAGGTGATGTGCGAGCCGGCCGGGATCTGGTACGTCCGGCGCCCGGCGCGCGGGCCGCCCAGCCGCACCTGGAGGCGGCGCGGCTTCCCGCTCGGGCCGAGGTCGTCCACCAGCCACAGGTCGCCGCCGCACTGGTAGACGATGCGGGCGCCGTCGGTGGCCGCGTGCCGGGCGTAGAAGTCGGCGTGGTCGGTGTGCCGCCGCAGGTCCGTGCTGTCCGGTTTGCAGGAGTAGACGTTGGCGACGCCCTCGTGGTCGGAGAGGAACGCGATCCGGTCGCCGACGAACATCACCGCGTCCAGGTGGCCGCGCAGGTCCGGCAGGAGCCGGGTGCCGTGCAGCCACATCCGGCCCATCGCGCCGCCGCGGTAGCGCTTCCAGGAGGCGGGCTCGTGCGGCGGCTTGCCGGACAGCAGCAGCGTTTTGCGGTCCACCGTGTCGTCGTGGGAGCCGACGCCGCTGTCCGCCTGGCCGCCCCCGTCCTCCCCGCCGTCCCCGACATTCCCGTACGGATGGCCGTCGCCCTCCAGGCGGCGCCCGTCCGCGGTGAAGTCGGCGACCGCGATGTCCGAGACCGGGCCCCAGGGCAGCCGGCCGCCGGGGCTGCCGTCGGTGGGGACGCTGTAGGCCCAGGAGTAGTACGAGAAGGGCTGGCCGTGCGAGGAGACGGCCAGGATGTGGCCGTCCGGGGTCCAGCCGCAGACGCGGGCGTCGGTGCTCCCCCAATAGGTGAGGCGGCGCGCCGGGCCGCCCTCCACCGGGGCGAGGTGGACCTCCGGGTCGAGGCTGCGCCAGGTGGTGAAGGCGATGTGCCGGCCGTCCGGGGAGAACCGCGGGTGGCTGATCCGGGTGCGGTCGACCGTCAGCCGCCAGGCCCGCGGCGCGGGCCCGCCGTCGGGGGCCAGCGGTGCCACCCAGAGGTCGTCCTCGGCGGCGAAACACAGCAGCTCGCCGTGGAGGTGCGGGAACCGGAGATACGCGCCGTCACTCACGCCCCCATGGTTTCGGCGCGGGCGGACCGTGGCAACTCGGCCACGGGCCGTGATCCCGTGACGCACACCACCATCGAAACGTTTCCGTTTCGCTGTGGCCGGGAGTAGCGTCGGGCCGTACCGAAGCTGTACGAAACCGTTTCGTTCATCAGGAGGAGGTGTGCCGCGATGGGCCGCAGCCGGCTGACCCCCGAGCGCGAGGCCGAGCTCTACGCGGCCGTGCTCGACCTGCTCCGCGAGGTCGGCTACGACGCCCTGACCATGGACGCCGTCGCCACCCGCACCCACGCCAGCAAGGCCACCCTCTACCGCCAGTGGCAGGGCAAGCCCGAACTGGTCGCCCAGGCGCTCCACCACCACAAGCCCGTCCAGGTCGCCGACATCGACACCGGCAGCCTCCGCGGCGACCTGCACGCCATGGTCTCCCGCGCGGACGACTGCGAGATGGAACGCGACTGCGCGCTGCTGCGGGGCCTCGTACGGGCCGCGCACGACAACCCCGACCTCCACCAGGCGCTGCGCGACCTGATCGTCAACCCGGACCTCTCCGGGATGGACGTGATGCTCGCCCGCGCCGTCGAGCGCGGCGAAATCCCCGCAGGACGCCCCGCGCTCGCCTACGTACCCCACATGCTGATCGGCGCCTTCGTCGCCCAGCAGCTCATCGAGGACCGGCCCCCGGACCGCGCCTTCCTCGCCGATTACGTCGACGCCGTGGTCCTCCCCGCCCTCGGCGTCTGACCGGGCCCGGCCCCCCCCACGCAGGCCGGACCCAACCGTCTCCAACTCCCCCCATAACGGCAGCTCTCGACGCGCCGCTCTCGTCGTCGGGCCGGCTCCGTACGCCCTTGTACGTCCCTCACCCGACGGGAGCGCCCCTCCTCGTGGCTACATTCCTCTACAAACTCGGACGGTTCGCCTTCAGGCGACGCCGCTTCGTCGCCCTCATATGGGTGGCGCTGCTGGCCGTCGCCGGTGTCGGCGCCGCCACCGCCTCCTCGCCCGCGGCCGACTCCTTCTCCGTACCGGGGACCGAGTCGCAGAAGACCTTCGACCTGCTGGGCGAGCGCTTCCCCGGCACCAAGGCGGACGGCGCCACGGCACACGTGGTCTTCAAGGCGCCCGACGGGCAGCAGATGACCGGGCCGGCGCAGAAGCAGGCCGTCGAGAAGGTCGTCGGCGAGCTGAAGTCCTCCTCGCCGCAGGTCGCCTCGGTCTCCGACCCGTACCTGGCCAAAGGCGTGGCCCAGGACGGCAAGATCGCCTACGCGCAGGTCACCTACAAGGTCTCCGGCTTCGAGCTGAAGGATGACGCGCGCGACGCGCTCAAGGAAGCGGCCCAGCACGGCCGCGACGCCGGGATGACCGTCGAGATCGGCGGCAACGCGCTCCAGGCGATGCCGGAGACCGGCGCCACCGAGGTCATCGGCATCGTCATCTCCGCCGTCGTCCTCGTCATCACCTTCGGCGCGCTGATAGCCGCCGGCCTGCCGCTGCTGACCGCGCTGATCGGCGTGGGCATCGGCGTCTCGTCCATCACCGCGCTCGGCAGCGTCCTGGACCTGTCCAGCACGACGTCCACCCTCGCCATGATGATCGGCCTCGCCGTCGGCATCGACTACGCGCTGTTCATCGTCTCCCGCTACCGCTCCGAACTGGCCGAGGGCCGCGAGCGCGAGGACGCGGCCGGGCGGGCGGTCGGCACCGCCGGGTCCGCCGTGGTCTTCGCCGGACTGACCGTCGTCATCGCCCTGGTGGGCCTGTCGGTGGTCAACATCCCGATGCTGACGAAGATGGGCATCGCGGCGGCCGGCACGGTCGTCATCGCCGTCCTCGTCGCGCTGACCCTCATCCCCGCGCTGCTGGGCTTCGCGGGCAAGCGGGTGCTGAGCCGCAAGGCCCGCAAGGGCGCCCCGGCCGCGGGGGAGGCCGAGGGCGGCAAGCCCAACATGGGCACCCGCTGGGCGCGCTTCGTGCTGCGGCGGCCGGTCGCCGTCCTGCTGGCCGGAGTGGTCGGCCTGGGTGTCATCGCCGTCCCCGCGAGCTCACTGGAGATGGGCCTGCCGGACGACGGCGCCCAGCCCACCAGCACCACCCAGCGCAAGGCGTACGACCTGCTCTCCGACGGCTTCGGGCCGGGCTTCAACGGGCCGCTGATGCTGGTCGTGGACGGGCAGGGCAGCAAGGACCCGAAGGCGGCGGCCACGCGGGTCGCCGGCGTCGTCGCCAAGCTGGACGGCGTCGCGGCCGTCACCCCGCCGACCTTCAACCAGGCCGGGGACACGGCGATGCTCAGCGTCGTACCGAAGTCCAAGCCGAGCAGCACCGAGACCGAGGACCTGGTCCACGAGATCCGCGGCAAGGCGGGCGACGCGGCGCGGGACGCCGACGCGCGGGCGCTGGTCACCGGCACCACCGCGATGAACATCGACGTCTCCGAGAAGCTCAACGACGCCCTGCTGCCCTACCTGGCGCTGGTGGTCGGCCTGGCCTTCCTGCTGCTGATGGTCGTCTTCCGCTCGGTCCTGGTGCCCCTGAAGGCCGCCCTGGGCTTCCTGCTCTCGGTCGTCGCGGCGCTCGGCGCGGTGGTCGCGGTCTTCCAGTGGGGCTGGCTGTCCGGCCTGTTCGGCGTCGAGCAGACCGGTCCGGTCATGAGCATGATGCCGATCTTCATGGTGGGCGTGGTCTTCGGACTCGCCATGGACTACGAGGTCTTCCTCGTCACGCGGATGCGGGAGGCGTTCGTCCACGGGGAGCGCCCGGGGCAGGCGGTCGTCACCGGCTTCCGGCACGGCGCGCGGGTGGTCACGGCCGCCGCGGTCATCATGATCTCGGTCTTCGCCGGCTTCATCGGCTCCTCCGAATCCATGATCAAGATGATTGGCTTCGGGCTCGCCGTCGCCGTCTTCTTCGACGCGTTCGTGGTCCGCATGGCCCTCGTCCCCGCCGTCCTCGCCCTCCTCGGCCGCGCCGCGTGGTGGCTGCCCAAGTGGCTCCAGCGCGCGCTGCCCAACGTGGACGTCGAGGGCGAACAGCTCCAGAAGCACCTCGCCCCCGAGCCGGCCGAGAAGCCGGAACTCGCCAAGGTGTGACGAGCCCCGGGGCGGCCGCGTGAGCGGTGCGGCCGCCCCGGCCCGCGCCGCCCCGTGGGGACGGGGCGCGGCGCGAAACGGCCCGGCGGCCGGCCCCCGCGGAGCGGGGCGGGCCGCCGGGCCCTTTGCCGCGGCGGTACGAGGGGACGGCGGGACCGGCCGCGGCGGTACGGGCCGCCGGACTCCGTCTCAGCCGGTGCGCCCGGCCAGGCCCGGCGCCGCGTACACCGCTTCGACCAGCGCGAAGTTGCGGACGTCGCCGCCCGACGTGCCGCCCCCGAACTTGTTCATGGCGTACGCGTACGACAGCCGGTTCTCCGGATCGCAGAAGGCGAACGAGCCGCCCGCGCCGCCGTGCCCGAAGGCGCCCTTGTTGGGGCCCAGGTAGCCGCCGGTGTTGATCATGTAGCCGCAGCCCCAGGAGAACGGCAGGCCGTCCGGCGCGGTGGCGCTGAGCACCACGTCCGGCTCGCCGGGGCGGCCCTGGGGCTCCCGCAGGGCGGCGAGGGTGTCGGCACCGACGATTTTGCCGTCGACGAGGGCCCCGTACACCTCCGCCAGGCCGCGGGCGGTGGCATTGCCGTTGGCGGCGGGGATCTCGGCCGAACGGCAGGCGGCGCTGTTCACGTTGCCCGTCGGCAGATGGCCCATGGCGAGCGCCAGCGGCGCGAGCGGGTGGGCGTCCAGCGACCGCACCGGCCCGTCCTCCAGCAGCTTCGCGTACAGGCTGCGGAGGGAGCCGCCGCCGTCCGGGCCGATCAGCTGGGCGCAGCGGCCGTGCTCCGCGGCGGGGGTGCCGATGTAGAGGTCCGCGCCGAGCGGTTCGGTGATCTCCGTACGCAGGAAGGTGCCGAGCGAGACACCGGTGATACGGCGTACGACCTCGCCGACCAGGAAGCCGAAGCTGACCGCGTGGTAGCCCTGCGCCGTGCCCGGCTCCCACCACGGCTCGGCGGCGGCCAGGACCGCGCAGATCTTCTCCCAGTCGTACACGTCCTCGGGCGTCAGCCGCTCCCGCGGCCCGAGCAGGCCCACGCGGTGCGAGAGCAGCCAGCGCACCGGCACGTCCCCCTTGCCGGCCTGCGCGAACTCGGGCCAGTAGCGGGAGACCGGCGCGTCCAGGTCCAGCTCGCCCCGATCTACGAGCAGATGGGCGCACAGGGCGGTCATGCCCTTGCTCGTCGAGTAGACGTTGACGAGCGTGTCGCGCTCCCAGGGGCGGGCGCCCTCGGCGTCCGCGTCCCCGCCCCACAGGTCGACGACGAACTCGCCGTCCAGGCGCACCGCGAGCGACGCGCCCACGTCGCCGCGCTCGGCGAAGTTGCGCTCGAACTCGGCCCGTACGTTCTCGAACTCGGGGGCACAGATGCCCTGCACGGCTGTGGTCACGGTCGCCGGCTCCTCCCGCGAGCGGATAGTTGCCCTGGCAACCTAACCCCGCCCGCGCCCCCGGTCCAGAACGCGCCCGGCCTCCTGCGGTCATCGCACAGCACTGCCGGTCCGGGAGCCGTTCGGCACGGCGCGCCGTGAGGTGGACGCGGAGCCGGTTCGTCTGCGTGGCGGCGGAACCGGGCAGCTTCTCGGTGCTGGGTTCGGCCCGCACGTCGACCTTGACGTCGTTCATACCGAGGGGCTGACCTCGGCCTTGTACATCGAGGAAGCTGACAAGGTGGCGGCTCACCGGGACGCCTGGCAACGACTTACCTCCGCCGCACTCCCGGTCGGGGCATCGGCGGACCTGATCACAGAGATAAGGAAGAACACATGAGCCACGTTGACGACGCTTCCGCCCTTCCCGTGACGTGGTGGAAGTCCACGTACAGCGACAGCGGAGCACAGTG
This sequence comes from Streptomyces sp. NPDC059788, assembly GCF_042732265.1. Taxonomy (NCBI): domain Bacteria; kingdom Bacillati; phylum Actinomycetota; class Actinomycetes; order Kitasatosporales; family Streptomycetaceae; genus Streptomyces; species Streptomyces sp. NPDC059788. Next base: position 73,847 of record NZ_JBHWHY010000003.1, on the reverse strand, counting down.
CGTCGAATGCGGCATCCTCGACGCCGACACAGTTGCCATACGGGACAGCAAGGACCCGAACGGGCCCGCGCTGCGGTTCGACCGCGCGCAGTTGGCCGCGTTCGTCTCCGCCGTGGCCGCAGGCCGGTTCGGTGGCCTCGGGTAGGAAGCCGCATTCGGTCGGCGGTCCGCGCCCGGGCCCCTGACGGCCTCGGCGCGCACCGCCCTCACACCGCCGTGCGCTCCCGGTGCGACGAGTCCTCGTCCAGGAGCCGTGCCGCCATGTTGTCCAGTGCGCGCGCCAGGCGGGCGCGGTCCTCGGGGTCCTCGGCCGTCCAGCCCTCCAGACGGTCGTCCAGCCACTCGCGCCAGGCGACGATCAGCCGGTCGAGTTCGGTGCGGCCCGCCTCGGTCGGCACCAGCCGTCCGTCGTCCTCGTAGCGCGCGTACCCGGCGGACACCACCCGCGTGAAGACCGGCTCCAGCACCTCGTCCGGCATCCGGTGGGCCTGGGCGACGGCGGCGAGCGAGGTCTCGCCGTGGATGCGCGTACGCCAGTGGATCTGGCCCAGTGCCCACGCCTGGCCGGGGGTGAGCGAACTGCCGGACGCGGCCAGCACCTCCAGGCTCACCGGTCCCTCCGCCTTGCGCATCACCCGGGCCACCGCCCGCTCCAACTGCTGGTCGGAGTCGGTGGAGTCGGGCGCCGCGAAGCCTTCGCCCAGGTCGCCCGCCGCCGCCCGCGCGCTGTCGCGCAGCGGCACCTCCTTGAGGAACCACGCCACCACGAACCCGGCCAGCGCGACCGGCACCACCCACTGGAAGACGTGGTTGACGGTGTCGGCGTAGGCGTCGATCACCGGTCTGGCCTGCGCGTTGGGCAGCCGGTGCAGCGCCTGCGGGCTCGCCGCTGCCTCCGGCGGCACGCCCGGGGACTTCGCCAGGGCCGCCTTCAGGTTGGGGTCGAGGCGGTTGCTGTAGAGCGTGCCGAAGACGGCTGTCCCGAAGGACGAGCCGAGGGTGCGGAAGAAGGTCACGCCGGAGGTCGCCGAGCCCAGCTCGTGGTAGTTGACGGTGTTCTGCACGGCGATGGTCAGCACCTGCATCGCCAGCCCGATGCCGAGGCCGAGCACGAACATGTACAGCGATTCGAGCCAGGGGCCGGTGCTCGCGCCCATGGTCGACATCAGGTACAGGCCCAGCGCCATCACGCCCGTACCGACGATGGGGAAGACGCGGTAGCGGCCGGTGCGGCTGACGACGACGCCGGAGAGCATGGAGGTGCCCAGCAGCCCGGCGACCATCGGCAGCGTCCGCACGCCCGACATGGTCGCCGAGACGCCGTCGACGAACTGGAGGTACGTCGGCAGGTACGTCATCGCGCCGAGCATCGCGAAGCCGACGATGAAGCTGAGCACCGAGCAGACGGTGAAGACCGGGTTGCGGAACAGGTGCATGGGGAGCATCGGCTCCTTGGCCCGCAGCTCCACGAACACGAACGCCGCCAGCAGCACCACCGAGCCCACGAACAGGCCGATGATGACGGGCGAGCCCCACGCGTACTCGTTGCCGCCCCACTCCAGGCCGAGGACGAGGCCGGAGGCGCCCAGCGCGACCAGCACGATGCCGATGTAGTCGATCACCGGGCGGACCGCGGCCCGTACGACGGGAACCGTACGCGCCGCCATCACGACCATGACGACCGCGATGGGGATATTGACGTAGAAGCACCAGCGCCAGGAGGCGTGGTCGGTGAACAGGCCGCCCAGGGTGGGGCCGACGACCGTCGTCACGCCGAAGACGGCGCCCAGCGCGCCCTGGTACTTGCCGCGTTCGCGCAGCGGGATGACGTCCGCGATCAGCGCCATCGCCGTCACCATCAGGCCACCACCGCCGATGCCCTGCACGGCGCGGGCCGCGACCAGCATCAGCATCGAGGCCGAGGCCCCGGCCAGGATCGAGCCGCCGACGAAGACCACCGCGCTGACCTGAAAGATGATCTTCCGGCCGAAGAGGTCGCCGAACTTGCCGACCAGCACCGTCGAGACCGTCTCGGCCAGCAGGTACGCCGTCACCACCCACGCCATGTGCCCGCCGCCGCCCAGATCCGCCACGATCGTGGGCAGCGCGGTGGACACGATCGTCTGGTCCAGGGCGGCCAGCAGCATGCCGAGCACGATCGTGGTGAAGACGAGGTTGGTACGGCGGCGGCTCAGCGCGGGCGGAGCGCTGCGCGCTTCGGGGGCGGGGGCGTGCGCGGCGGCCGTGGTCATGCCCCCAAGCCTTTGGGCCAATGCCCTGCTTCGCCACCTTTTGCTGCTGTCGGGGTGACGGTCCGTTGCGGTTTCGCGTCCCGGGCGCTCTTGCGACCCATATGCAGTACGGCCACGATGAAAGGGTTGCGCGGCTGAGCGGAGACCCTCATGCACGTACCCGACGGATTCATCGACGCCCCCGTCTCGGCCGCCACCGGCATCCTCGCCGCTGCCGCCGTCGCGGTCAGCCTGCGCGGCGCCCGCCGCGAACTGGGCGGCCACGGACCGCACACCGCTCTCGGCGCCGAGCGCACCGCGCCCCTCGCCGGCCTGGTCGCCGCCTTCATCTTCGCCGTCCAGATGCTCAACTTCCCCGTCGCAGCCGGGACCAGCGGCCACCTCCTCGGCGGCGCGCTGGCCGCGATCCTCGTCGGCCCGTACACGGGCGTGCTCTGCGTCTCGGTCGTGCTGCTCATGCAGGCGGTGCTCTTCGCGGACGGCGGGCTGACCGCGCTCGGCGTCAACATCACCGACATGGCGGTGGTGACCGTTCTCGTCGCGTACGGGATCTTCCGCGGCCTGGTCAAGGTGCTGCCGCGCGGGCGCCGCGCGGTCACGGCCGCGTCCTTCGTGGCCGCCGCGGTCTCCGTACCGGCCGCCGCCGCCGCCTTCACCGGCCTGTACGCGCTGGGCGGCACCACCCACGTACCGCTCGGCACGGTCTTCGCGGCGATGACCGGCGTACACGTCCTCATCGGCATCGGCGAGGCCGTCATCACCGCGCTGACCGTCGGCGCGGTCCTCGCCGTGCGCCCCGACCTCGTGTACGGGGCGCGCGGGCTGGCCAAGCCGCTCCAGCTGCGGACTTCCCCCTTGGCCGGGCCCGCGACGGCAGCGGGGGAGCCGGAGCCCGCCGAGGCGCCACGGCCCGGCGAGGACGCGGCGGGCGCCGCGGGTGGCGCCCCGCGGCCTGACGCCGCCCGGCGCTCCACCCGCCGCGTCTGGCTGGCCGGCGTCGCCGCCGCGCTGATCTGCGCCGGCGGCGTCAGCTACTACGCCTCCACCAGCCCCGACGGCCTGGAGAAGGTCGCCGAGGACCAGGGCATCGACGCCAAGGCCGAGGAGCACGCGGCGAAGGACTCGCCGCTGGCCGACTACAGCGTCAAGGACATCGCGAACCCCCGGATCTCCGGCGGGCTGGCCGGGGTGATCGGGGTGGGCGCGACGCTCGCCGTCGGCACCGGCGTCTTCGTCGTCGTACGGCGCCGCCGCGGCGCGGCCCGGGACGCCGCTGGAAACGCCGCCGGGGACGCCGTACCGCCGCAGCAGCACACGCCGGAATCGGCCTGAGATGGGCGCCGGGCACGCCCACAAGCTCTACCGGCACGGGCACTCGCCGGTGCACGCCCTGCCGCCGCACTGCAAGATCACGGCGGTGCTCTGCTTCGTCCTGGCCGTCGTCGCCACCCCGCGCACCGCCGTCTGGGCCTTCGCCCTGTACGCGCTGCTGCTGGCCGCGGTCGCCGCGGCGGCCCGGGTGCCCGCCGGGTTCCTGCTCAAGCGGCTGCTCATCGAGGTGCCGTTCGTGGCCTTCGCCGTCCTGATGCCGTTCGTCGCCACGGGGCCGCGCGTCCACATCCTGGGGACGGCGCTGAGCGAGCCCGGCCTCTGGGGTGCCTGGAACATCCTCGCCAAGGGCACCCTGGGCGTCGCCGCCTCCGTCCTCCTCGCCGCCACCACCGAACTGCGCGGCCTCCTGCTCGGCCTGCAACGGCTGCGGATGCCGCCGCTGCTCGTCCAGATCGCCTCCTTCATGATCCGCTACGGCGACGTCATCGCCGACGAGCTGCGGCGGATGCGCATCGCCCGCCTCTCCCGCGGCTTCGAGGCGCGCGGCGTACGCCACTGGGGCGTCCTCGCCAAGTCCGCCGGCGCCCTGTTCATCCGCTCCTACGAACGCGGCGAACGCGTCCACCTCGCCATGGTCAGCCGCGGCTACACCGGCACCCTGCCCGTACCGGACACCGCCGCCGCGACCGGCGCCCAGTGGACCCGCGCCGCCGCCCTGCCCGCCGCCGCCCTCGCCGTATGCCTGCTGGGATGGACCCTTTGAACAACCCCGTGCCCACGCCCGTCACCACCGCACCCGAACCGCCCCCGGCCCCCTCCCTGGAGGTCGCCGGACTCGCCTACGCCTACCCCGACGGCCACCAGGCCCTCTACGGCGTCGACCTCACCGTGGCCCGCGGCGAGCGGGTCGCGCTGCTCGGCCCCAACGGCGCCGGGAAGACCACCCTCGTCCTGCATCTGAACGGCATCCTCGCGCCCGGCGCCGGTACGGTCACGGTCGCCGGGCTGCCCGTCGCCAGGCGCCACCTCGCCGAGATCCGCCGCCGTGTCGGCATCGTCTTCCAGGACCCCGACGACCAGCTGTTCATGCCCACCGTCCGCGAGGACGTCGCCTTCGGGCCCGCCGCGGCCGGGCTGCGCGGCGCCGAACTGGCGGCGCGGGTCGCCGAGGCCCTCGGCCGGGTCGGCATGGCGGACTACGCCGACCGCCCGCCGCACCACCTCTCCTTCGGGCAGCGCCGCCGCGTCGCGGTCGCCACCGTCCTCGCGATGCGCCCGGAAATCCTCGTCCTGGACGAGCCGTCCTCCAACCTCGACCCCGCCTCGCGACGCGAACTGGCCGACATCCTGCGGGCGTTGGACGTCACGGTGCTGATGGTCACGCACGATCTGCCGTACGCCCTCGAACTGTGCCCGCGCGCCGTCGTCCTGTCCGAGGGCGTCATCGCCGCCGACGGCCCCACCCAGGACCTGCTGGGCGACGCGGAACTGATGGCCGCGCACCGACTCGAACTGCCCTTCGGTTTCGATCCGCGCTCTGTGACGATCCCCACGCCCTGACGGCACCCCCGCACACCGCGTCCGCCGCCGCCCCTGGTCACCAGCACTGATCCGCGCGTTGCACCATTGATAGGTCACAAACGCGACGGATGAGTGGGAAGCGGGAAACAGTGGTGGACGTCCAGGGCACGGTCGCGGACGGCTTCGAGCCGGTCCGCGACGCCTTTGCGGCCAACTTCGCGTGGCGCGGCGAGCGCGGCGCGGCTGTCGCCGTCTACCGGCACGGGCGCAAGATCGTCGACCTGTGGGGCGGCAGCCGGGACGCCGACGGCCCCGAGGCGCACGCGCCGGACGACGGCGCCCCCTGGGAAGCGGACACCGCCCAGGTCATCCGCTCCGCCACCAAGGGCATCGCGGCCGTCGTGCCGCTCCTGCTCCACCAGCGCGGCCTGCTCGACCTGGACGCCCCCGTCGGCACGTACTGGCCCGAGTTCAAGGCCGCCGGCAAGGACCGCGTCCTGGTCCGCCACCTCCTCTCGCACCGCGCGGGCCTGCCCGTCCTGGACACCCCGCTCACCCCGGAGCAGGCCGTCGACGGCGTCAGCGGCCCCGCCGCCCTCGCCGCCCAGGCCCCCGCCTGGACCCCCGGCGCCGACCACGGCTACCACGCCCAGACCTACAGCTGGCTGCTGGCCGAACTGGTACGCCGGATCACCGGCCGCACCATCGGCACCTGGATCGCCGACGAGATATCCGGGCCCCTCGGCCTGGAACTGTGGGTCGGCGCCCCCGCCGACGCGCTCGCCCGCACCGGCCGCCTCGCCGACGTCGAGGCACCGGCCCCGCCCGCCGCGGCCGGACTGCGCGTCCGCCCCAAGCGCAACGTCTCCGACGCCTACCGCGACCCCGGCTCCCTCACCCGGCGCGCCTTCGGCGCCATCACCCCGGCCCCCGACGAGAACGCCGACGCCTACCGCGCCGCCGAACTCCCCGCCTCCAACGGCATCGCCACCGCCCGCGCCCTGGCCCGCTGCTACGCGGCGCTCATCGGCCCCGTCGACGGCCACCCCCGCCTCTTCGCGCCCGCCACGCTCACCCTGGCCCGTACGGAGGAGTCGGCGGGACCCGACCGCACCCTCGTCGTCAACACCCGCTTCGGCCTCGGCTACATGCTGCACGGCCCCGCCTCGCCCCTCCTGGCCCCCGGCTCCTTCGGCCACCCCGGCCGCGGCGGCAGCCTGGCCTTCGCGGACCCCGAGTCCGGCACGGCGCTCGGCTACGTCACCAACGGCATGCAGCAGAACGTGACCGCCGACCCGCGGGCCCAGGCACTGGTACGGGCCCTGCGGGCCGCGCTCGAAGCCTGAGGCGCGCGCAGCCGGGCCCGGGGCGCCCGACGCCCGGGGTCTGTTGCTCGCGGGACCCGTGCGTCAGGCTGGGCGCATGAGGCGATTCGACGGCTACCGCGTACTGATCACCGGCGCCGGCCGGGGCATCGGCGAGGCCACCGCCCGGCGGCTCGCCGCCGAAGGGGCCCGGGTCCTGGTCACCGACCGCGACCCCGACCGGGCCGGACAGGCGGCCGCCCGCATCCGCGAGGACGCCGGCGCCCGCGGCAGCGGCGGCACCGCCGAGGCGCTCGCCTGCGACGTCGCGGACCGCACCGCCGTCGACGCGGCCGTCGCACACGCCGTGCACCGCTTCGGCGGACTCGACGTCCTGGTCAACAACGCCTGCCGGTGCTCGCCCGGCACCCCGCTCTTCGAGGACCAGCGGGACGAGGACTGGGCCGGCGACCTGGACATCACCCTGGGCGGCGCCTTCCGCTGCGCCCGCGCCGCGCTGCCCCACCTGGCCGCCGCCGACGGCCGCGGCGCGATCGTCAGCGTCGGCTCGGTCAACGGCGAGCAGGACTTCGGCAACCACGCCTACAGCGCCGCCAAGGCGGGCCTGGCCTCCCTCACCCGCACCCTCGCGGGCGAGGCGGCCGGCCGCGGCGTACGGGTCAACCTGGTCGCGCCGGGCACGGTCGACACCCCCAACTGGGGCGACCGCCCCGAAGCCCTGGAACGCGCCGCGGCCGCCTACCCCCTGGGCCGGGTCGGCCGCCCCGACGACATCGCCGCCGCGGTGGCCTTCCTGGCCTCCTCCGACGCCGCGTGGATCACCGGCATCACGCTCCCGGTGGACGGCGGCATCCTGACCGCCAACACGGCCCTGCGCGAGGCGCTGCTCGGCGACCGGCACTGACCCCCGCCCCGGGCCCGGGCCGTCCTGGACAGCGCGTCTAGTGCAGCATCAGCGCGATCCCCGCGACCATCAGGCCCGCCGCCGCGAGCCGCGGCGCGCCGAACCGTTCCTTGAAGAACAGGGCGCCGATGGCGGCGCCGACGATGATCGAGGACTCGCGCAGGGCGGCGATCGGCGCCAGGTGGGCCCGCGTCTGGGCCCACAGCACCAGGCCGTAGGCGAAGACGGACAGCACGCCGCCGGCCGCGCCGCGCAGCGCCACCGGGCGCAGCTGGGTGAGCAGCAGGCGGCGGCGGGTGGCCAGCGCGTACGCGGGGATCGCCACGCCTTCGAGGATCATCAGCCAGGCGATGTAGCCGATCGGGGTGCCGGAGGCGCGCACGCCCACGCCGTCCACGGTCGTGTACGAGGCGATGGCCAGCCCGGTGGCGAGGGCGGCGACGATGGCCGGCCAGTGCGGCTTCGTACCGGAGCCGCGGATGCCCCACAGCGCGACGCCGACCAGGCCCGCCGAGGCGAGCGCGACGCCGGCCAGGGCCTGGGCGTCGGGCAGCTCCCCGACGAAGACGGCGGCCAGGACGGTGACGACGAGCGGCGCGGTGCCCCGCGCGATGGGGTACATCTGTCCGAACTCGCCGAGGCGGAAGGACTGCATCAGCAGCGCCTGGTAGACGATGTGCAGCACGGCGGAGCCCACCAGCGCCGGCCAGGCGCCGGCCGCGGGCAGCGGCGCGAAGCAGGCCAGGACCGCCCCGCAGAGCGCGCCGCCGCCGCCGACCAGCGTGAAGGCGATCAGCTGGTCCTTGATGTGGTGGGCGATCGCGTTCCAGCCGGCGTGGGTGACGGCGGCGACCAGGACCGCGGCGACGACCAGGGGGCTCATGCGGTCCGCTCGCGCAGGTCGGCCGCCCGGCTCCGGGCGGGCGGCGCCGGGAGTGCGGTGGCGGCGCCGGGGGCCGGTGGGCGGGTGGCTTCATGACCGTACGGGAAATGACGCATGGCCCGCACGCTAGCTGTAGCTGTACGGGCCACGCGATGGTCGGCGGGCGGGGGGTGTGCGAGATCACCCCGGGCCGGGGACGGGTCTCAGCCCGCCGCGAGGACGGACCGGACGACCGGCCCGGCGTTCGAGCCGCCGTGGCCGCTGGCGGGGACGACGGCCGCCGCCGCGATGTCGCCGCGGTAGGCGGTGAACCAGGCGTTCGGCTTCTCCTGCCCGTCGACCTCCGCCGAGCCCGTCTTCGCGCCGATGTCACCGCTGAGCCCGGACATCGCCTCCGCCGCCGTACCGGACGTGGCGGTCAGCTTCATCAGCGACTTCAGCGCGGACGCGGTGCCCGGCTTCATCGCGCGCGGGGCCTTGGCCAGGGCCCGGCCGTCCAGCGAGGGCGCGACGATGTACGGCTGGTGGAAGCCGCCGTTCTGCACGGTCGCGGCGACCGAGGCGACGGTCAGCGGGTTCATCCGCACCCCGCCCTGCCCGATCAGCGAGGCGGCCATCTGCGCGTCGCTCTGCACCGGCACCGCGCCGTCGAAGGTGGGGATGCCGGTCTGCCAGTTCAGGCCGATGCCGAAGACGTCGCGGGCCTGCTTCGTCAGGTCGTCGTCCTGGAGCTTGGGCGCCATGGAGATGAACGCGTTGTTGCAGGACGCGGCGAAGCTCTGCGCGAAGGTGCCGTTCTTGATCTCGGTCTTCTTCAGGTTCTGGAACTTCCAGCCGCCGACCGTCACGAACTTCTCGCACGGGTGCGGCTTGTCCGGCGCCGTCAGCCCCTTGTCGATGAGCATCGAGGCCGTCACGACCTTCATCGTGGAGCCGGGCGCCAGCGAGCCCTGGGTGGCCGTGTTGAAGCCCTTCTCGGGCGAGTTGGCGATGGCCAGGATCTCGCCGGTGCTCGGCTTGAGCGCGACCGTGGACGCCTTCGGCTTGCCCTTGACGGCCTTTTCGGCCGCCGCCTGCACCTTGGCGTCCAGGGTGGTCTTCAGGGTGCCCGGTTTGCCCTTGGAGAGCACCTTCAGCGTCTCGTCGGGCCGCTGGGTCGCCTTGTCGCCGGCGGCCCGGTGGATGGACAGCTCCACCCCGGGCTTGCCGTCGGTCTTCTTGCCGAACTTGTCGCGCAGGCTGTCCAGCACCCCGGCCAGCGCCGGGTGCGCTTCCTTGGTCAGCTCGGTGCCGTTGCGGTCCACGGCCTTGATGGGCGGCGCCTCGGACTCGCCGGTGCGCAGTACGTCGCCCTTGTCCAGCTTCGGGTGCAGGATGCTCGGCGCCCAGGCGATACGCGGCTCGCCGGTCTCCTTGTCCCGCTTGACGGTCAGTGAAGTGCCGTAGGAGACGGGGGCCTTCATGGTCTTGTACGCGATGTCGGCGCTGACCGTGTAGGCGACCTTGTCGCCGGTGGCCTTGCCCGGGGTGAGCTTCAGGCCCGTGAAGTGGGTCTGCTTCGGGTACGCGGCCAGCGCGGCGCCGGCCGCCTTCGCGTCGTCCGTGAGGGCGGCGGCCCGGTCGGCGGCGCCCGCCTTCCAGGCGTCGAGGAACTTGCCCGCGGTGTCGCCGACTTCCGCGGCGGACAGCGGACCGGTCTTGACCTCGGGTGCCGCGTCGCCGGGCTTGCCGTCCCGGGCCGCCCGGACCTGCTGGGCCTGCTCGTCGTCGCCGGAGCCGCCGAGCAGCGTGTAGCCGCCGACGCCGCCCACGACCAGGGCGACCGCCCCGCCGATCAGCCCGTACCTCACCTCACGGCGCATGTCACCGATCCCCTCCCGAATCCTCGTTCTTCAGCACGCACACAAGAACGTGCAGCGCACTCTATGGGACACGGGGTGTGGGGGTGAGTCTCGGCCCTGTGACGCGTGCGACGTCTGCGCTCTAGACGCCGGGCGGCTGCGCGCTGCCCAGGGGCGACCGGTGGCGCGACTCGACCACGACCATCGCGGTGACGCGGAAGACGACCGTCTTCTGCCCGTCGACGTCGGTGGTGGCCGACAGCCCCACCGCGTCACCGAGCAGCGGATTGTTGTTCTCCTGCCAGGTCAGGCCCGGGTAGTGCTGCCGCTCGGCCCAGATCTCGGCCTCTTCCCTGGCCTGTTCCATGTCGGCGAACGCCGCCAGGGCCGTCTCCTTGCAGGCGGGCGCGACCGTCCGCAGCGCGCCGTGGTCCTCGACCTGTTCGGGCTTGTTGTGCTCGATGACGTACACGAACTTCGGCGTACTCAATTACGCTCCCTCCCTGGCCGTCCGGGGACGCAGGGCGGCGATCGGCATTGACCGGCATCATTCGATGACGGCCAAGTATGACCGCCGTTCCTGCGCGGACGGCGCTTTCGGCGTACGGGTCCCGGCCGTGTCGTGCCCTAGACCCAGGTGTCGAACCACATCCGGTTGTGCCAGGCGCTCTTGGGGATCGGCTGCCCCGTGTAGAGCGGGTAGAAGTAGATGAAGTTCCAGATGATGAGCAGGACGAGCACCCCGGCGCCCACCGCCCCGATCGCGCGCCGCCGTTCGCTCGACCCCGGCGGGCCGAGGATCGCGCCGACCAGCATGGCCAGCGCCAGGCACACGAACGGCACGAACACCACCGCGTAGAACAGGAAGATCGTCCGGTCCTGGTACAGGAACCACGGCAGCAGCCCCGCCGCGATGCCGCAGGCGACGGCGCCCGCCCGCCAGTCCCGCTTGAACAGCCAGCGGTAGAGCACGTACAGGATCGCGAAACACCCGGCCCACCACAGCAGGGGAGTACCCAGCGCGAGCACTTCCCGTGCACAGCCCTCGGCCGCCGCGCACCCGTCGTGGCCCATCTTGGGGTCCTCGTAGAAGTACGAGACGGGCCGGCCCTGCACCAGCCAGCTCCACGGATTCGACTGGTAGGTGTGCGGCGTGGACAGGCCCTTGTGGAAGTCGTAGACCTCCGTCTCGTAGTGCCACAGGCTGCGCAGCCAGTCCGGCAGCCACGTCCAGCCGCTCGCCCGCCCCTCCGGGGTGGCGGTGGCCCAGTCGCGGTTGTAGCCGCCCTTGGTGACCAGCCAGCCGGTCCACGTCACCAAGTACGCGGCCATCCCCACCACGACGGTCGCGCCGAAGGCCGGCAGCAGGTCGCGGCGCAGCACCGCGCGCACCGGGTGCCGGGCACCGGCGGTGCGCCGCGACGCCACGTCCCACAGCACCATCAGCACGGCGAACGCCGCCAGGTAGTACAGGCCGTTCCACTTGCTCGCGGCGGACAGCCCCAGGCACACCCCGGCCGCCAGCCGCCACGGCCGCCACCCCAGCCGCAGCCGGTCACCCACCTTCTCGTCCGGCCGCGCCAGCCCGTCCGGGCCGACCGGCAGCGCCGCCGCCAGCCGCGCCCGGGTACGGTCCCGGTCCACCAGCAGACAGCCGAACGCCGCCACCACCCAGAACATGACGATGAGGTCCAGCAGCGCGGTACGGCTCATCACGAAGTGCAGGCCGTCCACCGCCAGCAGGACGCCCGCCAGACAGCCCAGCGCCGTGGAGCGCAGCAGCCGGCGGCCGATCCGGCAGACCATCAGCACCGACAGCGTGCCGAGCAGCGCGACCACGAACCGCCAGCCGAAGGGGTTCATCCCGAAAGCCCATTCGCCCAGCGCGATCATCCACTTGCCCAGCGGCGGGTGGACGACATAGGAGTGCTCGGGCGAGAGCAGGATCTGCTGCGGGTGGGCCACCAGCGCGTCGTTGGCGTCCTTGGCCCACGTGCCCTCGTAGCCGTACTGGAGCAGCGACCAGGCGTCCTTGGGGTAGTACGTCTCGTCGAATATCACCTTCGCCGGGCTGCCCAGGTTCCAGAACCGCAGCAGACCCGCGAAGAGCGCGACCAGCAGCGGCCCGCCCCAGCCCGACCAGCGCGCCAGCCGGCCGGCGGCGGCCGGGCCCAGGCCCAGCACCGACCACACCCGCGTCCCCGGCTCGGGGAACGCCGGCACCAGCCGCTCCCGGGCGTCGGCCTGCGGCTGCCCGGCGTATCCGAACCGGCGCAGCCTGCGCTGCCACCGGCCGGGCTGTCCGGCGGGCTCCTCGGCGCGGTCGGCGTCTGTCGCGGTGTCACTCGTCACCGGCCCATCGTAGGGAAGCGGCCTGTGCGGAACGCGGGGGCCGCGCGGCCGGGCCCCCGCGGCCGGTGCTGCCGGGGCGCACGGGACCCGTGGTGCGCGGCGGGCCCCGGCCGCCGGAGCACGGCGGGCCGTACGGCTGGGAGGATGGGGGCGTGACTGGAACGCTGGTACTTGCAGGGACGCCCATCGGCGACGTGGCGGACGCGCCCCCGCGGCTCGCCGCCGAACTGGCGGCGGCCGAGGTGATCGCCGCCGAGGACACCCGGCGGCTGCGCCGCCTCACCCAGGCGCTCGGCGTGCACACGACCGGCCGCGTCGTGTCGTATTTCGAGGGCAACGAGGCCGCCCGCACCCCGGAGCTGGCCGACGCCCTCGAAGCCGGAGCCCGCGTCCTGCTCGTCACCGACGCCGGCATGCCCTCCGTCTCCGACCCCGGCTACCGGCTGGTCGCCGCCGCCGTCGAGCGCGGCGTCAAGGTCACGGCCGTACCGGGCCCCAGCGCGGTGCTCACCGCGCTCGCCGTCTCCGGCCTGCCCGTGGACCGGTTCTGCTTCGAGGGCTTCCTGCCCCGCAAGGGCGGCGAACGCCGCTCCCGGCTGCGCGAGGTCGCCGACGAACGCCGCACCCTCGTCTACTTCGAGGCCCCGCACCGCCTCGACGACACCCTCGCCGCCATGACCGAGGTCTTCGGCGCCGAGCGGCGCGCAGCGGTGTGCCGCGAGCTGACCAAGACGTACGAGGAGGTGCGGCGCGGGCCGCTGTCGGAGCTGGCCGCATGGGCGGCGGACGGCGTACGCGGCGAGATCACCATCGTCGTCGAGGGCGCCCCCGAAACCGGCCCGCAGGACCTCGGACCCGACGAGCTCGTCCGGCGCGTACACGTCAGGGAGGAGGCGGGGGAGCGCCGCAAGGAGGCCATCGCCGCCGTCGCCGCCGAGACCGGGCTACCCAAGCGCGAGGTGTTCGATGCGGTCGTGGCGGCAAAGAATGCGGCGCGAACGGGACCAGCGGAAGGTAAATGACTAGCCTGGAAAGTAAAACCTGGGCCGCGCAGCCGGGCGCATCGTCTGCACACCGCCAAATCTGTGTCAACAGGTAGGAGGCCCTGCTGCGCCACCGCCGGGAAAGGCGTCCACTGGGAGGTGGGACGTTTGTCCCCGGAGACCTTGTCCAGCGGGCAAGAGGAGCGGCTATGAGTGACATCGCGCGTACGCCGGGCATCACCACCGGCGCCCACCCCACCCCCCAGACGGACCCCCCGGCACACGAGGCCTACGCCTTCGCGTGCATGAGCTGCGGCCACGGCTGGGAGCAGTCGTACGAGATACGGCACCACGTCGACGCGGACGGGCGCGCGCACTGTGTGTACTACGCGGACGGCGAGCGCGTACCTTCCCCCCTGACCCGCCCCACCTGCCTGAACTGCGGCGGCCACGTCGTCCGCATCATGCGGTCCGGACAGGTCTCGATGGTCTCCAAGGCGATGGCCGGCCTCTACGCGCAGCCCTCGGCGGGCGCAGCCGCAGGCACCGCGGGCGCGGGCGCGGGAACCGTGCCGCAGCAGGGCGAGAGCACCGACGGCGGCGCCACCTCGGACGGCCGCCGCGAACGCCACCACTGGCACCTCGCCGACCTGCTGCACCCCTTCCAGCACCACCGCAGGTGAGCGGGCGGCCGCGGTCCCGCGAGGGCGCGCCTCCTGGAGGAGTGGCGTTCACCCGGCCCTCGTAGGATCGCGGTCATGAGCAGGACGACCAAGGACGCGCCGCCGCCGCTGCCCGAACCGCTTCGGGTGCCGGTCGCGGACTCGCACACGCACCTCGACATGCAAGAGGGCACCGTGGAGGACGCCCTCGCCAAGGCCGCCTCCGTAGGCGTGACCACCGTCGTCCAGGTGGGCTGCGACGTGAACGGCTCACGCTGGGCCGCGGAGACCGCCGCCGCGCACGACGCGGTGCACGCGACGGTCGCGCTGCACCCGAACGAAGCCCCGCGTATCGTGCTGGGCGACCCCGATGGCTGGTCGCGGCAGGGGGCCCGCGAGGCAGGCGGCGACGCCGCCCTCGACGCGGCGCTCGCCGAGATCGACGCGCTCGCGGCGCTGCCGCACGTCCGCGGCGTCGGCGAGACCGGCCTGGACCACTTCCGCACCGGCCCCGACGGCATGGCCGCCCAGCAGCGCTCCTTCCGCGCCCACATCGAGATCGCCAAACGGCACGGCAAGGCCCTGGTCATCCACGACCGCGAGGCCCACGACGACGTGTTGCGCATCCTGCGCGAAGAGGGTGCGCCGGACACCGTCGTCTTCCACTGCTACTCGGGCGACGCCGAGATGGCCAAGACCTGCGCCGAGGCCGGCTACCTCATGTCCTTCGCGGGCAACGTCACCTTCAAGAACGCCCAGCCGCTGCGCGACGCGCTCGCCGTCGCCCCGCCCGAGCTGGTGCTCGTCGAGACCGACGCGCCCTTCCTCACCCCCGCCCCCTACCGCGGACGGCCTAACGCCCCGTATCTCATTCCGGTCACGCTGCGGGCCATGGCCGAGGTCAAGGGAATGACGGAGGACGCGCTGGCCACCGCCGTGGCCGCGAACACGGCGCGCGCCTTCGGCTACTGAGCGGCACCCCGGCACGGGCCCGGCACCCTAGCGCGACGACACAGCGTGGCGGGCCCGCTTTGGAGAGTCACCGGCGCTCCGCTACATTCCGGCCGACAACCCGGACCCGTGGCACGTGGAGCGTCGTGACTCATTCGCAGGGCAGCCACCCCGTCGCGCACGGCGGATACGGACCGAGCGCCGAGCCGCCGCGTGACACAGCCGTCGAGACCCCCGATCCGTACGGGCGGTACGCGTCGTACGGGGAGTACAGCGCGTACAGCGCGTACAGCGGATACAGCGGATACAGCGCTCACGAGGGGTACGGGCCGTACGACGTCTACGAGACGTACGCCCCGTACGAACGCCACGAACCCGCGCACCCGGGGCACGGCGGGGCCGAGGCGTGGGAGACACCGGCACCCCCCGCCGCCCAGGACTCCCATACCTCTCAGGCGCCTCAGGCACCGCCGGGGCGCGTACCGCACCAGGGACCGCTGGTGCCGCTGCGCGACGACCTCGCCGGCGTACCCTCCTCCCCCGGCCTCCGCCCGGGGGCGACCCCACCCCACCCGGGCCGGGCCGCTGCCCGCCGGGCCGCCCGCGGCACCGCCCACCGCCGCGGCATGACCGACCGGCTCAACACCGCGGACCGCCAGGGCACCGAGCACACCGAAACCCGCCGCCGACTGCTCCCGCAGGCCCTCGTCGTGGCCTTCCTCGCCGGCGGCACCGCCGCGTTCATCGCCCACGACAAGGCCGTCCGCATCGACGTCGACGGCGAACCCCGCACCCTGCACACCTTCGCCGCCGACGTCGGCGACCTGCTCGCCGACGAGGACGTCGAGGTCGGCGCGCACGACCTCGTCCAGCCCGCCGCCGACGCCGCCCTGACCAGCGGCGACGAGATCACCGTCCGCTACGGACGGCCCATGCGCCTGACCCTCGACGGCGAACGCCGCCAGGTCTGGACGACCGCCGAGACCGTCGCCGACGCGCTCCACCGGATCGGCGTCCGCACCGAGGGCGCCCACCTGTCCACCGCCCCCGCCCAGCGCATCGGCCGCAACGGCCTCGACCTCGACGTACGCACCGAACGCAGCGTCACCTTCGTCGCCGACGGCCGCGAACACACCGTCCGCACCAACGCCGCCACCGTCCGCGAGGCACTCGACCAGGCCGGCATCGCGCTGCGCGGCGAGGACACCACCTCCGTGGCGCCAGAGTCCTTCCCGCGCGACGGGCAGACCGTCTCCGTCCTGCGCATCACCGGCGCCGAGAAGGTCCGCGAGGAGATCATCCCGTTCGAGGTGGTCAAGCAGGCCGACCCGACGACCTTCAAGGGCACCGAGACGGTGGTACGCCAGGGACAGCCCGGCATCCGGCGCCTCACCTACGAGATCCGCACGGTCAACGGCGTCCACCAGAAGCCCAGGAAGGTCGGCTCGGAGGTCGTCCGCGCGCCCCGCGACCGGATCGTGCACGTCGGCACCAAGCCGATGCCCGCGAGGGTGGCCGGCGCCGACCACCTGAACTGGGGCGCGCTCGCCCAGTGCGAGGCGGGCGGGCGCCCCGACGCGGTCGACGCCTCCGGCACCTACGGCGGGCTCTACCAGTTCGACACCGGCACCTGGCGCGGCCTCGGCGGCAGCGGACGGCCGCAGGACGCCCCGGCCGGGGAACAGACCTACCGCGCCAAGAAGCTGTACATCAGCCGGGGAGCCAGCCCGTGGCCGGTGTGCGGGCGCAAGCTGCGCGACTGAGCGGGGTGCGGAGGCGGGGCGGCGGGCGCTGTCGCCGCCACCGGGCCGGCGCGCCGTAAGCTGCACGGGTGAGCAACAGCAGCACCACCGACGAGCCCGGCCCCCTCCTGGGCGCCGCCGACATCCGCGAACTGGCCGCCGCGCTGGGCGTACGCCCCACCAAGCAGCGCGGCCAGAACTTCGTCATCGACGCCAACACCGTCCGGCGCATCGTGCGCACCGCCGAGGTCCGGCCGGACGACGTCGTCGTCGAGGTCGGACCCGGGCTCGGCTCGCTGACCCTGGCACTGCTGGAGGCCGCCGACCGGGTCACCGCCGTCGAGATCGACGACGTGCTGGCCGCCGCGCTGCCGTCCACCGTCGAGAACCGGCTGCCCGGCCGCGCCGACCGCTTCGCGCTGGTCCACAGTGACGCGATGCTGGTGCGCGAGCTGCCCGGCCCCCCGCCCACCGCGCTGGTCGCCAACCTGCCGTACAACGTCGCCGTGCCGGTGCTGCTGCACATGCTCGCGACGTTCCCCACCATCGACCGCACCCTGGTCATGGTGCAGTCCGAGGTCGCCGACCGGCTCGCGGCCCGCCCCGGCAACAAGGTGTACGGCGTGCCGTCGGTCAAGGCCAACTGGTACGCCGAGGTCAAGCGGGCCGGCGCGATCGGGCGCAACGTGTTCTGGCCCGCGCCCAACGTCGACTCCGGGCTGGTCTCGCTCGTCCGCCGGGAGAAGCCGGTCGAGACCACCGCGAGCCGCGCAGAGGTCTTCGCCGTGGTCGACGCGGCGTTCGCCCAGCGCCGCAAGACGCTGCGCGCGGCGCTGGCCGGATGGGCCGGGTCGGCGGCCGCCGCCGAGACGGCGCTGGTCGCCGCGGGGGTGTCGCCGCAGGCGCGTGGTGAGGCGCTGACCGTCGAGGAGTTCGCGCGCGTCGCCGAACACCGGCCCGCTCGCGAGGGGAGCACCGCATGACCGCGCCCGCGTCCGTGACCGTCCGCGTTCCCGCGAAGGTCAACGTCCAGCTCGCCGTGGGCGGCGCGCGCCCGGACGGCTTCCACGACCTGGCCAACGTCTTCCTGGCCGTCGGCCTGTACGACGAGGTCACCGCCACGCCCGCCGACACGCTCCGCGTCACCGCGACCGGCCCGGACACGGACCGCGTGCCCCTGGACCGTACGAACCTCGCCGCGCGCGCCGCGGAGCTGCTCGGTGCCCGGTACGGCATCGCGCCCGACGTGCACCTGCACATCGCCAAGGACATTCCCGTCGCGGGCGGCATGGCCGGCGGCAGCGCCGACGCGGCGGGCGCGCTGGTGGCGTGCGACGCGCTGTGGGGCACGGGTGCCTCGCGCGAGGAGCTGCTCGCGATCTGCGCCGAGCTGGGCAGTGATGTGCCGTTCTCGCTGGTCGGCGGGGCGGCGTTGGGGCTCGGGCGGGGGGAGATGCTGACGCCGCTGGAGGTGGGCGGCGCGGGGGACGGGGCGTTCCACTGGGTGTTCGCGGTGGCCGAGGGGGGGCTGTCCACGCCGGCCGTGTACGCGGAGTTCGACCGGCTCAACGAGGGGGTGGACGTGCCGGGGCCGGTGGCGTCGGTGGGGTTGCTGGACGCGTTGCGGATGGGGGACGCGGTGGCTCTGGCCGGGGCGGTCTCCAACGATCTCCAGGCTGCGGCGTTGTCCTTGCGGCCGTCGTTGGCTGCGACGCTCGCGGCGGGGACGGGTGCGGGGGCGTTGGCGGCGTTGGTGTCCGGGTCGGGGCCCACTACGGCCTTCCTGACCAAGGATGCCTTGTCGGCGGGGGTGGTGGCTGAGGCGTTGTTGGCGTCTGGGACGTGTCGGGCTGCCAGGGTTGCGGTGGGGCCGGTGGCGGGGGCTACGGTCGTTTAGGGCGCCGTGTGGGGGTGCGCGGTGTGCGCTGTCTGTCCGGTGGGTGGGGGCTCGGGCCCCGCGCCGTACGCGGCTTTCCCGCCGTCGTGGCTGAGTACTTGCACAGGCTCTGGGCGCTCGGTGCGCTCGGAACCGCGTGCGAAGTGTGCGAGGAAAAACCCTTCTGGGGCCGGACTAGGCTGTCAGGAGGAACCCGACCGATGGAGTGAAGCGTGGCCGTCAACCTCGTCAATCTGGAAGCCGTGGGCAAGGTGTACGGGACCCGTGCGCTGCTCGACGGTGTTTCCCTTGGTGTCAATGAGGGGGACCGGATCGGCGTCGTGGGGCGTAACGGCGACGGCAAGACGACCCTGATCCGGATTCTCGCGAAGCTGGAGGACGCCGACGACGGCCGGGTGACGCACAACAGCGGACTGCGGCAGGGCGTGCTGACCCAGCACGACTCGCTGGACCCGTCCGCGACCGTGCGCCACGAGGTCATCGGCGACCTCGCCGACCACGAGTGGCGCGGCAACGCCAAGATCCGTGACGTGCTGACCGGGCTGTTCGGCGGGCTGGACCTGCCGGGGCTGGGGCAGGGCCTGGACACCGTGATCGGGCCGCTGTCGGGCGGGGAGCGCCGCCGGATCGCGCTGGCGAAGCTGCTGATCGCCGAGCAGGATCTGATCGTGCTGGACGAGCCGACGAACCATCTGGACGTCGAGGGGATCTCGTGGCTCGCGGGGCATCTGCGGGCGCGGCGGTCCGCGCTGGTGTGCGTCACCCACGACCGCTGGTTCCTGGACCAGGTGTGCACCCGTATGTGGGACGTGCAGCGCGGCGACGTCCACGAGTACGAGGGCGGCTACAGCGACTACGTGTTCGCCCGTGCTGAGCGGGAGCGGATCGCCGCCAGTGAGGAAGCCAAGCGGCAGAATCTGATGCGCAAGGAGCTGGCCTGGCTTCGGCGGGGGGCTCCGGCGCGGACGAGCAAGCCGCGGTTCCGGATTGAAGCCGCCAATGAACTGATCGCGGACGTGCCGCCGCCTCGGGACACCGCCGAGCTGATGAAGTTCGCCAACTCGCGGCTGGGCAAGACCGTTTTCGAGCTGGCGGACGTGACCGTACAGGCCGGGCCGAAGGTGCTGCTCAAGCATCTGACCTGGCAGCTCGGGCCGGGGGACCGGATCGGGCTGGTGGGGGTGAACGGTGCGGGCAAGACGTCGTTGCTGCGCGCGCTGGCCGAGGCGGCGCGTACGGAGGGCGAGGCGCAGCCGGCGGCCGGGAAGATCGTGGTCGGCAAAACGGTGAAGCTGGCCTACCTGTCGCAGGAGGTCGCGGAGCTGGACCCGGCGCTGCGGGTGCTGGAGGCCGTGCAGCGGGTGCGTGAGCGGGTGGATCTCGGCAAGGGCCGGGAGATGACCGCGGGGCAGCTGTGCGAGAAGTTCGGGTTCACGAAGGAGAAGCAGTGGACGCCGGTCGGTGACCTGTCGGGTGGTGAGCGGCGCCGGTTGCAGATTCTGCGGCTGCTGATGGACGAGCCGAACGTGCTGTTCCTGGACGAGCCGACGAACGATCTCGACATCGAGACGCTGACGCAGCTGGAGGACCTGCTCGACGGGTGGGCGGGGTCGCTGGTGGTCATCAGCCATGACCGGTACTTCGTCGAGCGGACGACGGACCGCGTGTTCGCGCTGTTGGGCGACGCGACCTTGCGGATGCTGCCGCGGGGGCTGGACGAGTATCTGGAGCGGCGGCAGCAGGTGATCGACGCCGCGGCGCCGGCTCCGGTGGAGGCCGCGCCGAAGCAGAAGCCGGCCGCGGTGACGCGGGCGGCGCAGAAGGAGCTGCAGAAGATCGAACGGCAGCTGGACCGCATCGGCGAGAAGGAGACGAAGCTGCACGCGCAGATCGCCGAGCACGCGACGGACTTCGAGAAGGTCGCGGGGCTGGACGCGCAGCTGCGGGAGCTGGTGGGGGAGCGGGAGGAGCTGGAGATGCGGTGGCTGGAGCTCGCCGAGGACGCGTAGCGGACGGTCCACTACCGCCGGAGCCGGTCGTGAGCGATCGGCTCTGGCGTCTCACCTGTCACAAACGGCCAAGAAGCTGTGCGTAACTAACCCTGATTGGCCGGGATTTCAGCGTTGCGGCAGGCTTCTTCCCCTTAGGGGGCGCGCAACGTCGAACAAGCGTGTAGCTTCCGGGGGCAAGGGGCCTGGCGAGGGCCGGGGGGCTGGGCTCGCCGGGGAATTTGGGGGGTTGCTGCAATGGGCGTGCGGCTGATGGTGGTCGACGATCACCGACTGCTCGCCGAGGCACTCGCCTCGGCCTTGAAACTGCGCGGGCACCGGGTGCTCGCGGCGGCGGCCCCGAGCGCCGGGGCGGCGGATCTGGTGGTGAGCCGCGCGCCCGAAGTGTGCCTGCTGGGCACGGCGTCCCCGGCCGAGCCGGGCGCCTTCGACCCGGTCGTACGGATCAAGAAGGAGCGGCCGCAGGTCGCGGTGGTGGTGCTCGGTCCGGTGCCCAACCCGCGGGGTATCGCCGCCGCGTTCGCCGCCGGCGCCTCGGGCTACGTACGGCACGACGAGCGCATCGAGGGCGTGGAACGCGCCATGATGAAGGCGCGCGCGGGCGAGGCGGCGATCGCGCCGCAGTTGCTCCAGCAAGCCTTCGAGGAATTGCTGCATCCGGCCGCGCAGCCTGACGACGAGGGCGCCCGGCTGCTGCAGATGCTCACTCCGCGCGAGGTGGAGGTGCTGGTGCGGGTCGCCGAGGGCGAGGACACCCGGCTGATCGCGGCCGGCATGGGCATCGCGCCGAGCACCGCCCGTACGCATGTGCAGCGGGTGCTGATGAAGCTCGGCGTGGGCTCGCGGCTGGAGGCGGCGGCGCTGGCGGCGCGTACGGGGCTGCTGGACCGGGCGGCGACCCGGGGCGCCGGAGTGCACGAGGCGGCGGGGGCCGAGGCCGTCCCGCCGCCGTGACGCGCGCCGGTCAGGCGGTGTCGTCCTCCTGGAGGGCCGCGAGTTCCTCGGCGGTCGGCGGGACGGTCGGGCGGAGCTTGAGCCAGGCCAGGAAGAACAGGCCGAGCAGCAGCATGCCCAGGCCCGTCCAGAGGTTGATGTTGATGTCCTCGGCCTTCTTCAGGTCCGCTTCGGAGACGGCGAACCCGGCGATCATGACGATGACGCCGTAGAGCGTGAACAGGCCGCCGATGATGAGCCGGATGTCGAAGAGCCGGGCGGCCGTGGCCGACCTGCGTTCCAGTTCGACTTCGTGCTGGTAGTCACTCATGGTGCTGGGGTTCCTTCGGCTGGGGTGCGGGCGTCAGAAGGAGTACGGGACGTAGCAGAGCGCGGCGAGCACGATCGCGCCCCAGCCGAGCAGGGCCGGCTTGCGGTACCACGCGTCGTCGCCCTTGGCGGGCGGTTCCTCCAGGCCGGGGGCCCGGGTGCCGTAGACCAGGCCGGCGAGTTCCGCCTCGGGCTTGGGCTCGGTGAACAGGGTGACGGCGACCATCACCACCGCGCCGACGACGAAGGCGACGATCGCGGAGACGAAGTTGGCGCCCTGGTCGGTGGGGATGGCGATGATGCCCTGCTTGTAGATCCAGAAGTAGTTGACCATCGCGGCGGTGGTGCCCGCGACCAGGCCCCAGACGCCGGACTTCATGGAGGCCCGCTTCCAGAACATGCCGATGATGAAGACCACGAACATCGGCACGTTGAAGAACGAGAACAGCGTCTGGAGGTAGCCCATGATGTTGTTGAAGCTGGCGGCCAGGAAGGCCGTACCGATGCTGCACAGCACGCCGACGGCGGTGACCAGGCGGCCGAAGCGCAGGTAGTAGCGGTCCTCGCGGCCGGGCCGCACGTACTTCGCCCAGATGTCGGAGGTGAAGACCGTGTTGAAGGACGAGACGTTGGCGGCCATGCCCGCCATGAAGGCGGCCAGCAGGCCGGTGACCGCGATGCCCAGGACGCCGTTGGGCAGCAGGTCCCGCATCAGCAGCGGGATGGCGTCGTTGTAGGTCAGGCCGGAGCCCTCCTGGCCGAGGCCGGGCACGACGACCGCGGCGACCAGGCCGGGGATCATCACCAGGAAGGCGATGAACATCTTCGGGTAGGCGGCGATCAGCGGCGTGCGCTGCGCGGCGGAGAGGTTCTTGGCGGACAGGGCGCGCTGCACCTCGGCGAAGTTGGTGGTCCAGTAGCCGAAGGAGAGCACGAAGCCCAGGCCGAGGATGATCGTCAGCCAGTTGGCGCCGAGCGCGTTGGCCTCGCCGATTCCGGTGCCGTCCCACGCGGTCAGGAAGCTGTGCCCGTGGCTCTTCTCCAGCGACGAGGTCAGACCGTCCCAGCCGCCGACCCGCTTGAGGCCGATGACGCAGATCGGGATGAGCGCGGCGAGGATGACGAAGAACTGCAGCACCTCGTTGTAGATCGCCGAGGACAGGCCGCCGACGGTGATGTACGCGAGGACGAACACGCCGGCGACGACGATGGCGACCCACTGCGGCCAGCCCAGCAGCGCTTCGACGACGATCGACAGCGCGTAGAGGTTCACGCCCGCGATCAGGATGGCGGCGAAGGCGAACAGCACCGAGCTGAGCAGGTGCGCCGACTTGTCGAAGCGCTGGAGCAGGAACTCCGGCACCGAGCGGACCCGTGAGCCGTAGTAGAAGGGCATCATCACCAGGCCGAGGAACACCATGGCGGGGATGGCGCCGATCCAGTACCAGTGCACGACGGAGACGCCGTACTGCGCGCCGGTGGCGGCCATGCCGAGGATCTCGGTGGCGCCGAGGTTGGCGGCGACGAAGGCGAGTCCGGTGACCCAGGCGGGCAGCGACCGCCCGGAGAGGAAGAAGTCCAGGCTGGTCTTCACGCTGCGCCGGGCGGCGAAGCCGATGCCGAGGACGACGGCGAAGTAGATGGCCAGAATCGCGTAGTCGAGCCCGTTGGTGGGCAGCCGGAGCCCTGCGGCCAAGGTGATCATGGGGGCACTCACTTCTCTGTGCGTGATGAACGCACAGGAAACTACGCGCGGTCGTTCAGAAACTGAAGACTTTTGTTCGTTCTCGTCGTGGGATCGTGATGGAGGCGGGTGATTTGTCGGTAAATCTCCGGTTGCCGACCCGGCCGGCGTCGGCGTTGACGGGCTTGTTGAGTTGTGCTTCATTGTGTGTGTTTGTGTTTGGTGGGTGTGGCTGTGTGCCTAGGAGTGCTCCAGTGAAGAAGACGATGACCCGGCTCGCCGACGGCCGGGAGCTCATCTACTACGACCTGCGCGACGACGTGGTGCGCGACGACACCGACCGCCGGCCGCTCGACCCGGTCTCCACCGCCTCCGAGATCCGCCACGACCGGCTGCTCGGCGATGCGGTCGCCGTCGCCTCGCACCGCCAGGGCCGTACGTACCACCCGCCGGCCGACGCCTGCCCGCTGTGCCCCTCCCGCGACGGCCGCAGCACCGAGATCCCCGCGGCCGACTACGACGTCGCCGTCTTCGAGAATCGTTTCCCCTCCCTGGCCGGCGACACCGGCCGCTGCGAGGTGGTCTGCTTCACCTCCGACCACGACGCGTCCTTCGCCGACCTCACCGAGGAGCAGGCCGCGCTCGTCCTGGAGGCCTGGACCGACCGCACCGCCGAACTCTCCCAGCACCCTGGCGTCCGGCAGGTCTTCTGCTTCGAGAACCGCGGCGCGGAGATCGGCGTCACCCTCGGCCACCCGCACGGCCAGATCTACGCCTACCCCTTCACCACCCCGCGCACCGAGCGGATGCTCGACCGACTGGCCGCCCACCGCGAGGAAACCGGCGGCCGCAACCTCTTCGACGACGTCCTCGCCGACGAGCGCGCCGACGGCCGCCGCGTCGTCCTGGACGCGGACCACTGGACGGCCTTTGTCCCGTACGCGGCGCACTGGCCGTACGAGGTCCACCTCTACCCCAAGCGCCGCGTCCCCGACCTGCTCGCCCTCGGCGAGGACGCGCGCACAGAGTTCCCACAGGTCTATCTGGAAGTCTTGCGGCGCTTCGACCGGATCTTCGGCCCCGACGAGCCGCCGACCCCGTACATCTCCGCCTGGCACCAGGCGCCGCTGTACGCCGCCGACCGCGGCGAGTTCGCGCTCCACCTTGAGCTTTTCACCGTCCGCCGTACTTCCGGCAAGCTGAAGTTCCTCGCGGGTTCCGAATCCGGCATGAACGTGTTCATCAACGATGTGCCGCCGGAGGCTGCGGCCGAGCGACTGCGAGAGGTAGCGAGCGAGTGAGCAACAAGTACCTGGTCACCGGCGGCGCGGGATACGTGGGCAGCGTCGTGGCGGCCCACCTGGTCGAGGCCGGACACACCGTCACGGTCCTCGACGACCTGTCCACCGGGCACCGCGAGGGCGTCCCGGCCGGCACCCGCTTCGTCGAGGGCCGCGTCCAGGACGCCGCCCGCTACCTGGACGCCTCCTACGACGCGGTGCTGCACTTCGCCGCGTTCTCCCAGGTCGGCGAGTCCGTGACCGACCCCGAGAAGTACTGGCGCAACAACGTCGGCGGCACCATGGACCTGCTCGCCGCGATGCGCGGCGCGGGCGTGCGCACCCTGGTCTTCTCCTCGACCGCCGCGACCTACGGCGAACCCGAGACCACCCCGATCACCGAGTCCGCGCCCACCGCGCCCACCAGCCCCTACGGCGCCTCCAAGCTGGCCGTCGACCACATGATCGCCGGGGAGTGCGCCGCACACGGCCTGGCCGCCGTCTCGCTGCGCTACTTCAACGTCGCGGGCGCCTACGGCGACTGCGGCGAACGCCACGACCCCGAGTCGCACCTGATCCCGCTCGTCCTCCAGGTCGCCCAGGGCAAGCGGGAGGCCATCTCCGTCTACGGCGACGACTATCCGACGCCCGACGGCACCTGCGTACGCGACTACATCCACGTCGCCGACCTGGCCGAGGCCCATCTGCTCGCCCTCGAAGCGGCGGCACCCGGACAGCACCTGATCTGCAACCTCGGCAACGGCAACGGCTTCTCCGTACGCGAGGTCGTCGAGACCGTCCGCAAGGTCACCGGCCACCCCGTACCCGAGATCACCGCGGCCCGCCGCGGCGGCGACCCCGCCGTCCTCGTCGCCTCCGCACAGACCGCCGTCGACCGCCTCGGCTGGCGCCCCAGCCGTACGGATCTGGCCGACATCGTCGCCGACGCCTGGGAGTTCGCCCGGCGCAGGGAGGCCGCCACCCCATGACCCGCACCGACACCGGCCGCACCACCGCGGACCAGGACCGCCGCGCCCGGCAGACCGCCGAGCGCTTCCGCGAGGTGTACGGCGCCGCCCCCGCCGGGGTGTGGGCGGCGCCCGGCCGCGTCAACCTGATCGGCGAACACACCGACTACAACGACGGCTTCGTGATGCCGCTGGCACTGCCGCACACCACCCTCGCCGCCGCCTCGCCCCGCACCGACGGCGTCCTGCGGGTGCACTCCGGCGACGGCGGCAGCAGCGGTGACGGCCAGACCGTCGAACTACGGCTGGACGCCCTGCGCCCGGCCCCCGACGGCGGCTGGGCGGCCTACCCCGCGGGCGTCGTCTGGGCCATGCGGGAGGCCGGGCTGCCCGTCGGCGGCGCCGACCTCCATTACGACAGCACCGTCCCGGTCGGCGCCGGACTGTCCTCGTCGGCCGCCCTGGAGGTCGTCACCGCGCTCGCCCTCGACGACCTGTACGGCCTCGGGCTCACCCGGCAGCGCCTGGCGCAGCTCGCACAGCGCGCCGAGAACGCCTTCGTGGGCGTGCCCTGCGGAATCATGGACCAGACCGCCGCGGCCTGCTGCACGGACGGCCACGCGCTGTTCCTGGACACCCGCGACCTGACCCAGCGGCAGGTGCCGTTCGATTTGGCGGGGGAGGGGCTGCGGCTGCTGGTCGTGGACACCCGGGTCAAACACGAGCTGGGCGACGGCGCGTACGCACAGCGGCGCGCCATGTGCGAGCGCGGTGCGCGGGCGCTCGGCGTACACGCGCTGCGCGATGTGCAGTACGCGCATCTGCCGGAGGCATTGAGGCGTCTGGCCGCGTCGGAGGACGGTCAGGAGGGCGGCCCCCTTGGTCCCGAGGGCGGCTCCCCCGGCCCCGGCTCCGGTCCCGACGTCCGGGCCGTCGTCCGGCACGTCGTCACCGAGAACCGGCGCGTCGAGGACGTCATCGCCCGCCTGGACGCCGGTGACACCCGCGCCATCGGCCCGCTGCTGACCGCCGGCCACGCCTCCCTGCGCGACGACTTCCGGGTCTCCTGCCCCGAGCTGGACCTCGCCGTCGAGGCGGCCGGGGCCGCTGGCGCGCTCGGGGCCCGGATGACGGGCGGCGGGTTCGGCGGCTCGGCCGTCGTACTGGTCGAGGAACCGGCCGCGGACACCGTCGCCGCGCGGATCACCGAGGCGTTCGCGGCGGCCGGACACGCGGCGCCGCGGATCTTTCCGGCCGTTCCCAGCGCGGGGGCGCGGCGGCTGGTGTGAGGTCCCGTACCGGGGGCGGACACGGACGCGGGCCCGCCCCCGGCCCCCCTCCGGCCCGCCCCGGGCCCGCTCCCGGGCCGATCGTATTGAGACGAACCCTGTCGACTTCCGCCCCTCGACGGCCGCCTGGCCCCACCCTGAACACTTGGGCCGGGCAGTTTTGCCAATAGCCTTCCGTTGCCGCACCCCGTCCGTACTCTGAGTCCCAGCACCGGTGGGGGCCGGTGCTGATCAGGGGGCGAGACAGTCGGGTACGACGCCCGGGGTGGGGTAGCCATGCGGCACGGCGGCGGCTGTGCGGCTGCGTCGGCCTTTGTCCCGGGCGTCGTGCCCACTTGGTCCGTTCCCCGAGACAGGGGGTCTCAGTGCAACGCATCCGGGTTCTGGTGGTCGACGACCACCGCATCTTCGCCGAGTCCCTGGCGGCCGCACTCGCGGCCGAACAGGACGTGGACGTGGCGGCGGCCGGCAGCGGACCGGCGGCTCTGCGCAGCCTGGAGCGGGCGGCCACGGACGGCCGGCGCTTCGACGTGATGCTCATCGACGCCGACCTCGGCACCGTCACGGCACCGCTGGCATCCGTACCGGACCGGCCGGCGCCGGGCCGCGACGGCGCCTCGGACGGCGGCCCGCTGGACGGCATCTCGCTGGTCGCGGGCGTGCGCACGGCGTACCCGTACGTCCGTACCGTCGTGCTCGCGGAGAAGGACGACCCGCGCCGGGCCGCCTTCGCCCTTCAGGCGGGCGCCGGCGGCTGGGTCGCCAAGGACTGCTCGCTCTCCCGCCTGCTCGCCGTCATCCGCGGCGTGCTGCGCGACGAGACGCATCTGCCGCCCGCGCTGCTCACCGGCGTGCTGCGGGAACTGACGGCGGCGCGCAAGCACCGTACGGAGAGCGAGCGGCTGGTCGAGTCGCTGACCCCGCGCGAGCGCGAGGTGCTGCGCTGCATGGTGGCGGGGCTGGGCCGCAAGGCGGTCGCCGAGCGGCTGTTCCTGTCCCCGCACACGGTCCGTACGCACATGCAGAACGTGCTCGGCAAGCTGGGCGTGCACTCGACGCTCGCCGCCGTGGCGCTGGCGCGGCGCGCCGGCGTGGGGCCGGTGGAGCTCGAACCGGCCACGGCCGCGGCCTCCGCGCTGACCTGAGACGCGGCGCGGGGGCCGCCCGCGCCGCGCCGCCCGGCACCGGCCGGCCCCGGTCAGGCGTCCGCGGGCACCGCCCGGTGCAGGTCCTTCAGCACGGCCACGCCGCGGGCCGGCAGCGTGATCCGGTACGTATGGTCCACCCGCTCTCCGCGCGCCCCGGCGAGCGCGTCGGCCATCGGGCAGGGCAGGGTGATGTCGGCCGCCCGCGCGCCGTGGTTGAGCAGGAAGAGGAAGCGCCCGGCGGCGCCCTCGCGGACGGTGGCCTGCACGCCCGGGGGCAGACCGGCCAGCACCGGCCGCACGCCCGCCGCCGCCCGTACGCCGTCCATCAGGGTCCGCATCAGCGCCGGTTCGAGCCGGGTGCCGACATAGGTCACCGTGCCCGCGCCGTAGCCGTGCCGGGCCACGGCCGGCCGGCCCGCCAGGTGGCCGTCCGCGAACTCCGCGACGGGCTCGGCGCCTTCGAGACGGATGGCCTCCGACCACAGGTCGGCCGAACCGGCCGGAAGCTCCCAGGCGCCCGCCGCCGCTCCCGCGCGTCCCGTGCCGCCGCCCGGCTCGCCACCGGGCGCGTCACCCGGTTCGGTGCCCCGCCCCCGTACCCCCGCGAGGCCCCGCACACGCACCGTCGCGCCCTCGTCCAGCGGCCAGAACTCCTCCACCCGCAGCCCCAGCAGCGACCGCAGCGGCCCCGGACAGCCACCGGGATGCACCCGGTCGCAGTCGTCCACGACACCGGAGAAGAAGGACACCAACAGGTGCCCGCCGCCCTGCACGTAGGACGCGAGCCGCCGCGCCCCGGACTCCGGCAGCAGGTACAGATTCGGCACGACGACCAGCCGGTAGCCGGACAGGTCACGGTCCGGCGGCACGACATCGCACGCCACGCCCGCCTCGAACAGCGGCCGGTGGTGCGCCACCGCCAGGTCCGGCAGGCGCAGCGCCGTCGAAGGGTGCGAGTCCAGCTCCAGGGCCCGCCAGCTGTCCCAGTCCGTCACCAGCGCCGCCGTCGGCCGCACCATCCGCGTCCCCGCGATCTCCGGTACGGACGCCAGCTCCCGCCCCAGCTCCGTCACCTCGCGGAAGATCCGGGTGTCCGTACCGGCGTGCGGCACCATCGCGGAGTGGAACTTCTCCGCGCCGCCGCGCGACTGCCGCCACTGGAAGTACAGGACGGCGTCCGCGCCCTGCGCCACGGCCTGCCAGCTCCACAGACGCATCGCGCCCGGCGGCTTGGGGCCGTTGCGGGGCCGCCAGTTGACCGCGCCGGGCGCCTGCTCCAGCAGCAGCCAGGGCTGCCCGCCGCGTGCCGACCGCATCAGGTCGAAGGTGTACGCGGCCTTCAGGTGCGTCTGCGGGTCGAAGGGGTCCTGGTAGAAGTCCAGCGCCATCGCGTCCATGTCGTGCGACCACTCGAAGGCGTCCACCGGCTTGTGGAACGGCATCAGGTTCGTGGTCACCGGCACCCCGGGGCTCAGTTGGCCCAGCACCTTCTTCTCCGCCAGATAGCAGCGGCGCAGCGCGTCGTCGCTGAAGCGCAGATAGTCCAGCTGCTGCGCCGGGTTGGGGAAGGTGGGCGCGGTACGCGGCGGCAGCACCTCCTCGAAATCCGTGTACGCCTGGGACCAGAAAGCCGTCGACCAGGCGTCGTTGAGGCGGTCCACGTTCCCGTACCGCGCGCGCAGCCAGCCCCGGAAGTCCGCGGCCGACACGTCGCAGAAGCACTGGCGGGTGTGGCAGCCGTACTCGTTGCCGACGTGCCACATGGCCAGTGCCGGATGCCCGGCGTAGCGGACGGCGAGCCGCTCGACGAGGCGGACCGCGCGGTCGCGGTAGACGGGGCTGGACGGACAGTAGTGCTGCCGTCCGCCGGGCCAGCGGCGCTGCCCGTCCGGGCCCTGCGGCAGCACCTCCGGGTGCGCGCGGGTGAGCCAGGGCGGCGGGGAGGCGGTCATGGTGGCCAGGCACACGCGGATGCCGGCGCCGCCGAGACCGTCGATGACCCGGTCGAACCAGTCGAAGTCGTACGCACCGGGCCGGGGCTCGGCCTTCGCCCACGAGAAGATCCCGGCGGTGACCATGGTGACGTGGGCCCGCTTCATCAGGCTCAGGTCCTCTTCCCACACCTCCTCGGGCCACTGCTCGGGGTTGTAGTCCGCACCGAAATGGATGCCCATCGGGTTCCCTTGGTCGCGACGTGTACCGGCACGAGCTGCGGGCGGCGCGGGGCCGTACGTGCGCGGCGCGTGCCGCCCGTACCGTCATGATTCCCGGACGCGGGCGCCGCACCGCGCACATCCGGCCGCGAAGCGGGGCGGCGCGTTCGCCGGGGGCATGGGGGGGTGGGCTCGGGATGGGAGGCGGGCCTGCGGGGCGGGCTCACGGGCGTACGGCCTCGGCCGGCGCTACGGCCTCCCGGCCGTCAGGACGAGTTCTTGACGACGCTCCAGCCGCCGTCCACGACCAGGTCCGTCCCCGTCACGTACGACGCGTCGTCGGACAGCAGGAACGCCACGGCGGCCGCCACCTCCTCCGGGCGCCCCAGCCGCCCGGCGGCCGTCTCCCCGGCGCTGGCCCGCCGGTCCGCCTCCCCGACGGTGTCCCACGCGGGCGTCAGCACGGGCCCCGGCAGCACACAGTTCACCCGCACCTCCGGCCCGTACTCGACGGCCAGCTGGCGCGCCAGCCCGGTCAGCCCCGCCTTCGACGCGGCGTACGCGGGACGGCCCGGCAGCCCGAAGCGGGCCTGCACCGACGACGTGAGGACCACCGCGCCGCGCCGCTCCCGCAGATCCGCCAGCACGGCCCGCACGCCCAGGAAGGCGCCGGTCAGGTTCACCGCCAGCTGCCGGTCCCAGTCCGCAGGCGAGGCCAGGTCGGCGGGCGCGTGCCGCCCCTGGAGGGCGGCGTTGCCGACCAGGCCGTCCACCGGCCCGTACCGCTGCCGCGCGGCGTGCACGGCGCGCTGCCAGTGCTCCTCGCGGGCCACGTCGCAGTGCTCGTACGAGGCCCGGCCGCCCAGGGCGCGGATACGGCGGGCGGTGCGCTCGCCCGGCTCGTCGTCGATGTCCAGGAGCAGCACCTGCGCGCCCTCGGCGGCCAGCCGGTCGGCGGTCGCCGCCCCGATCCCGGCGGCGGCGCCGGTCACCAGGACCGTACGGCCCAGGAACCGCGCGCCGTCCGGCGCCCCGGCGGGCCGTCGGCGCCCGTGCCGCTCATACGCTCCGTGTGGGTGCTGTCCATGGCGCCCGGACCGGTCGTACTGCCCCTGCCGTCCCTCGTGTCCCTGCCGTCCCTCGTGCCCCTGCTGGCCCCGCGGGCCGTGCTGGCTCATGGTCGCGATCCAAGCCCAACGGGCGGGGGCGGGGCAAGAGGACATGGCGGGCCGGGTCCGCCGGCCGTGGACGGACGGCCGTCAGCCCGGCGTGTTGTCGAAGGGAGCCGTCAACTGGCGCAGCAGCCGGGCCAGTTCGCCGCGCTGCTGGTGGGACAGTTCGGCCAGGATCGCGCGCTCCTGGGTGAGCAGTCCGGCCAGCGACTCGTCGGCCGCCTCGCGCCCCTCCGGAGTCAGCCGGACCAGCACGCCGCGCCGGTCGCTGGGGTCGGGCAGCCGCTCGACCAGGCCCTTCTTCGCCAGCCGGTCGATGCGGTTGGTCATCGTGCCGGAGGTGACCAGGGTCTGCGTGAGCAGCGCGCCGGGGGACAATTGATACGGGGCCCCCGCGCGGCGCAGCGCGGTGAGCACGTCGAATTCCCAGGGCTCCAGACCCACCTCGGAGAAGGCGAGGCGGCGGGCGCGGTCGAGGTGTCTGGCCAGCCTGCTGATGCGGCTGAGGACCTCAAGCGGCTCCACGTCGAGGTCCGGGCGCTCCCGGCGCCATGCTGCGACCAGTCGGTCGACCTCGTCCTCCATGTCGATCAGTGTAGTTGGTCTGTCGACGTGAAGTCTCTTGACGTCAAGATATATTTCCGTGGACTATTGGGCATCGTCGGCGAGGGGCTCACGCTGCGCTCGCGTGGCCTGTACCAACCCTGCATCAGCTGAAGGGGTTCGAACATGCACGTCGCACCAACCTGGGATCCACAGCAGTACCTGCGCCACGCCGGACACCGCACGCGCCCGTTCCACGATCTGCTCGCCCGCATACCCGAGCTGCCCAACCGCAACCGCCCCGCGCGCATCGCCGACCTCGGCTGCGGCCCCGGCAACGTCACCGTCCAGCTCGCCGACCGCTGGCCCGACGCCCACATCACCGGCCTGGACAGCTCCGCCGACATGCTCAAGGAAGCCGAACTGTACGCCGGGCCCACCTCCGGCGGCGGCCACCTCGACTTCGGCCCCGCCGACGCCACCGACTGGCGCCCCGCGGAACCCTTCGACCTGATCGTCTCCAACGCGGCGCTGCAATGGGTCCCCAACCACCCCGAATCCTTCCCGGACTGGGTCGACGGCCTCACCCCCGGCGGCACCCTCGCCTTCCAGGTCCCCGGCAACTTCACCTCGCCCAGCCACGCCCTGCTCGGCGACCTGTGCGACGAACCCCAATGGCGCGACCGCCTCGGCGGCCACGGCCGCCGCTTCGTCCACATCCTCGCCCCCGCCGCCTACCTGGAGCGCCTCACCGCGCTCGGCTGCGCGGTGGACGCCTGGGAGACGACCTACGTCCAGCTCCTCCAGGGCGAGGACCCGGTCCTCGACTGGGTCAAGGGCACCGCCCTGCGCCCCGTACTGACCGTCCTGGAGGACGACCCGGCGGCCCGCGACGAATTCCTCTCCCAGTACCGCGACCTGCTGCGCAAGTCCTACCCGCCCGGTCCGCACGGCACGGTCTTCCCGTTCCGCCGCATATTCGTGGTGGCCCACAAGGAGAACTAGGCCGCCGCCGGCCCCCTCTCCTGCCCGACCCGGAGGTGAACCAGCCATGATCACCGGCCTCGACCACGTCCAGCTCGCCGCGCCACCCGGCAGCGAGGACGCCTTGCGCGCGTTCTACGGCGGCGTCCTCGGCCTGCGGGAAATCCCCAAACCGGCATCGCTCGCCGGCCGCGGCGGATGCTGGTTCGAGGCCGGCCCGGCCACCCAGCTCCACCTGGGCATCGACCCCGACTTCCACCCCGCCGAAAAGGCCCACCCCGCCTTCCGCGTCACCGCCATCCACACCCACGCCACCCGCCTCACCACCCACAACACCCCCATCACCTGGGACGACAACCTCCCGGACCACGAGCGCTTCTACACCCACGATCCGGTCGGCAACCGGCTGGAATTCCTGGAGCCGCGGACTCCGGGCAGCTCTACGGCTACGGGGAATACGCCCGCCCCTACGGAATAGGGTCCTTGGGCGCAAGCGTTCCGGGAAACACCCGGACGAGATCCTGGAAACCGGGAACCGTCAGCGTCGCCCACGACCCGTCCGCGAACCCGAACTGCATATCGCCGGCCGTATTGTGCCGCCGGGTCCAGACAAGATCACCCCGGCGGAACACCGCCCCCGTCTCCACGGCCCCCAGCTTCCCGGACAACCGCGCACACTGCACGTACACGAACCGCAGATGCCCCTCGGTGACCGCCACCACCGTATTCACCCCCGGCATGCACCGAGGCTGCCCGGCCGC
The DNA here is from genome assembly GCF_042732265.1 of Streptomyces sp. NPDC059788. Classification (NCBI taxonomy): domain Bacteria; kingdom Bacillati; phylum Actinomycetota; class Actinomycetes; order Kitasatosporales; family Streptomycetaceae; genus Streptomyces; species Streptomyces sp. NPDC059788. Next base: position 39,948 of record NZ_JBHWHY010000003.1, on the reverse strand, counting down.
CATCCACCGCCCCGCCATTCCCTCCCACGTCCCGAAGAACAACCCCTTCTTCCGCTGCCGCCGCTCCCGCTGCGCGGGGTCGTCCGAGACCGTGGGGATCTGCAAAGCGGGCACATCGGTGGTCACCACGCAGTAGAAAAACCGAAAAAACCTCGCCACGACATCCCCCACCCCACCCCGCCCGCCCAACACCTTCGGCCGCCTGCGACGCGGCACACTGCCATCACCCTCCTCGGTACGCTCAACCCGAAAAGCCCCCACGAGCGCCTCGCCGGCGGGGAGCACGGCGGCAACCTTCTTTTCCAGCTCGGGAATCAAGACTGTTATCTCTTCCTTCGAATGGTCATGACGGGGGAGTCACGGAATGGGAACTTCACGGCCGAGCGTCTTCGGTAAATACGCCATGAAGGCATCCTCGTCGGCGACGAACAGCGTCCCCCAGGACCCGTCGGAGAACCCGAACTGCATCTCGTTCTTCGGCTCGTGACGTCGGGTCCAGACCAGGGCTTCGCGCGGGAAGGAGGCGCCCAGCTCGACAGCCTCCCCGAACCCGCCGCGCACACGCCGGTACTGGACGTAGACGAAACGCATGCAGACATCGGTGACGGCCACGACGGCGGCCGCGCCGGTCTTGGACCGCGGCTGCCCGGCGATCAGGAACTGCCCGGCCAGGCTGTCCCACCCGCCGAAGAACGGTTCCTTGTTCTTCTGGCGCTTACCCCTCAGGGAGGGGCCTTCGACGGATGTGCCCCGATGCGTGGACGGCACATCGTTGGTGAACGCGCGGAAGAACCGGGACAGGAAACGTGACCACGCGTCCCCGTTCTACCTGAATCTGCGACTGCTGCACGGGCAGCGTCTGACCGGTGGGCGACCACTCGGCATCGAGGACGGCTGGTACTGGCGGTAGAGATCGTTGAAGTGGTCGCGGTCGGCGTCCGCCTGCTTGCGGGCCGGGGCGGCCTCCGCCTCGATCTTTTCGGCCTTGTCCTGGAAGGTCTGCAGGTGGGTGTGCCAGCCGCGCAGCGCCTTCGCGCAGTCGTGCATGGACTCGCTGCCCTGTTCCAGGTACTTGGGCAGCTCGCCGAGCTTCTTCGCGAAGTTCTGCGCCGCCTCGCCCTCCCAGGCGCCGTCGCTCTTGCCGACGGACTTGAGCAGCTGGTCGAGCTCGTCCAGCTCGTCGCCCACGGATTTGACGTCGGACGCCAGTGCCTGGATCGCGTGCAGGTCACCCTTGGCCGGATTGAAACCGACGCCGGGCCACGCCGAGTCGTCCTCGATGAACATGCTCCGCCAGGACATGCGTTCTCCCCCTGATGTGAAAGTTTTGTGGCAGGCCGGGCCGGCGGCTACTTCTTGCCGCTGAGCATCTTGCGGTTTTCCTCTTCGCCGGCTTTGTAGGCGTCCAGCGTGGCCTTGAGGCGTTCGTGGATGTCCTTGGCGGCGTCCGCGATGCGCTTGATGCCGTCGCCCCACTGGTCCTGGAACTCGTCACAGGCGTCGTCGAGGCCGTCGGTGCCCAGGGCCTTCGGGCCCACCTTGTTCAGGCGCTTCTGGGCGTCCCGCATGCGGTCGTCGGCGTCCGAGAGCTTTGTCAGCATTTTCTGTACGCGCTCGACGTCGATACGGAAATCATTCGCCATGTCGCAGTTCTCCCCCCGTGGCGTGGCGTGCAGCCTTTACGGCCGGGCCATTCCTCGAATGCCGTATGGGGGAGAGGTTACGACGCCGGCTTGCGGTTATCGAGTCGGGGGCGAGACGACTGCTGAGGAATGGGTGCGGCGAATATATCGCGTGGTGGTGGTGAATTTGGCCAAGGGGAAGTAAAGGGTGTGAAAATAGTGCTGTGGTGGTGAGGGGTATTCGGGGAGTTTGGGGAGTTTGGGGGGTGATGGTGAAGGGGGGAGGTGTTGAGAAGGGGTGATCGGGCCCGGTCAGGCGCGGCGGTGGCCTATGAGGCGGGGCTTGGGTTCGAGGCCGTCCAGGCCGTGCCAGGCGAGGTTGACCAGGTGGGCGGCGACCTCGGACTTCTTCGGCTTGCGGACGTCCAGCCACCACTGGCCGGTCAGCGCGACCATGCCGACCAGGGCCTGGGCGTACAGGGGGGCCAGCTTCGGGTCGAAGCCGCGGGCCTTGAACTCCAGGCCCAGGATGTCCTCGACCTGGGTGGCGATGTCGCTGATCAGCGACGCGAAGGTACCGGTGGACTGGGCGACGGGGGAGTCGCGGACCAGGATGCGGAAACCGTCGGTGTACGTCTCGATGTAGTCGAGGAGGGCGAAGGCGGCCTGTTCGAGGAGCTCGCGGGGGTGGCCGGCGGTCAGGGCGCCGGTGACCATGTCCAGCAGCTGGCGCATCTCGCGGTCCACCACGACCGCGTACAGGCCCTCCTTGCCGCCGAAGTGCTCGTAGACGACGGGCTTGGAGACGCCGGCCTTGGCCGCGATCTCCTCGACCGAGGTGCCCTCGAAGCCCCGCTCCGCGAAGAGGGCGCGACCGATGTCGAGCAGCTGCTCACGGCGCTGGGCGCCCGTCATCCGCACCCTGCGGGTGCGCCGGGTGCCCGTGCCGGAGGGGGCCTTGCCCTGGTTGTCGTTCACGCTGCTGCCGTCGATCGCCACCCGTCAATCATGCCTCCCCCGCCTACCGCGGCCCGGTACCCCCGCGCGCGGCCCCGTCCAGGCGCTTGGCGTCGAGGCGCGCGGTGTTCGGCCAGCGCACGTCGTACGCCCAGCCGGCCTTCTCGAACCAGCGGATCAGGCGGGCGCTGGAGTCCAGCTGCCCCTTCATGACGCCGTGCCGCGCGCACGTCGGATCGGCGTGGTGCAGGTTGTGCCACGACTCGCCGCAGGAGAGCACCGCCAGCCACCAGACGTTGCCGGACCGGTCGCGGGACTTGAAGGGGCGCTTGCCGACCGCGTGGCAGATGGAGTTGATCGACCAGGTGACGTGGTGGAGCAGGCCCACGCGCACCAGGGAGCCCCAGAAGAAGGCGGTGGCCGCGCCCTGCCAGGACATCGTGACCAGGCCGCCGATCAGGGGCGGGGTCAGCAGGGAGACGACCGTCCACAGGACGAACTGGCGCGAGATCCGGCGGATCGCGTCGTCCTTGATCAGATCGGGTGCGTACTTGTGCTGCGGCGTCTGCTCCTCGTCGAACATCCAGCCGATGTGGGCCCACCACAGGCCCTTCATGAGCGCCGGCACCGTCTCGCCGAACCGCCAGGGGGAGTGCGGGTCGCCCTCGGCGTCGGAGAACTTGTGGTGCTTGCGGTGGTCGGCCACCCAGCGCACCAGCGGCCCCTCGACCGCCAGCGACCCCATGACCGCCAGCGCGATCCGCAGCGGCCGCCTCGCCTTGAAGGCGCCGTGGGTGAAATAGCGGTGGAAGCCGATCGTGATGCCGTGGCAGCCGATGAAGTACATCGCCGCCAGCAGTGCCAGGTCCAGCCAGCTCACGCCCCAGCCCCAGGCCAGCGGCACCGCGGCCACCAGCGCCACGAAGGGCAGGGTGATGAACAGCAGCAGGGTGATCTGCTCGACCGAGCGTTTGCTGTCGCCGCCGAGCGTCGCGGACTGCGCAGGGGTTTCGGCGGGTTTCGGCGATTCTTCGATGACTTCGGGGCTAGCGGTCATGTGGCGTCCCTCGTCGGGGCTCGGGGGCACGGCTACGGCTACGCGACCGTAACCTACGGTCTCGTAAGTATGGCAGTGGCGCCAGTGCGGGCAAGGGTCCGACAGGTCGGTAACGGGTGACCGAAATGCGGCAGAAAAAGGCAAGCAGGCGGTGCAAGTTCCGTCACATATGAACAACAACCAGGTGTGAGCGCCACGCCGGACAGGTAGGTGCCCACAGAACGGACAGGGTGATCCGCCGACGCCGCGGAGACCTATCCTGGGGACGTCGGACAGCGCGGTCCGCGAACCTCCCCGGCCGTCACCGGCAGGGGAGCACCCCTGCAAGCCCGGACGTGCTCAGATCACGAAGATCACTGCAAGGAGCCGCACCTGTGAGCAGTGCCGACAACACCCCCGCCGCGAACGACGAGCGCACCGGCGCCGGCACCCCCGCCGCCGAAGCCGCGCGCGACAACGGCCCCCTGCGCGCCGACATCCGCCGCCTCGGCGACCTCCTCGGCGAAACCCTCGTCCGCCAGGAAGGCCAGGACCTCCTCGACCTCGTCGAACAGGTCCGCGCCCTGACCCGCTCCGACGGCGAGGCCGCCGCCCGGCTCCTCGGCGACACGGACCTGCCCACCGCCGCCAAGCTGGTCCGCGCCTTCTCCACCTACTTCCACCTCGCCAACGTCACCGAGCAGGTCCACCGCGGCCGCGAACTGCGCGCCAGGCGCTCCGCCGAAGGCGGCATCCTCGCCCGCACCGCCGACATGCTCAAGGACGCCGACCCCGCACACCTGCGCGCCACCGCGGCCAACCTCGGCGTACGGCCCGTCTTCACCGCCCACCCCACCGAAGCCGCCCGCCGCTCCGTGCTGACCAAGCTCCGCAAGGTCGCCGAACTCCTCGACCGCACGGACCAGGCCGACCGCCGCCGCGCCGACCTGCGCCTCGCCGAGAACATCGACCTCATCTGGCAGACCGACGAACTGCGCGTCGCCCGCCCCGAGCCCACCGACGAGGCCCGCAACGCCATCTACTACCTCGACGAACTCGGCCGCGGCGCCGTCGGCGACGTCCTCGAAGACCTCGCCGCCGAACTCGAACGCGCCGGCGCCCAGCTCCCGCCCGGCACCCGCCCCCTGACCTTCGGCACCTGGATCGGCGGCGACCGCGACGGCAACCCCAACGTCACCCCCCAGGTCACCTGGGACGTCCTGATCCTCCAGCACGAACACGGCATCACCGACGCCCTCGAACACGTCGACGAGCTGCGCGGCGCCCTCTCCAACTCCATCCGCAACTGCGGCGCCACCGAAGACCTCCTCACCTCCCTCCAGCAGGACCTCGACGCGCTCCCCGAGATCAGCCCCCGCTACAAGCGGCTGAACGCCGAGGAGCCCTACCGCCTCAAGGCCACCTGCATCCGCCAGAAGCTCGTCAACACCCGCGACCGCCTCGCCGGCGACACCCCCCACGTACCCGGCCGCGACTACCTCGGCACCGCCGAGCTCATCGACGACCTCACCCTCATCCAGACCTCGCTGCGCGAACACCGCGGCGGCCTCGTCGCCGACGGCCGCCTGGAACGCACGATCCGCACCATCGCCGCCTTCGGCCTCCAGCTCGCCACCATGGACGTCCGCGAACACGCCGACGCCCACCACCACGCCCTCGGCCAGCTCTTCGACCGCCTCGGCGAGGAATCCTGGCGCTACACCGACATGCCGCGCGACTACCGCCGCAAGCTCCTCGCCAAGGAACTGCGCTCGCGCCGCCCCCTCGCCCCCAGCCCCGCCCCCCTCGACGAGGCCGGCGCCAAGACCCTCGGCGTCTTCCGCACCATCCTCAAGGCCAAGGGCACCTTCGGCCCCGAGGTCGTCGAGTCCTACATCATCTCCATGTGCCAGGGCTCCGACGACGTCCTCGCCGCCACCGTCCTCGCCCGCGAAGCCGGACTCATCGACCTGCACGCCGGCTGGGCGAAGATCGGCATCGTGCCGCTGCTGGAAACCACCGACGAACTCAAGATCGCCGACCAGCTCCTCGACGAAATGCTCGCCGACCCCTCCTACCGGCGCCTGGTCGCCCTGCGCGGCGACGTCCAGGAGGTCATGCTCGGCTACTCCGACTCCTCCAAGTTCGGCGGCATCACCACCAGCCAGTGGGAGATCCACCGCGCCCAGCGCCTGCTGCGCGACGTCGCCCACCGCCACGGCGTACGACTGCGCCTCTTCCACGGCCGCGGCGGCACCGTCGGCCGCGGCGGCGGCCCCTCCCACGACGCGATCCTCGCCCAGCCCTACGGCACCCTCGAAGGCGAGATCAAGGTCACCGAACAGGGCGAGGTCATCTCCGACAAGTACCTGGTCCCCTCCCTCGCCCGGGAGAACCTGGAACTGACCGTCGCCGCCACCCTCCAGGCCTCCGCCCTGCACACCGAGCCCCGCCAGTCCGACGAAGCGCTCGCCCGCTGGGACGCCGCCATGGAGACCGTCTCCGACGCCGCACACGGCGCCTACCGGCAGCTCGTCGAGGACCCCGACCTGCCCGCGTACTTCTTCGCCTCCACCCCCGTCGACCAGCTCGCCGAACTGCACCTCGGCTCCCGGCCCTCCCGCCGGCCCGACTCCGGCGCCGGACTCGACGGCCTGCGCGCCATCCCGTGGGTCTTCGGCTGGACCCAGTCCCGCCAGATCGTCCCCGGCTGGTACGGCGTCGGCACGGGCCTCAAGGCCGCCCGCGAAGCCGGACTCGACGTCGTCCTCGACGAGATGCACGAGCACTGGCACTTCTTCCGCAACTTCCTGTCCAACGTCGAAATGACCCTGGCCAAGACCGATCTGCGGATCGCCCAGCACTACGTCGACACCCTCGTACCCGACGAGCTCAAGCACGTCTTCGACACGATCAGGGCCGAACACGAGCTGACCGTACGGGAAGTCCTCCGGATCACCGGAGAGGACGAACTGCTCGACTCCAACCCGGTACTGAAGCAGACCTTCCACATCCGCGACGCCTACCTCGACCCGATCTCCTACCTCCAGGTATCGCTGCTGCACCGGCAGCGGGCCGCGGCGGAACGGGGCGAAGAGGCCGACCCCGTACTGGCACGCGCACTGCTGCTCACCGTCAACGGGGTCGCGGCGGGACTCCGCAACACGGGGTGAACCCGGCGGCCGGCCGGGGCCTCCCACAGGCCCCGGCCACCGGCCCCAGCGCACGTACACACGCACTACAACGCCGCGAACGTCGCCCCCAGCAGCACCGCGCCCATCAGCCCCATCACCCACGCCGTGCGCCGCAGCTTCATACCGCCCGCCACCACCAGCGCCGCCAGCAGCAGCGAACCCGCGAACGGGACCCACGCGTGCAGAATGCCGCCCGCCCCCGTACGCACGGCATGGGTCGTGCCGGGCTTGACCGTCACCTCGACCTGCTCACCCTTGGCCGGGGCGGTCGCCGCCGCTATCGACACCCTGGACCGGTGCCGGCCCGCACCCTCCGACGGGGTGTACGGGCCCGTACACCGATTGTCGCGACAGTCCGCCACCGTCATCGTGCCGCGCTCCCGCGCCTGCACCAGCATCGCGTACTGCGCCGTGTTCCACGACGTCCACACACCCGCCACCAGCAGCAGCAGCGCCAGCGCGCCCATCAGGCCCGTACGGGCGACCAGCAGCAGCCCATAGGCGCTCTCCCCGAGTCGGCGGCTGCGGCTGCGCTTCTTGACCGTACGACTGCGCGTCTTGGTGCTCGGGCGGCTCTTGGGCATGGCGGCGATCCTTGGCCATCTGACTGCGCGCGGTCAACCTGGGACGCCGGTTCGCCAGGACTGGCGCCCCCTGTCCCCTTTCACCCGGACCGCACCGGTCACACCACGTAACGCACCCACCGCACCCTCAGGAGTTGTACGTGCTCTGCGCCCGCTCCAGACCGTCCACGACGAGCCCCTCCACCGCGTCCGCCGCCCGGTCCACGAAGTAGTCCAGCTCCTTGCGCTCCGCCCCGGAGAAGTCCTTCAGCACAAAATCCGCCACCTGCATACGGCCCGGAGGACGACCGATACCGAAACGCACCCGGTGATACTCGGCACCCAGCGACTTCGTGATCGACTTCAGCCCGTTGTGGCCGTTGTCGCCCCCGCCCAGCTTCAGCCGCAGCGCCCCGTAGTCGATGTCCAGCTCGTCGTGCACCGCGATGATGTTCGCCACCGGAACCTTGTAGAAGTCCCGCAGCGCCGTCACCGGCCCGCCCGACAGATTCATGTACGTCATCGGCTTGGCGACCACCACCCGGCGGCTGCCCGGCCCCGGCGGACCGATCCGGCCCTCCACGACCTGCGCCCGCGCCTTGTGCGCCTTGAAACGCCCGCGCATCCGCTCCGCGAGCAGATCCGCCACCATGAACCCCACGTTGTGGCGGTTGGCCGCGTACTCCGGGCCAGGGTTGCCCAGCCCCGCGACCAGCCAGGGACCCTCGGCGTCCGTCGTCATCCTCATGTCTCCTTGCAGCAGCCAACCGTGAAACGGCTCAACCGCCGCCCCGCACCAGCAGTGCGGGGCGGCGGTTGACGAAACCACGCGCGGGACGGGCCACGGCGGGCGAGCCCGGCCCGCGCCGCGCTACGGAAGCGATCAGCCCTCGGCGGACTCGTCGCCCTCGGACTCCGCCGGCGCCTCGGCCTGCGCCGCGACGACCTGGAGCACCACGGTCTCCTCGTCGATGGCCAGCGCCGAACCGGCCGGCAGGGTGATGTCCTTGGCGTGCACCGAGTCACCGGCGTCCAGGCCCGCCACGGAGACGGTCACCGACTCCGGGATGTGGGTGGCCTCGGCCTCCAGCGGCAGGGTGTTCAGCAGGTGCTCCAGCAGGTTGGCACCCGGCGCCAGGTCGCCCTCGGTGTGGATCGGCACCTCGACGGTGACCTTCTCACCCTTCTTGACGGCCAGGAAGTCCACGTGGACCAGGAAGCCACGGATGGCCTCACGCTGCACGGCCTTGGGGATGACCAGCTCGCTCTTGCCGTCCACGTCCAGGCGGATCAGCGCGTTCGGGGTCTTCAGGGCCATCATCAGCGCGTGGTTGTAGATGGCGATGTGCTTCGGCTCGGCACCGTGGCCGTAGATCACGGCGGGGACCATGTCCTCGCGGCGCGAACGGCGGGCGGCACCCTTACCGAAGTCGGTACGGATCTTGGCTTCGAGCTTGACCTCGGCCATGGCGGCACTCCTCGTAGTCGGCACGGTCGACGGACGACCGGACGGATCTGTGGGGCGTCACCCGGCCCACGACAGACCTGCTACGAAGAGCGCGTCGATAACGGACCGCCGCACCACAGAAAAGTGCGGCCTCCCTCGCCGAGCAACTCGATGAGTCTACCCGGCGGGGAGGCCGCCCCCAAAGTCGATCTCCGTACGCCCCGCGGGCTACGGAATCCGGCTCACTGCTCCTCGAAGAGGCTGGTCACCGAGCCGTCCTCGAAGACCTCACGGATGGCGCGGGCGATCGTCGGCGCCATCGACAGCACCGTGATCTTGTCCAGCTCCAGCTCGGACGGGGTCGGCAGGGTGTTCGTGAAGACGAACTCGCTGACCTTCGAGTTCTTCAGGCGGTCCGCCGCCGGGCCGGACAGGATGCCGTGCGTGGCCGTCACGATGACGTCCGCGGCGCCGTTCGCGAACAGCGCGTCCGCCGCGGCGCAGATCGTGCCACCGGTGTCGATCATGTCGTCGACCAGGACACAGACCCGGTCCTTGACGTCACCGACGACCTCGTGGACGGTGACCTGGTTCGCCACGTCCTTGTCCCGGCGCTTGTGCACGATCGCCAGCGGCGCGTCCAGCCGGTCGCACCAGCGGTCCGCGACCCGCACCCGGCCCGCGTCCGGCGAGACCACGGTCAGCTTCTCGCGGTCCACCTTCGCGCCCACGTAGTCCGCGAGGACCGGCAGGGCGAACAGGTGGTCCACCGGGCCGTCGAAGAAGCCCTGGATCTGGTCGGTGTGCAGGTCGACCGTGACGATGCGGTCGGCGCCCGAGCACTTCAGCAGATCCGCGATCAGCCGGGCGGAGATCGGCTCGCGGCCACGGTGCTTCTTGTCCTGGCGGGCGTACCCGTACGACGGGATGACCACGGTGATGCTGCGGGCCGAGGCCCGCTTCAGCGCATCGATCATGATCAACTGTTCCATGATCCACTTATTGATCGGAGCCGTGTGGCTCTGCATCAAGAAGCAGTCCGCACCACGCGCCGACTCCTGGTAACGGACGTAGATCTCTCCGTTGGCGAAGTCGAACGCCTTGGTCGGGACCAGCCCGACACCCAGCTGGTGGGCGACCTCCTCAGCCAGCTCGGGGTGGGCGCGGCCGGAGAAGAGCATCAGCTTCTTCTCGCCGGTCGTCTTGATCCCGGTCACAGCAAATCTCCTCAGATCCTGTTTGCGTGCGCTTATCACGGTACGCCCCGCACGGCGCACCCGAGCACGATCACTGCTCGCCGTCGGACTCCTGGCCAGCAGCAGACGCAGCCTGCGCGGCGGCGCTTCCGGGACGCTTACGAGCGACCCAACCCTCGATATTCCGCTGCTGGCCGCGCGCGACCGCCAGCGAACCCGGGGGCACATCCTTGGTGATGACCGAGCCGGCCGCGGTGTACGCGCCGTCCCCGACCGTGACAGGAGCCACAAACATGTTGTCCGAGCCGGTCCGGCAGTGCGACCCGATCGTCGTGTGGTGCTTGGACTCGCCGTCGTAGTTCACGAACACGCTCGCCGCACCGATGTTGGTGTACTCACCGATCGTCGCGTCACCCACGTACGACAGATGCGGCACCTTCGTGCCCTCGCCCACCGACGCGTTCTTCATCTCCACGTACGCACCGGCCTTCGACTTCGGCCCCAGATCCGTACCCGGACGCAAGTACGCGTACGGACCCACGCTCGCCCCCGGACCGACCTTCGCGCCGTCCGCGACCGTGAACGACACCTTCGCGCCCTCGCCGACCGACGTGTCCGTCAGCCGCGCGTCCGGACCCACCTCCGCGTGCGCCGCGACATGCGTACCGCCCAGCAGCTGCGTACCCGGGTGCACCGTCGCGTCCGGCTCGAACGTCACCGACACGTCCACCCACGTCGTCGCCGGGTCCACGACCGTCACACCGCTCAGCATCGCGCGGTGCAGCAGACGCTCGTTGAGCAGCCGGCGCGCCTCCGCGAGCTGGACGCGGTTGTTGATGCCCAGGATCTCCCGGTGGTCGTCCGCCACCGCGGCGCCGACCCGGTGCCCGGCCTCGCGCAGAATCCCCAGCACATCGGTGAGGTACTCCTCACCCTGGCTGTTGTCCGTACGGACCTTGCCCAGCGCGTCGGTCAGCAGCTGCGCGTCGAACGCGAACACCCCGGAGTTGATCTCCCGGATCGCGCGCTGCGCGTCCGTCGCGTCCTTGTGCTCGACGATCTCGGTGACCGCGCCGGTGTTCTCGTCCCGCACGATCCGGCCGTACCCGGTGGAGTCGGGGACCTCGGCGGACAGCACGGTGACGGCGTTGCCGTCGGCGGCGTGGGTGTCACCGAGCTTCTTGAGGGTCTCGCCGGTCAGCAGCGGGGTGTCGCCGCACACGACGATCACGGTGCCGTCGAGGGAGACACCGCTGCCGCTCAGCTCCTCCAGGCCCATGCGGACGGCGTGGCCGGTGCCGTTCTGCTCGTGCTGGACGGCGGTGCGCACATCCGGGTCGATCTCGGCGAGGTGCCCGCCGACCTGCTCACGGGCGTGGCCGACGACCACGACGAGGTGCTCGGGGTCCAGCTCGCGGGAGGCGGCCACGACGTGCCCCACGAGGGAGCGGCCGCAGATCGCGTGCAAAACCTTCGGGGTCGTCGACTTCATGCGGGTGCCCTCACCCGCTGCGAGAACGACGACGGCGGCCGGGCGGTTGGCGCTCACGGGATGCCCTTCGGCTTCTTCGGGTGGTGGACACCCGAAGGATACCGGTGCGGTTTGCGGCCGAAACGCGGGCGGGTCCCGACCGGAGGTCGGGACCCGAACTTCGCTTTGCTCCCCTGCCAGGACTCGAACCCGGAACGATCGGACCAAAACCGACAGTGTTGCCTATTACACCACAGGGGAGTGTATTTACGGTCAAACCGGACATTCCGTCAGGCTGTCGACCGGGCTCCCAACACTATGCCGTACCACCAGCCTTCGATGCGACGGTACAGGTCCGCTCCTTGCAGAACTCGGACCACCAGGCAGCCGTGATAGCCCTCGCCGACGTTCTTGCGAACGGTCTTCGGGTTGTGTTTCTTCAGTGTTGTCCTGGCGAAGGCGGCGACATCGACGCCGACCAGATCCGCCCAGTAGCGCTCGGCGGCACCGACGTCGGCCGACTCGTGGATCTGGACGCGGAACTGCATGCGCTCCGGCGCGACCCCGAGGAGCGAGAGCCATGCGATGAAGACCTGGATCATGCCCGGGTCGCTGTTGATGAAGGTCACGCGCTCCTGAGGGTTGTGGAGCTTGCTCTTGCTGCCCTCGGACCAGTAAAGAGCGACCCCGGTGATGAACAGGTCGCGATCGCTCATCGCGCCGACCTCGTCGGCGGCGCCGCGTTTCGTCCGCTGCCGCTCTTCGTCGCGGCGGCGCAGTGTCGCCTCCCAGCCGCGCCTGGCGATGGCGGACGCCTGCTCGCGGGTGCGCCTGGGCGGTCGGGGCATGTCCCGTACCCAGAGTGAGATGGAGCTTTTCGACACTCCCAGTTCGACCTGGATCGCGTCGTACGTCATCCCCCGCCCCCGAAGCTCCCGCGCCCTCGCCCGGAGGTCGTCCTTCGCGTTCGGGCGGCGGGTCCAGTCCGGTGCCGGTTCGCCTTCCAGGAGGCGGTTGAGGATGTCGTTGTTGTGGAGGTGTAAGCGGTCGCGGATCTGGCGGCGGCTGAGGCCGGCGCGGCGGAGGGTGACGGCCTGGTCGCGCAGGGACTCGAAGTCCGGTCGTGTGTGGTGCATGACGTCAGGGTCGGGCCGTCGGCGTGTGCACGGGTCGAAAATGTGGACGATTCAATAGTTCGAGGGAAATATGCTCAGTACCGGTCCGTAACGGTGCACTCGCGTGCAGAGCGCGCGACGGAAAAACCCTCGCGGGCGCCCGTAGGCTGGTCGGTATGACCGCAACGGGGGCAATCGAAGCAACGGGTGCGAGGGACGCGCCCGCCGGGCCGTGGTGGTGGCCACGGCGGCGGAGCGCTGTGCTGGACGTGTCGCTGGCCGTCGTCTCGACACTGGAGACCGCGTTCGAAGGGCTGGACTTCGCCGGGGACGCGGGGCTGCCGTCGTGGGTCGGGCTGCTGCTGGGGCTGGTCGTCGGGCCGGTGCTGCTGCTGCGGCGCCGCTGGCCGGTGGCCGTGGTGCTGGTGTCGATCGCGGTGACGCCGGCGCAGATGGGCGGCCTGCTGAGCATCGTGGGCCTGTACTCGCTGGCGGTCTCGGACGCGCCGCGCCGGGTGGTGGGGCTGTTGGCCGGGATGTCGGTGGTCGGGACGCTGGTCTCCAGCTTCTTCACCATCCGGCAGGACGTGGGCGGCGAGCCCGATTTCCATCCGCCGACGTGGTTCGTGCTGGTGATGGCGGCGGCCGTGGCGCTGGTCGTGACGGCGCCGCCGGTGCTGTGGGGGCTGTACGTGGCTGCCCGGCGCCGTCTGGTGGAGAGCCTGCGGGAGCGGGCGGACGGGCTGGAGCGGGAGCTGTCGCTGCTGGCCGACCGGGCCGAGGAGCGGGCGGAGTGGGCCCGTAACGAGGAGCGGACGCGGATCGCGCGGGAGATGCACGACGTGGTGGCGCACCGGGTGAGCCTGATGGTGGTGCATGCGGCGGCGTTGCAGGCGGTGGCGTTGAAGGACCCGGAGAAGGCGTCGCGGAACGCGGGGCTGGTGGGGGACATGGGCCGGCAGGCGTTGACGGAGTTGCGGGAGATGCTGGGGGTGCTGCGTACGGGGGAGGGGGCCTCGGGGCGGTCGTCGGCGCCGGTGTCGGACGAGCCGGAGCGGCTGGTGGCGGTGGCGTCGAAGGTGAAGTCGCAGGCGGCGCCGGATTCCGGTGGTGCGGGTGGTGCCGGGGTGCGGTCCGGGGCGTCGGTGGCGGCGGAGGCCGGTGCGGGGCCTGGTGGTCCGGCGCGCGGTGGTGCGGTGGTGGTGACGGCGGAGCCGGAGGGTGAGGGGCCTTCGCTGGCGGACCTGGACGGCCTGGTGGGGCAGTCGCGGGTGGCCGGGATGGCGGTGGAGCTGTCGGTGGACGGTGTGGCCGGGGCGGGTGCTTATCCGCCGGGGGCGGAGCAGACGGTGTACCGGGTGGTGCAGGAGGCGCTGACGAATGTGCACAAGCATGCGCCGGGCGCGCGGGTCCGGGTGCGGCTGGCGCATCGTGAGGGTGAGGTCGCGGTGCAGGTGGAGAACGGTCCGTCGGAGCGGGGTGCGGCGGATGTCGGGTTGCCGAGCGGTGGTAACGGTCTGGTCGGTATGCGGGAGCGGGTGACCGGGCTGGGCGGGGTGTTCGTGTCGGGGCCGACGGAGGCGGGCGGTTTCCGGGTGTCGGCGGTGCTGCCGGGGCGGTAGGGGGCAGGGGGTGTGGTCCCTGCCGGTTCCCGCCGGTTCCCGCCGGTCCCGGCCCGTCCCGTCAGTCCTGTCCCGTCGTTCCCGCCGGGCTGAGCCGTGCCGGCCGGGTGCCGAGGACGAGGGTGCTCAGGGCCTGGTCGATGTCGGCGCCGAGGTACCAGTCGCCGGTGTGGTCGAGGCTGTAGACGCGGCCTTCGGCGTCGATGGCGAGGACGGCCTGGCCGCCGGCTTCCTGGCCGAGCGGGGCGACGTCGGTTTCCAGGGCGCGGCCGAGGTCGCCGAGGGTGCGGGCGAGGTGGAGGCCGTGCAGGGGGTCGAGGGTGAAGGGGGTGGGGGCGATGTGGCGGCCGGGGCCGGTGGGGACGATGTCCAGGCCGCCGAATTCGGCCCAGGCCTCGACGGCGGCGGCGAAGACGGTGTGGCGGTGTCCGGCGGGGGAGGCGTGGGCGCGCAGGGCGTCGGCCCAGTGTTCGGCCTGCTGGATGTCCCAGCGTCCGGTGCGCCAGCCGGCGTCCTGGAGGGCGGCGTCGACGGCGACGGGGAAGCGGGTGGCCGAGGTCCGGTCGTAGGAGTCGTAGACCGGGGCGACGGGCGCGGCGGCGGCCGGTGCTGCGGAGTCCGCGGACGGTGCGGTGGGGGGCATGGTGCTGGTCAGCTCCCTGCGTGCGTACCGATGGGCATGACGCCGAAGAAGGCGAGGAGGGCGTCGCAGGAGCGACAGGGGGGAGCGTAGCTGCCGTGCAGGGGGTCGCCGTCCTCGCGGATGTGCCGGGCGGTGATTTTGGAGTGTTTCAGGGAGCGGCGGGCTTCGCCGTTGGTGAGGGGTTTGCGGGAGGCGCGTTTTCCCCGGTTGGCTTCGACGGCGGTCAGGTGCCGGCTCAGCAGGACGGCTTCGGGGCAGCGGCCGGTGAAGCGTTCGCGCTGGGCGGTGGCGAGGGTGTCGAGGAAGTCCTGGACGAGGTGGTGGAGCGCGGGGGGCTGTTCGGCTTTGCTCGCGGTGCAGGTGAGGGTGCGTCCGCGTACGGACAGGGCGGCGCCGACGGTGGGGAGGATGCCGTCGCGGCGGTGGTGGAGGGCGGGCGGACGGTCGTCGTCCGCGGTGCCGCTCCAGCCGACGCGGGGGTCTCCCGCGGTGGCGGTGTTGTGGTGTGCCGTGGTGCGCATGGTCAGTGCTTTTCCCTCCCCGAATCCCCGGGACGCCGGAGGTCCCCCGCAAGGGTAGGGGGAGGGTCAGCCTGCCAAATGCCCCGGGTGTTGGGGAAGTCGGGTGGGCTGTCGGTGATGTCACGGTTGTGTCCGGGTCCGGTGCCGGTGCGGCCGGGGTTGGCGGGTGGGTGTGCGGTGGGGGCGCGTGGTTGAAGTGGGTGTGTGCTGGGGGTTGTTGGGCCGGGGGCGGGGGGAGGGTGGTTGACGTGCGCGGGAGGGTGGGTTGCGGCACGGCATAGGCTGTGCCCAGTAGCCGGATTCAGCCAGGGAGCACCGCCATGACGTCAGGTCGGCACGGGCTGGGGGCACCTCCCGGCCCTCAGGTCGCGGGCCACGCCGCGCCACCGAACACGGCCTATGCCGGGCAGGTCGTGCATTTCCCGGACCCGGTGCGTGCCGCGCGGTATCCCAGGGGGGTGCCGGTGGACGGGCGGGGTTTTCCGGATTTCTCGTCGTATGCGCGGGCGGCCGCGGAGATCGCGGAGCCGCCGGAGGGTTTCGGCGTGGACGAGTTGCGGCTGACGGACTATGTGTCGGCGAATGTGGCGCTGCATGCGCGGGGGCACGAGCTGTGGGAGGACGTGCCGTCGGTGGCGACGCCGCACGGCTGGACGTGGCATCACGTGGCGGGTACGCGGCGGATGGAGCTGGTGCCGGTCGAGGTGAAGGCGCTGTTGCGGCATCACGGTGGGCTGGCGACGGCGGCGGTGGATCACGGCAAGCGCGGTACGCGGCCGTTGCAGGACACCCGGCCGGTGCATTTCGGGCTGCCGCACCGGGATCTGTCGGTGTCGGAGGAGCAGGTGCGGCAGGCGGAGGAGGTGCTGGGGTACCGGCTGCCGGGTGCCTATCGCGCGTTCTTGAAGGCGGCGGGCGGCTGTGCGCCGGTGGGTGTGGGGCTGCACGCGGATCTGGGGCTGCTGGTGGACCAGCCGTTCTTCACGGTGCGGGACGAGGCCGCGATGAACGATCTGGTGTACGTCAACAAGTGTCTGCGCGACCACTTCACCAAGGATTTCCTGGGGGTGGGGTTCGTGCAGGGCGGTGTGCTGGCGGTGCGGGTGCGCGGGGAGGCGCCGGGTTCGGTGTGGTTCTGCGCGTACGACGATGCCCGGGACCGGGACGGCTGGCCGGTGCAGGAGCGGGTGGCGGAGCTGTTGTTGCCGTGCGGCGTGGATTTCGACGATTTCCTGCAGCAGTTGGCGGGGAGTCCGCCGGAGCTGGAGACGGTGGCGGGTCTGATGGTGGACGGCGGCTTCGCGCGTGTCGTTCCGGTGGAGGGGTGAGGCGCGGTGGTGACGTTCGCGCAGGCGCAGGAGCGTGCGGAGCGCTGGGTCAACGGAGAGGTGCCGGGGCCGTTTCAGCGTGAGGTGCGGGTGCGGGAGTTCGACCTGGGTTTCGTGGCCTGGGCGGAGGACCGTGCAGGGGGGCCCGGCACGGATGGTGGCCGGGCCCGGCTGGTGATCGCGCGGGACAGCGGGGAGACGACGCTGTGGCCGGGGCTGCCGGTGGGTGAGGTGATCCGGCGGTATGAGGAGGAGTACGGCGCGGTGGCGGATGCCGCCGTGCCGGAGGCTCCGCCGCAGCGGATCGATCTGGAGGCGACGTCGTTTCTGCTGACGCCGCCGGAGTGGCTGCAGGAGGCGGCGGACCAGATCGGGCTGGGGGACCGGCGGACGTCGGGGGCGGGGGTGGTGGTTTCCGGCGCGGTGGCGGAGGCGGCCGAGCCGTCTCCGGGCGGCTCCGGCGCAGACGGCTGGGCTCCCGCCGTACGGGATGGGGTTCCCGCCGTACAGGATCAGGTCCCTGCCGTACAGGATCAGGTCCCTGCCGTGCGGGACGAGGTGCCGGGGCGTGCCGGGGAGCCAGCCGATGCCGCCCCGTGGGCGGGTACGGACGTCCGGGCGGACGAGGGCGCCGACGACCGTTCGGTGGGGCTGCCCGAGACCGTGTTCGCGCCGCCGCTGGCCGGGTTCGACGACGAGGACGCGCCGCCGCCGGGCGTGCGGCCGGAGGCCAGGACCGAATTGCTCGCGGGTGGCAGTCAGTTGCCGCGGACGACGTTGGCGCCGGCGGTCGAGGAGCCGGGGCGGGGGCCGGTGGCGCCGCCGATGCCGTCGTCGCCTCCGCCCGCTCCGCCCGCCGGGGCCGTGCCGTACGGCGGTTCCGTGCCGCCTGCCGACGTGGCCGGGCCGGGTGCGGCGGAGCTGTCGGAGCTGCCGCCGCCGTCCGGTCCGCCGATCGCGGATGTGCCGCCGCCTGCCGCGTACGCGGGTCAGGGCGGTGGGCCGGGCGCTGCCGAGGGGCCGTCCGCGCAGCCGCCTGCCGCCACGCCGCCCGTCGCTGCTCCGGCGGGCGGGTACGTCCCGACGCAGCTCGTCTCGCAGCTCGACGCGGACGAGGTGGACCTCAGCGCCGTGGACGGTGCCGTCCCGGCCGCTCCGGAAGCGCCGCACGGGCCGTCCGCGCCGCCTGCCGGGGGCCCCGGCGGTGGTGTGCACGCGGCCGCGACGATGCTGGCCGGTGGCGCGGTGATCCAGTCCCCGGCGGGTGACGCCGGAGCGGGTGGTGCCGGGGGCCCTGGTGTGCCGCCGCCTGCCGCGCCACCGGCCGCGCCGCCCGGCCCGCCCGGTGGCCCGAAGGCTTCCGGCGCGCCCGGGAAGGCGGCTTCCGGTGAGGCGGCCGGTCCGCCCCCGCCGCCGTCGCCGCCTCCGGCCGGGCCGCTGTCCGGCGGTCCTGGTGGCGGGGTGCACGCGGCGGCGACGATGCTCGCCGGTGGTGCGGCCGGCCCGGCCGTGCCGGGCCCCGGTGTGCCGCCGCCCGCCGCCCCGGGCCCGTCCGCGCAGCCGCCCGCCGCGCAGCCGCCCGCCGCGCCTCCGGCCGCCGCGCCTCCGGCCGCCGGCTCGTACGGCTATCCGCAGCCGCAGCCGCAGCCGCAGGCGCCGTCCGGGCAGCCGACCGTCGGCCCCGGCTACATGGCCGTACTGAGCTACCGCGCGCCGGACGGTTCGGAGCAGAAGATCGTGCGGCGTTCCGCGCCGGGCGCGCCGCATCCGGAGTGGCAGCTGCTGCACGAGCTGCGCGGGATGAACATTCCGCCGCAGCAGGTGCTGGAGCTCCACACGGAGCTGGAGTCGTGCGACCTGCCGGGCGGTTACTGCGCGCGGATGGTCCGGGAGACCTGGCCGCAGGTGCGGATCAGCCACACCGCGGCGTACGGGACGGAGCACGCCTCGCGGCAGCAGGGTGTGCGTCATCTCGTGGAGCATCAGGGCGAGTTGCACCAGGTGGCGGACGGTCCGGCGCGGCCGGCGCCGGTGCGGGCGCCGTTGCCGCACCCGTCCCAGGTGCAGCCGGTGCCCCCGGTGCCGCCGCAGGTGTTCGGGCAGGAGCTGGAGCAGGCGTTCGGCCCGCAGGGGGTGTTCCGTTTCGACCAGCGGGCGGTCTCCCGGCAGGGGGTGCCGGAGGTGGTGGCGCACACGCTGGTGTGGGCCGGGCTGCCGCTGGACTTCGGGCCGTTCTTCTGGGCGCAGGCGCAGCCGGGCCGTCCGGTGCCGACGCTGGCGGAGCTGGCGGCGGAGCGCGGGGTGCGGCCGGCGGCCGACGCGGGGTCGTACCTGGTCATGGGCAACGACTTCGGCCGTCAGCTGTGTGTGCAGTACGGGACGGCGCACATCGTGGCGGTGCCGTTGGACGGGGGTGCCGCGGCGGGGCCCGGTGGGCAGCCGGCGGCGCCGCAGTTCGTGAACAGCGGGCTGCCGGAGTTCGTGCGCTGTCTGGCGATGCTGGGCCGGATGTGGCGGCTGCGGTACGGGCTGACGCCGGAGCAGGCGGGGCGCTGGACGGTGGACTTCCAGGCGCAGCTGGTGGCGCTGGACGCGCCGGCGCTGGGGTCGTCGGAGACGTGGTGGTCGGTGCTGCTCGAACAGATGTGGGACGGGTTGCTGTAGGCCGCCGCGGGGGTGGTGCGGGCGGTGCGCCGGTTGCCGGTGTGCCGCCTGTGGCGGCGCTTGACCTGCGGGACGGCCGGGTCACCATGATCCTTCGTATATGGGTCAGCCGTCGTGGTCATCGCAGCCTCCGTCGCCGGAGGGCACGTCGACGCTGTACCGCGCCGGGCACGGGGGCCGTCGTCCGCGGCGGCGGCGCCGGCTGTCCTGGCCGAAGCGGATCGTGCTGGTGCTGCTGGTTCTGGTGGTGCTGGTGGTGGCGGGCGGGGTGGCGCTGTACGTGTGGGCGGGCGATCAGGCGCGCCGTACCGACGCCCTCGCCGACTACTCCGGCAGGCCGGCACCGGGCAAGGGCACGAACTGGCTGCTGGTCGGTTCGGACAGTCGTGAGAGCCTGACGCCCGAGCAGCGCAAGCAGCTGCACGTCGGCAACGACCAGGGCCTGAACACCGACACGATCATGGTGCTGCACCACGGGGACAGCGGCCCCTACCTGGTGAGCCTGCCGCGGGACAGCTATGTGGCGGTCCCCGGCCACGGCAGGAACAAGGTCAATGTGGCGTTCGCGGAGGGCGGCCCCAAGCTGCTGACGCGCACCGTGGAGCAGGCGACCGGGCTGCGGATCACGCGCTACGCCGAGGTCGATTTCCTGGGCTTCGTGAAGGTGGTGGACGCGCTCGGCGGGGTACGGATGTGTCTGGACAAACCGCTCAAGGATGAGAAGTCGGGTGCCGACTTCCGGGCGGGCTGCCAGGAGATGGACGGAGTGCGGGCACTGGCGTACGTACGGGCGCGTTATACGGACCCGGAGGGTGACCTGGGCCGGGTCGGGCGGCAGCGGCGGTTGATCGGCGCGCTCGGCGACAAGATGCTCGGGGCCGGTGTGCTGCTCAACCCGTTCGCCCTGGTCCCGGCGCTGGACGCGGCGCTGTCGGCGCTGACCGTGGACCGGGAGGCGGGGGTGCAGGACCTGGCGCGCCTCGGCTGGGCGATGAAGGAGATCTCGGACGGGGCGGGTGCGGCGACCACCGTTCCGGTGGCGAACCCCGGGGTGGATCTGGGTGGTCTGGGCGATGTGGTGGAGTGGGACGAGCAGGGAGCGCGGCGGCTCTTCCAGGCGCTCCGCGAAGATGTCCCGATTCCGACTTCTGGCAACAATTGACGCATCCTGGAGCATTGAAAGGGGCGGAGTGTCGCGTAACGGTCGCTTCGAATCGATCCAGAAAGATGTGCGCACCATCGCGCCGCACGTCGGAGAGGGGCTAGAGGGATGAGTGCATCGGTTTCGCCTCATGGGTTCGAGATCGTACGAGGACGTGGCTACCGTCCCGAGGATGTCGACCGCCGGGTGGAAGGGCTTTCGGTCGACCGTGACTCCTGCTGGGAGCGCGCCGCGCGGCTGACGGTCCTCGCCAACGAGATGACGGCCGAGCTGGCGGAGCTGCAGGAGTACGTACGGCAGCTGCCGCCGCAGACGTACGAGTCGCTGGGCGAGCAGGCCCGGCTGATCCTGACGACGGCCGAGGCGGAGGCGGCGCGGCTGTGTTCGGACGCCGAGCAGGCGGCCGAGGAGGCGCGCGAGGAGGCCGAGGCGTACGGGCGGCAGATCCAGGAGGCCGCGAGCCGGGCCGGCCAGGAGCTGCGGGACGAGACCGAGGACCGGGCGCGCCGCTCGGTCGAGGCGGCGTGGGCCGAGGCGGACGAGATCGAGGCCGCGGCCGTCAAGGACGCCGGTCAGTGGCGGACCGCGGCGGCCGACGCGCTGCACGAGATGGAACGGCGTACGACCGCGACGCTGCGGGAGCTGGAGCAGGAGCAGACCGAGCAGTGGGAGGCGGCCGGCCGCGACCTCGCGGCGCAGGAGGCCGACCTCGAACAGCGGGTGGCGGAGCTGGAGGAACTGGGCCGCGCCAAGGTCGCCGAGGCGGAGCGCCTCCTCGCGGAGGCCGAGGAGGCGGCGCGGCACCGCGACGAGGACGCCGAGGCGCGCGCCGCGGACCAGCTGGCGCAGGCCAGGGTCGAGGTCGAGCGGATCGAGCGGGCCACCGAGCGGACGCTGCGCGAGCACGCGGAGCGGCGCGAGAAGGTGCGCGAGCACATGACGCACGTCCGCAACACGCTGGCGGCCCTGACGGGCAAGGCGCCGGACGAGGACGAGCCGACGGCCGGGGACGCCGGGGAGGCCGGGGAGGCGGGGGCCACGACGCGGGCGGACGGCGGCACGGTGCTGCTGGAGAAGGCCGGCGGCGCGGCGGAGGACGCTGAGGGCGCGGGAGACGCGGCGGGCGTGGGGGCCGGTGGGGTCACCGAGTCCGGTGGGGTCACCGAGGCTGGTGAGCCCGGTGCGTCCAGTGAGCCCGGCGAGACTCGCGTGTCCGGTGAGGTCGGTACGTCCGGTGCGGCCACGGGTGCCGATCACGGTTCGGCCGCCGCCGGAGCCGGGTCCGACACGCGGGCGCCGGTGGACCCCGACAACGAGGACACCCTGGAGACGAAGCTGCCGCGGCTGCCGGAAGGGCAGCAGTGACGCGGGCCGCGAACCGTGCGGGGAGAGCGGCGGGCACCGAGGGGCGCCCGCCCTTTCCCCGGCGGGCGCCCTGACGGTCAGCCGTTGCGCCGGGCGGACTCGGCGGCGGATTCCTTGACGGCGGTCTCCTTGACGGCGGCGTCCGTACCGGTCGTACCGCTCGGATCGGCCGTGCCGCCCGTACCGGCGGTCCCGCCCGTACCGGCGGCCCCCTCGGCGGGCGCGGGCTCCCCGTGGACCGGGAAGCGGCGCGGCGCGAGCAGCAGGAGGACCAGGAAGGAGAGGCCGGCGGCGACCGCGGCACCGATGTAGACGTGCTCGACGGTGGCGTCCACGGCGCGCCGCAGGTAGTCGGCGGCGCGGTCGGTGAGGGCGCCGGCGCGGGCCAGGGCGTGCGAGACGGAGTCCAGGTCGCCGGGCAGGCCCGGCCGGATGTCCGGGGGCGCGGCCTCCAGGCGGCCGTTGAGGGTGGCGTTGGCGACGGCGCCGAAGAGGGCGGCGCCTACGGACTGGCCGACCTGGCGGCAGAAGAGGATCGAGGCGGTCGCGGTGCCGCGCTCCTCGAAGCCGACCGAGGACTGTACGCCGATGATCAGCGGCAGCTGGAAGAGGCCGAGGGCGGCGCCGAGCGCGAACATGATCAGCGCGGGCTGCCAGGCGGCGCCGGGGTAGGGGAGCAGCGGGAAGGCGAGCAGCACCAGCGTGGCGGTGCCGATGCCGATCATGGAGCAGGCGCGGATGCCGACGCGGTTGTAGACATGGCTGCTCAGGGCCGCGGACACCGGCCAGCTCAGGGTCATCGTGGACAGGACGAAACCGGCGGCGATGGGGCCCAGGCCCAGGACGGCCTGGGCGTAGGTGGGCAGGAAGACGGTCGGCGCGACCATGAGCAGGCCGACGGCGCCGAGCGCGAGGTTGACGGCCGAGATCGTACGGCGGCGCCAGACCCAGCCGGGGATGATCGGTTCGGCGGCGCGGCGCTCGATGACGACGGTGGCCGCCGCGCACACGGCGCTGCCCGCGAAGAACAGCAGGGACGGGGCGGAGAGCCAGGGCCAGGCGACGCCGCCCTGGACGAGGGCGGTCAGCAGCAGCCCGCCGCAGGCGAAGATCGTGAGTGCGCCGGGCCAGTCGACGCGGGGGCGCCGGGTGCGGTCGCGGGCGGGCAGCGACTCGCGGAAGTGCCGTACGACCAGCCAGAGCGCGAGGGCGCCCACCGGCAGGTTGACCAGGAAGATCCACCGCCAGTCGGCGTACGCGGCGAGCAGCCCTCCGAGGGCGGGCCCGGCGACCGAGGAGGTCGCCCATACGGTGGACAGCTTGGCCTGGATCTTGGGGCGTTCCTTCATCGGGTAGAGGTCGGCGGCGACGGTCTGGATGGTGCCCTGGAGGGCGCCCCCGCCGAGCCCTTGCAGGACGCGGAAGGCGATGAGGGAGGCCATGTTCCAGGCGGCCGCGCACAGCAGCGATCCGACGAGGAAGATGATCACGCCGGCGACCAGGATGGGCTTGCGGCCGAAGGTGTCGGAGAGCTTGCCGTAGACCGGCAGGGTGACGGTGACGGCGAGCAGGTATCCGGAGAAGAGCCAGGAGAAGACGGCGAAGCCGCCCAGGTCACCGACGATCTGCGGGACGGCGGTGGCGATGATGGTCGAGTCGAGGGCGGCGAGCGCCATACAGAGCATCAGGGCGGCGACGACGCGGCCGCGCTTGGCGGGTAAAGGGGCGGCGGGGTCGGGCGGTACGGCGGGTGCCATCGGTACGGCAGGGGCTGGTGGTACGGCAGGAGCGGGCGTGGCGCGCACCGGGCCGCCGGACGAGGGAACCGCCCCGCCGGTCGTCGGACCCGCCCCGTCCGCCCCGGGCCCCGGCCTGCCGGACGCGGAAACCGCCCCGCCCGCCCCGCCCGCCCCAGTCCTCCGCGCGCCCTCCGCGCCCGGCATCCGGTCGCCGTCCTCCGCCGGTATCCGGGTGCCGTCCACAGCGGACACCGGGCCCGGCTCCGTACTCCCTCTCCGCCCCGCCTCCCCGCCCGGCCTCCCGCTCGTGTCCCATCCCTTGCTGCTGCGGCTCACGTGCCCCCCTCGGCTGTTCCGTGTAAATGACACTTTTCCATGCGGGGGCCGTAACCGGAACGGCGCTTCGCGACGCCCGGACCCGGCCGGTGGGGCGAGTGGAACGCGGGTGTCAGCAGGGAGTCGTACTCTTGTTGAAACCCGGCCCGTCGCACGTGTCGGGCTGCTCGCGTTGTTCGCCTCACCGGGACGGAAAGCCTTTTCTCATGAGCCTGACTGGTCTGCTCGACGCCGTCGTCCAGGACCCGGCGCTCGCCGAAGCCGTGCGGGCCGCGGGTGACGGCAACCGTCCCCACGTGGACCTGGTCGGCCCGCCGGCCGCCCGGCCGTTCTCCGTCGCCGCCCTCGCCCGCCGCACCGGCCGTACGGTCCTGGCCGTGACCGCCACCGGCCGGGAGGCCGAGGACCTGGCCGCCGCGCTGCGCTCGCTGATGCCGGCCGGCGAGGAGAACGCGGTCGTGGAGTACCCCTCCTGGGAGACGCTGCCGCACGAACGGCTCTCGCCGCGCTCGGACACGGTCGGCCGCCGCCTGGCGGTGCTGCGCCGCCTCGCCCACCCCAGCCAGGACGACCCGACCGCGGGCCCCGTCCAGGTGGTCGTCGCACCCGTACGGTCCGTGCTCCAGCCGCAGGTCAAGGGCCTGGGCGAGCTGGAGCCCGTGGCGCTGCGCACGGGGCAGACGGCGGACCTGGAAGAGGTCGTGGAGGGGCTGGCGGCAGCCGCCTACGCGCGGGTCGAACTGGTCGAGAAGCGCGGCGAGTTCGCGGTGCGCGGCGGCATCCTGGACGTCTTCCCGCCGACCGAGGAACACCCCCTGCGGATCGAGTTCTGGGGCGACGACGTCGAGGAGATCCGCTACTTCAAGGTCGCCGACCAGCGGTCCCTGGAGGTGGCGGAGCACGGCCTGTGGGCGCCGCCGTGCCGTGAGCTGCTGCTGACCGCCCAGGTGCGGGCGCGCGCCGCGGACCTCGCGGAGCAGCACCCGGAGCTGGGCGAGCTGCTGGGCAAGATCTCCGAGGGGATCGCCGTCGAGGGCATGGAGTCGCTGGCTCCGGTGCTGGTCGACGACATGGAGCTGCTGCTCGACGTGCTGCCCGGGGGCAGCATGACGGTGGTGTGCGACCCGGAGCGGGTGCGCACGCGCGCCGCCGACCTGGTGGCCACCTCGCAGGAGTTCCTCCAGGCGTCGTGGGCGGCCAGTGCGGGCGGTGGGCAGGCCCCCATCGATGTCGGTGCCGCCTCCCTCTGGGGCATCGCCGACGTCCGGGACCGGGCGCGCGAACTGGGCATGATGTGGTGGACGGTGAGCCCGTTCGCCGCCGACGAGGAGCTGGACGAGGACACCCTCAAGCTGGGGATGCACGCCCCGGAGACGTACCGCGGCGACACGCAGCGGGCGCTGGCCGACACCAAGCGCTGGATCGCCGAGGGCTGGCGGTCGGTGTTCATCACCGAGGGGCACGGCCCGGCCGCCCGTACGGTCGAGGTGCTGGGCGACGAGGGCATCGCGGCCCGTCTCGACCCGGAGCTGGGCGAGCTGTCGCCGTCGGTCGTGCACGTCTCGTGCGGGTCCCTCGACAACGGTTTCGTCGACCCGGGCCGGAAGCTGGCGGTGCTGACCGAGACGGACCTGACGGGCCAGAAGTCGGCCAGCAAGGAGCTGGGCCGGATGCCGGCCCGCCGCCGTAAGACCATCGACCCGCTGACGCTCCAGGCGGGCGACTTCATCGTCCACGAGCAGCACGGCGTCGGCCGCTACATCGAGATGGTGCAGCGTACGGTCCAGGGAGCCACCCGCGAGTACCTGCTCGTGGAGTACGCGCCGGCCAAGCGCGGCCAGCCCGGCGACCGGCTGTACATCCCCACCGACCAGCTGGAGCAGGTCACCAAGTACGTGGGCGGCGAGGCGCCGACGCTGCACCGCCTCGGCGGCGCCGACTGGACGAAGACCAAGGCGCGCGCCAAGAAGGCCGTCAAGGAGATCGCCGCCGACCTGATCAAGCTGTATTCGGCGCGGATGGCGGCGCCCGGCCACACCTTCGGGCCGGACACCCCCTGGCAGCGCGAGCTGGAGGACGCGTTCCCGTACGCGGAGACGCCCGATCAGCTCACGACGATCGCCGAGGTCAAGGAGGACATGCAAAAGTCCGTCCCGATGGACCGGCTGATCTGCGGCGACGTCGGCTACGGCAAGACCGAGATCGCGGTGCGGGCGGCGTTCAAGGCCATCCAGGACGGCAAGCAGGTCGCGGTGCTGGTGCCGACGACGCTGCTGGTGCAGCAGCACTTCGGTACGTTCACCGAGCGGTACGGCCAGTTCCCGGTCGTGGTGAAGGCGCTCAGCCGCTTCCAGACGGACACCGAGGCCAAGGCCACCCTCGAAGGCCTCAAGGACGGTTCGGTCGACCTGGTCATCGGCACCCACCGCCTGTTCTCCTCCGAGACCAAGTTCAAGGACCTGGGCCTGGTCATCGTGGACGAGGAGCAGCGTTTCGGCGTCGAGCACAAGGAGCAGCTGAAGAAGCTGCGTGCCAACGTGGACGTGCTGACGATGTCCGCCACGCCCATTCCCCGTACGCTCGAAATGGCGGTGACCGGCATCCGCGAGATGTCGACGATCACCACGCCGCCGGAGGAGCGGCATCCGGTCCTGACGTTCGTCGGGCCGTACGAGCAGAAGCAGATCGGCGCCGCCGTCCGGCGTGAACTGCTGCGCGAGGGCCAGGTCTTCTACATCCACAACCGTGTCGAGTCCATCGACCGGGCCGCCGCCCGGCTGCGCGAGATCGTGCCGGAGGCCCGTATCCAGACCGCGCACGGCCAGATGGGCGAGGCGCAGCTCGAACAGGTCGTGGTCGACTTCTGGGAGAAGAAGTTCGACGTGCTGGTCTCCACGACGATCGTCGAGTCGGGCATCGACATCTCCAACGCCAACACCCTCATCGTCGAGCGCGGCGACAACTTCGGCCTGTCCCAGCTGCACCAGCTGCGCGGCCGCGTCGGCCGGGGCCGCGAGCGCGGCTACGCCTACTTCCTCTACCCGCCGGAGAAGCCCCTCACCGAGACCGCCCACGAGCGCCTGGCGACCATCGCGCAGCACACGGAGATGGGCGCGGGCATGTACGTCGCGATGAAGGACCTGGAGATCCGCGGCGCCGGAAACCTCCTCGGCGGCGAGCAGTCCGGCCACATCGCGGGCGTCGGCTTCGACCTGTACGTACGCATGGTGGGCGAGGCCGTCGCCGACTACCGGGCGTCCCTGGAGGGAGGCGCGGAGGAGGAGCCGCCGCTGGAGGTGAAGATCGAACTTCCGGTGGACGCGCACGTCCCGCACGACTACGCGCCGGGCGAGCGGCTGCGCCTCCAGGCGTACCGGGCGATCGCCGCCGCCACCTCGGAGGACGACATCGCGGCGGTCCGCGAGGAACTGACCGACCGCTACGGCAAGCTGCCCGAGCCGGTCGAGAACCTCCTCCTGGTCGCCGGGCTGCGCATGCTCGCCCGCTCCAGCGGCGTCTCGGACATCACCCTCCAGGGCTCCAACATCCGCTTCGGCCCGGTCGAACTGCGCGAGTCGCAGGAACTGCGCCTCAAGCGCCTGTACCCCCGCACGATCCTCAAGCCCGCCACCCGCCAGATCCTGGTACCGCGCCCGTCCACCGGCAAGATCGGCGGCAAACCGCTGGTCGGCCGGGAACTGCTCGCGTGGGTGGGGGAGTTCCTGACGACGGTGCTGGGCTGAACCCGGGCCGGGAGGCCGGCTGTCGCGAGGGAGGGGAACCGCCCAAGGGTGCGGTTCCCCTCCCGAGGCGTTTGATTACGATGCCGTGGCAGACCGGACGAGAGGCGGGGGAGCACGTTGGGCGGCAAGTTACAGGTCGAGACACAGGAACTCGACCGGCTTCTGCGGCAATTGGCCACCGGGCGCGAGGACATGGAGAAAGCCCTCGACGCCCTTGAGCGCGTCGGGCCGAAGAGCACGGGCAGTGTGGCCCTCGACCACGCCTGTGACGAGTTCCACGACAGCTGGGACGACGCGATCAAGAAGATCGCGAAGGGGACCCAGCAGATCGAGGAGAAGCTGAAGGCCACCAAGAACAACTACGAGGAGACGGAAAGGGCCATCCGGGACGCCATGTCCAAGGGCGCGGCCCCGCCGATGCCGGCCCCGTCGGCACCGCCCAACGTGGGCGCGTACCCGGCCGGCCCACGGCCGTCGGCACCGGCACCGGCCCCGTCGTCCGGCCCCGGGGCGGGCGCCCGGTGAGCGACGACAAGGACTTCCCCGGCCTCGGCTTCGACCCGGCCCCGGGCAAGGTCGAGAGCGTCGAGGACCTCAGCAACAAGATCAACCGAGCGTCCGGCGGTCTGGAGAGCGCCCACAAGACGCTCATGGGCATCGCCAAGGGCGGCAAGACGTGGGAAGGCGTGGCGGCGAACGCCTTCAGCCAGCACGTCGGCGACCTGCCGAAATCCCTCTCCGACAGCGTCGACGCGCTGAAGCAGGCGTCCACCCAGCTCGGCGGCTGGCGCGGCAAACTGTCGGGCTACCAGAACACGGCCCGCCAGTACGAGGCCGAGGCCAAGGCGGCCAAGGAACGCATCAAGACGCAAGAGGCGGCCCACGACCGGGCGACGAACGACTACAACCAGGCAGCCTCGGCCCCGGCCTTCCGGCTCGCCGGCCAGTACTACACCGACCAGGCGGCGCTCAACGAGGCACAGAGCAAGCTCGACGCGGCCCAGGCCCGGCTGAAGTCCGCCGGCCAGGAACTCGACACCGTGGGCAAGCGTCTCGACGCGGCCAAGGACGAGCTCGACGACATCATCAAGAAGGCCAAGGAACTCCTCGAACACCACCAGTCCGACGCGCGGGACGTCGCCGACCGACTGCGCAAGGCCAACAAGAACGCACCGGACATCAGCCTCTTCGAGCGGCTCGGGGACGCCTTCAAGCGCCTGGGCCACGCGATCAAGGAATGGTGCGTCAAGCACGCCGACCTGCTGAAGACGATCGGTGACTGGCTCGGCAACATCGCCGGCGTCCTGGGCGTCCTCTCCCTCCTCACCATGTGGTGCCCGCCGCTGTCCGGCGCCCTCGCCCTGGCGGGCGGCGCGCTGTCCCTGGGCTCGCTGGCGGCACACGCCGGGGCCAAGCTGGGCGGGGCCAAGGTGAGCTGGACGGATCTCGGTATGGATGCCGTGGGGGTGTTGCCGTTCGGCAAGTTCGCGAAGGCGGGGGTGCTTGGGAAGGTGAAGATCCGGGTGGGGTCCAGGGAGCTGATCGACACGGCGACGGGTGCGCGCAGCGTGGTGAACGACGTGGACAAGGTGGCCCAGGTGAACCACCTTGAGGGACTGGTGCAGCGGGGCATCGCCTCCAGCGACGACCTCGCGAGGGGTAGAAGTCTCGGCCCCATCGAGCGTGCCGCGGGGCGGGTTTTCGAGGCGAACGGCGGTTTCTCCAACCGGATGAAGCTGGCCTGGGAGAGCCATGTCAGCAACAACATGGCGTCCGGCATCAAGGAACAAGGCTGGGCGCAGACGCTGAAGAGGATCCCCGGAGTCGCGGACGCCGATTCCTTCAAGGCGGCCCTCCGGGCGGACGGCACCCTCGACCCCATGTCCTGGTGGTCCAAGGGCCCGCTCGTCGGGCAGGGCGCCGTCAGCGCAGGAGTGGGCAGCTACCAGACCGCGACCGAGGGGTGAGCATGGTTCATCGACAGGAAACGGGCGGCGGGCCCGCATACCTCTCCCGGACCTGGCTCCTGGTGTGGTTTGTGCTGCAGTGGCTGGTGTTGCCGGTTGCTGTGGCACTCATAGTGCTCTGGTACGTCTGCGCGTTCCTCGCGAACGCGGTCGTCGAGAGCACGCCCCGCCTCGATTACCTGGTCCGGATC
Source organism: Streptomyces sp. NPDC059788 (assembly GCF_042732265.1). Taxonomy (NCBI): domain Bacteria; kingdom Bacillati; phylum Actinomycetota; class Actinomycetes; order Kitasatosporales; family Streptomycetaceae; genus Streptomyces; species Streptomyces sp. NPDC059788. The sequence goes on along the minus strand of NZ_JBHWHY010000003.1, from coordinate 10,066 downwards.
TACGTCGGCCCCCGGCGGCTCGCCCGCGAATGGAGCCGGGACCCGGCCCGTTGGGAAGACCACTTCCGGGCCCTCCTGCCCAAGTTGCGTGCGGAAGCGGCGAAGATCATGTCGCCCGGCCAAGTGGGGTACCCGCTCCGGGCGCGTCTCAAGTACTTGAGTACGCACGCGCGCGCGGAGCACGAGGAGCGCTCCGACCTCTTCGCCGACGTCGCCTTCATCGTCTTTGTGCACCACTACCGCGGATGCGGACCGGAGGCCGCCCGGCGCATAGCGCGGGCCGACGGCTGGCGGATCATCGCGCCCGGGGACCGGATGGCGGGAGACATGGCCCCTGACGACGACCAAGGCCTCGCCCTTGCCATCCCGAACCCCCGCAACACCCCAACTTCACCCCCCAACACCCCCTCCGGAAGGCCATGACCCAGTCCACTCAGCTCCATATCGAGATACCGGACGGGTTCCACACCCTCGGGCTCGAAGGCGACGACGCCTACCGCGAGGACTGCGTTCAGGAGATGGCGGACCTCGTCTGGTCCGAAGGGACCGATCTCCAGCGCGACACCATGGCGGCCGTCTACGGTGAGATGGCCGGGACCTTCGCCGACGACGGGGCGTTCTACGCCGGTGTCTGCTTCGTGGGCATGGACGACGACCGCGTCAGCACCGCATCGGTGGTCGCCCGGCTCGACGACGCGGACGCGGCCGATGCCGACATCGTCGCCGCCGGGCTCGCGGAGGCGCTGTCCCACACGACGACGGAAGTCAGCGTGACGCGGGTGCCCGCCGGTCCGTGCGTGGTGTCCTTCCACGGCTCGCAATGGGTGCCGTCCGAGGGCGCGGAGCCGCTCGGCATCGCCCGCGTGGACGCGCAGATTCCCGTCCCGAGCCGCTCCCAGCTGCTGACGCTCTCCCTCAGCACCCCGTCGCTGACCGAGCTGCCGGTGTACGTCAACATGCTGCGCCTCATCGCCGAGACCGTGACGGTCGTGGACGCCGGGCCCCCGTCCGGCTCCGGCGCCGAGGTGGGCACCTCGCGGCACAGCGTTGCCGACGAAATGCGCTCCACCTTCGGCTGAGGCCGGCCGCTACACCCGCCGCTACGTCCCCGCTGTGCTCGCCGCGCCGGGCGTAGCGGCGTTTCTGCCGTCTTCCGCCCCATTCAGGCACCTTGACGGTGACCGGTGGGAGATATCGCTCTATGGTCGGGCTGCCTCGTGGGTCCCACGGGGGCACCCGACCATCGAGAACTGGATGTTTCCACCGTGATAAGACCCCGCCGCGCCGCCCTGTCCGCCGCCTCCCTGATCACCGCGGCGCTGGTCGCCCTCTCCGGATGCACTCCGGACGGCGGTGCGGACAAGGGCGGCGCGGCGAGCCCGTCCGCGACGGCTTCCGCCTCGGCCCCGGCCACGCCTTCGCCGTCCGCGTCGCCGTCCGAGAGTCCGAGCCCGAGTGCCACGCCGTCGTCCGCCGCGCCCGCGCCCACGCCCGAGGCGGCCGAGCCGCCCGCGCCGGCGCGTAAGACGCACGGGACCGGCGCAGGCTCGGGCTCCGGTGGTTCCGGTTCCGGTGGCTCTTCCTCCGGCGGGTCCGGCGGGTCGTCCTCCGGCGGCTCCGGTTCCGGCTCCGGTTCCGGCGCTTCGGACGACGGGGTGATCCTCGCGCCGTCCGGCAACCACTACCGCCGCGGCCAGTTCTGCAAGAAGGCCCACCTCGGTCTGACCACGAAGGACTCGCACGGCGCGACGCTGAGCTGTGAGATGCAGAGCGGGCGTCCGCACTGGCAGTGAGCCGGGGCCCGGCCCGCCCTCACACCACGTGGGCGGCGATCCGGTGTGCGCAGGTGAGCGGGTCGGTGTCGGTGGTGTCGACCTCGATGTCGTAGGCGACGCCCTGGTGGACCAGTTCGGCCTGGGACTTCGCCATGCCGGTGACGCGGTCGCCGCGCGCGGCCTCACGGGCGGCGGCCGTCTCGGGGGCGCAGCGTACGCCGACCCACAGCACCGACAGGCCCTTCAGGGTGCGGCGCCAGCGTTCCTGGCCGGCGCCGCCGCCGAGGAAGACCTCGTCCAGGAGGACGCCGGTGCCCGTGCGGGCGATGGCCGCGACGCCCTCCTGCCAGTCGGTCTGCAGGGCGCGGAAGACCGGCCCGACGGTGATGCTGCCGTCGGGGGCGAGGCCGAGGCCCGGCGCGGCCGCGGAGGCTTCCGGTGTGACGAGCGACGGCGGCAGCGCCTCGATGAAGGAGTCGACGCCGAACGTCAGCCAGGGGCGGGGCAGGAGCCCCTGGAGCTGCCGGACGATGGTCGAAGTGCCGGAGCTGGAGCCGCCGTTCAGGACGACTACGTCGGTGCGGGTGCGCGTGGGGCCGGTGGTCATCGGGCCACCGTACGCAGGCGGGTCCGGGCCTGTCCCGTGAAATTACGGGGCCGGGGCCGGCCCGGAGCATGCGGTCAGCGCCGTCCCGTCCGCCGCAGTACCGTCACGTCACCGGCGGCCCCGAGGATGTCGTACACGGCCTTGGGGTGGCGCTTGCGGGCGTCGTCCTGGGCCTGTTCGGGCCCCCGGCCGTCGCGCAGCTCCACGGCGACGTAATCGGGGGCGATGCCCCGGGTGTCCCCTATCCAGAAGACCCGGGTGCGGTCGGTCAGCCGGGAGATGGGCCGTATGTCGGCTTCGACGGTGGCGCCGTCGGGGATACGTTCCAGCAGGTGTTCGGCGGCCGTCGCGGCGGGCGGCTTGCGGTAGGTGCCGGCCTCGGTGAGGCGGGCGAGGGGGAGTGTGGTGGTCAGGGCCAGCGCGGCGGCCAGTACGGCGGCGGGCAGGTGGTGGGCGTACGCGCGTACCCAGGGGCGCGTGGAGACCAGCGTCCGCGGCAGGGCGTCGGCCAGGGCCAGGAAGACCACCGGCATCAGGACGGCGTTGTAGTGCCAGTCGACGCCCCAGTAGTGCGGCTCGTGGGAGATGAAGCGCCAGCCGAGGGTGGGGAGCGCGACCAGCAGCAGCGGTGAACGCAGCGCGAGCAGCCCGGAGGTGGGCAGCACGATCCACAGCAGGGTGCGTACGGCGGTGTCCGGCGGGATGCGGGGGGCCGGGCCGCCCTCGCCGCTGAGCTTGTTCCAGTAGTCGTACGAGCCGGAGCCGTTGAAGCCGGGAATGATCACGCCGAGGGTGACGGCGGCGGCGACGAGGCCGAACGCGACCAGCGCGACGGCGAGCGGCACGGCGCGCCGCGCCCGTACGAGGATCAGCGCGCCGATGGCGGCGGCGCTCACCCCCAGGTCCTCCTTGACCAGGACGAGCGGCGCCGCCCAGCACACCGCCGCGGTCCAGCGGCCGCGCAGCACCGCTTCGAGCGCGAAGGCGATCAGCGGTACGGCGAAGGCGATCTCGTGGAAGTCGAAGTCGACGGCCTTCTGCAGCCCCCAGGACAGCCCGTACGCGACGCCGACGGCCAGGCCCCGGCCCTGCCCGAGGGCGCGGACGGCGGCCCGGGTCACCGGCACGGCGGACAGGGCGAAGAGGAAGGCCTGCGCGAACAGGAGGGTCAGGGGGCCGGGGAAGACCCGGTAGAGGGGGGCGAGCAGGGCGAGGACGGGGCTGAAGTGGTCGCCGAGGAGGTTGGTGCCGGGGCCCTTGAGGTCGGCGACGGGGGCGCGCAGGTGCGCGTAGGCCCGTACGGCCTGTTCGAATATCCCGAGGTCCCAGGAAGCCGTCGCCATCGCGCGAAACCGCAGGGCGGAGATCGCGAAGAAGACGGCGAAGAGGGCCGCGGCGGTCCAGTACGGGAGCAGCCGGGGGCCGAGCAGGGTGGCGGTCCGGGCGCGGAGCCGGCCGGGGGCGGGGGCGAACCCGGCCCCGGCGACGGGCGCGGACGTCGTCCTGCCGCTCGCCGCGGTTGCTGCGGCCGTGTCCATGGGCGTCCTTACTCTCAACTTCCGAAAAGATATCCGAGGCCGTCGAACCGGCCGGTATTGTCGCCTCTTTCGAGATGGGATGTCCCTCTTGCTCCGGATATGGACCGCGTCGTTGTCCCCCATACGGAACCTGCCCAGCGCCCGCCGCGGCGCCGTCGCCGCGGCGGGACTGGCCGCGCTGCTCGCCCTCACCGGCTGTACCCCCGGTGGCAAGGGCGGCGGTACCGGGGGAGACGGCGGCGCGGCGACGTCCGTTCCCGCCGCGGGCGGCACCGCGCTGCACGCCGTCGGGTCGCTCACGGTCAAGGGCCGCGCCCCCAAGACGGGTTATGCCCGCGACCGCTTCGGCACGGCCTGGGCCGACACGGACGGCAACCACTGCGGGACGCGGGACGACATCCTCAAGCGGGACCTGAAGGAGGTGCGGTTCACCGACGGGCACTGCAAGGTGGCCTCCGGGACGCTGACCAAGGACCCGTACACCGGCCAGGCGGTGCAGTACGAGCGCGGGCGCAGCAAGGTCGACATAGACCACCTCGTGGCACTGTCGGATGCCTGGCAGAAGGGTGCGCAGCAGTGGCCGGGGCGCAAGCGGGTCGCGCTCGCCAACGACCCGCTGAACCTGATCGCCGCCGACGCCTCCGCCAACCGGCAGAAGGGGGACGGCGACGCGGCGACGTGGCTGCCGGCCAACAAGGCGTACCGCTGTGACTATGTGGCGCACCAGGTGGCCGTGAAGAAGAAGTACGGGCTGTGGGTGACGCAGGGGGAGAAGGACGCGATGACCGAGGTGCTGAACGGCTGCCCGAAGCTGAAGCTGCCGACGGGCGGCGGGCCGACGGAGGCGCCGGAGCGGTTCGCGGCCAAGTAGCCGCGGCGGGTGGCCGCAACCGGAGCGGGCGGCCGGAAGCGGTGCACGGCAGGCCGCCGGCCCGGTCCCGCGTGTCGCGGGTTCCGGGCCGGCGGCCTGTGTGGGGAGAAGGGGCCGTACGGAGGGCGCCGGCCGGTCAGAGGCCGAGCTGCCAGTGGGTGGCCTTGTGGTCGAAGCCGGGCCGGATCTGGACGTCGAGGTCCTTGGCGCCGGCCGGTACGTCGAAGGCGAAGTCGGCGGTGGCGGTCTTGCCGGGCTGCAGCGAGCCGCTGAAGCCGGAGCCGACCTTGCTGTCGTAGATCCGCTCGGCGGCCTTGCCGTCCTTGCCGGCCCGCGCCTCGACCATGACCAGGTCCCCGGCGACGTCCTTGCCGCCCTTGTTCTCGATCCGCACGGTGACCTTGTAGGACTTGTGGCCCTGCTCGTGGCCGACCGCGATCTCGTCGGCGGTGTACGGGGACGGCTTGGAGACGGTGACGTTCAGGCCCGTGTCGTAGACGGCGGTGGCGCCGCCCTTGTAGCTCTTCGCCGACGTGCCGCCCTGCCCGTCCTCGGGCTTCGCCTCCGAGCCCTCCAGGGACTTGTTGACCTCCTTCACCGCGTCGTTGACCGCGGTCGCCGTGATCACCACGCCGACCACCGACAGGATCAGCGCGATGGCGCCGAAGACGGCGCCCGCGGTGGCCATGCCCTTGTTGGTGGCCTGGCCGCGCTTGGCCCGGCCGCGGCCCACCAGGCCGAAGACCAGGGCGAGCAGGCCGAGGATGCCCGCCAGCCAGAAGAACAGCGGGATCAGGCCGCTGAGCGCGCCGATGATGCCGAGGACGAGGGCGGCGACGCCCAGCCCGTTGCGTGCGGCCTGGTGCGGCGGCATGCCCGTGGGGGCCTGCGGGGCGTGCGGGTGGTGCATCTGGTGCGACATGGAGATACGGCCCCTTCCGGGCGGTGGATCAGGAAAGTCGGCGGAGAGCGGCGGACATCGGCGGATGGACGCGCGGCGGTGCGCCGCCTACCAGGAGTGAACTGGTCCCGCCGTGTGAACCGGCGGTGCGGTGGGTCAATAACAACACTAGCTGTGAACCGAGTCAACATGGCTTTGGGTTATGGGTCCATTCACGCCGTGAAGAGGGTGATGCCGCATTCGTGGGTATGCTCGGCGCCACACGCAGGTGAGGGGCGAGCGGACGGGAGCCAGCCAGGTGCCGGAGACAGCAGCAGCGACGGGGAACGGACCGGCGGACGGCACGGCGCCCGGCCAACCGGCCGAGGTGACCGCCGCCGGCATCGCCCGGCTGGCCGGCGTCGGCCGCGCCGCGGTCAGCAACTGGCGCCGCCGCCACGCCGGTTTCCCCAAACCCGTCGGCGGTACGGAGACCAGCCCCACCTTCGCCCTCGCCGACGTCGAGCACTGGCTGCGCGCACAGGGCAAACTCGCCGAGGTGCCGCTGCGCGAGCGGGTCTGGCAACAGCTCGTCTCGCACCCGGCCGGCGCCGCCACCGCCCTGCGGCACGCCGGCGCCGTGCTGCTCTTCGTCCGCGACCGGCCCTCCGCCTGGAACCAGTTGAGCGGGGCCGCCGACGACACCGAACTGGCCGGGATGCTGCCCGCCATCCTCGAATCGGTCCTCGCCGCCCACCTGGGCCGCCACCACCCCGTACACGGCCTGACCCGCGACGCCCTCCTGCCGTCCGCCGCCCTCGTGCGGGCCACCGCCGGACTCGCCTCCGAGGAGGGCGGCGCCGTCGCGGCCTTCGAGTTCCTGCTCGGCCGCCACCTGGACGCCAACCCCCGGCAGTACACCCTCACCCCGCCCGGCCCGGCCGGGCTGATGGCCGCGCTGGCCGGCGGCGCCCGCAGCGTCCTCGACCCGGCGAGCGGCACCGGCAGCCTGCTGGACGCCGCCGAGGACGCCGCCTCGCACGCCGCCGAGGGCGCCACGGAGCTGTACGGCCAGGAGGCCGACCCGGACCTGGCCGCGCTCACCGCGCTGCGGCTGGCGCTGCGCGCGCCCGGCGCCCAGGTGCGCGTGCACGCCGCCGACACCCTCCGCGCCGACGCCTTCCCGCAGCTCGCCGCAGACGCCGTCCTCGCCCACCCGCCGTTCAACGAACGCAACTGGGGCCACGACGAACTGGCCTACGACCCGCGCTGGGAGTACGGCTTCCCGGCCCGTACCGAATCCGAACTGGCCTGGGTGCAGCACGCGCTGGCCCGGCTGCGCGAGGGCGGCACCGCCGTCCTGCTGATGCCGCCCGCCGCCGCCTCCCGCCGCTCCGGCCGCCGCATCCGCGCCGACCTGCTGCGCCGCGGCGCCCTGCGCGCAGTCATCGCCCTGCCCGCCGGGTCCGCGCCGCCGTACGGCATCCCGCTGCACCTGTGGGTCCTGCGCAAGCCCGGCGCCGCCGCGGCGCCCTCGCCGCACCTGCTCGTCGTCGACACCGCGGCCCTCGCCGCCGGCGGCGCGCCCGGCCGGGACAAGCCGGACTGGCAGGCCGTACGGACCACCGCGCTGGAGGCCTGGGAAGCCTTCGACCAGGACGGTGGGGTCGAGGAACAGCCCGGCGTACGGCGCTCGCTCGCCGCCATCGACCTGCTCGGCGACGACGTGGACCTGGCCCCGGCCCGGCACCTGCCGCCCCCGTCGGCCGCCGGCGGCCTCGCCGAACTGGCCGGGATGCGCGAGCGGCTGGCCACCACCCTGTCCCGTACGGCCGAACTGACACCGCGACCGGCGGCCGGCCCGGAGTCCGCGCCCGTCCGCTGGCCGCTGACCACCGTCGGCGAACTGGCCCGCGCCGGCGCCCTCGTGCTGCGCGCAGGCGGCCCCGGCACCGCGACCGCGGACGCCGCGCCCGCCGTCCTCACCGAGCACGACGTCATCGGCGGTACGGCACCCACCGGCGCGCTGCCCGAAGGCGCCGCGACCGCACCGGCCGAGGAACCCGTCCTGGTGGCGGCCGGGGACGTCGTGGTGCCCGTCCTGGGCGGCGGCGCCGTCGCCCGCGTCGTCGACGAGGCCACCGCGGGCGCCGCCCTCGGCCGCAACCTCTTCCTCCTGCGGCCCGACCCGGCCGCCCTCGACCCCTGGTTCCTCGCCGGGTTCCTGCGCGGCACCGCCAACACCCGGCAGGCCAGCAGCTACGCGTCCACCGCCACCCGCCTGGACGTCCGCCGCCTCCAGCTCCCGCGGCTGCCGCTGGCCGACCAGCACCGCTACGGGCGGCGGTTTTGCGAACTGGCCGCCTTCGAGGAGACCCTGCGCCTCGCCGCCCGCCTGGGCGAGCAGCTCGTACAAGGGCTCCACGACGGTCTGACGGACGGGTCGGTCACGCCCGGCTGACGGACGGGTCGGTCACGCCCGGCTGATTTCCTACAACCCCGGCGGCGTCTGCGGTGTCGTATATACGCTCGATCACACGCATCCGCAGCATGTCCCCGGCAGCACACCGCACCCCGCCGGGCCTTGATCCGTCAGGAGCAGTAATGCACGGCCCTGTCCCGGCACCGCCGCACCGTCCCGCATCGCAAGGGACGGTCGTCCTGCTGCGGGTCGCCTTCGTGGCGCTGGCCGTGCTCAGCCTCGGCTTCCTGGCCTGGGCGACGCTGCTGCGCGCCGCCCTCGTGCAGCGCCGCCCGCTGGGCTGGTGGATCTTCGGCGCCGACCTGGCCCTCGTCCTCTTCGCGATCATGCTCGGCGGCGGCCGGGACGAGAACTCCTGGCAGACGAACACCGGCGTGGTGCTCATCCTCGTCCAGATGGCCGCGGCCGTCGTGTACTTCCTCGTCGTCGACGGGCGCGCCCAGCGCGTCGCGCACACCTGGCCGGCGTACGGGCCTCCCGGCGCGGTCCCGGGCGCGGGTGCCGGCACGGGCCCGGCGTACGGCTATCCCGGACCGGCCCCCGCCCCGGCCCCCATGCCGCCCGCCCCGCATCCGTACGCCGGAGCGCAGCTGCCGCCCCAGCCGCCGAGGCAGGCCCCGGAGCCGCTGCCCCAGGACTGGCCCTACGCGCAGACCCACACGCAGAGCGCCTTCCAGGGCCATGCCCAGCACCAGCCCCAGGCCCAGCACCAGCCCCAGCAAGCCGCGTACGAACCGCCGCCCGGCACCCCGTACGACCAGCCGCAGCCCGCCGCCCCCTACCCGGCCCAGCCGCAGCGCATCGACCGCGTCCGCGCCGAACTGGACGAGCTGAGCGACTACCTCCGCAAGGAGGAGGGGCGTTGAACGGACGTGTCGTCGCCGAGCGCTACGAACTCTCCGCGCTGCTCGGCCAGGGCGGCATGGGCCAGGTCTGGATCGCCTACGACCGCCGCCTCGACCGCCGCGTAGGCGTCAAGCTGCTGCGCCCCGACCGGGTTTCCGGCACGCCCGACGCGGAGGAGATGCGCCGCCGCTTCGTACGCGAGTGCCGCGTCACCGCCCAGGTCGACCACCCCGGCCTGGTCACCGTCCACGACGCGGGCAGCGACGGCGACGACCTCTACCTGGTCATGCAGTACGTCGAGGGCGCCGACCTGGCCGACCATCTGGCCGAGCACGAGCCGTACCCCTGGCCGTGGGCGGTCAGCGTCGCCGCCCAGCTGTGCGCCGTCCTGGCGTCCGTGCACGCCGTGCCGATCATCCACCGCGACCTCAAGCCGCGGAACGTGATGGTCAAGCCGGACGGCACCCTCACCGTCCTCGACCTCGGTATCGCCGCCGCCCTGGACACCGACACCACCCGTCTGACCAGCACCGGTTCGCCCATCGGCAGTCCCGCCTACATGGCGCCCGAGCAGGCCATGGGCGGCACGGTCGGCCCGTACACGGACCTGTACGCGCTCGGCGTGCTGCTCCACGAACTGCTCAGCGGCGAGGTGCCCTTCGCCGGTTCCACGGCCCTGGGCGTGCTGCACCGCCATCTGTACGAGCCGCCGGTCCCGGTGCGCCGGCTCCGGCCGGACGTGCCCGAACAGCTGGAGGCGCTCGTCCTGCGGCTGCTCGGCAAGGACCCGCAGGAGCGGCCCGCCGACGCGCAGGAGGTCTACCGGGCCCTGGTGCCGCTGCTGCCCACCGCGGACGCGGCGCGTGCCGGTGCGGGGGCGGGCGCGCCGATGGACCCGACCCGGCCGTTCCTTCATCCGCACGCGCCCTGGCCGGCGCGCGCGGCGGCGCCTGCCGCGCCGCAGCCGGTCGCGGTGCCGGGCGGGGCGCCGGCCGCGGCTCGGCCCGTACACGGACCTGTACGCGCTCGGCGTGCTGCTCCACGAACTGCTCAGCGGCGAGGTGCCC